>JAISFF010000004.1 GCA_031263725.1 Lysobacteraceae bacterium | reverse complement strand
CGGTTCTTCGCCTGGATCAAGCACAAGCGTCGGTTATTGAATCGCTGGGAGTTCCATCCGGAAAATTTCCTCGGGTTTGTGCAGGTTTCTGCGGTACTTCTACTGCTCAGGCAATTTTGAGATAGGTTCTAGGGAATCCTGACAGAATCAATCCCAGCATTAACATGCGGATCCGAACCGCTCCATCAGTTTGGAAACTGTGCAATAAGCTGCGACCGCAAATGCAAGCACAAGTGTCATGCTGAGCGTCAATGGCACCTTGTCACGCCAGAATTTGAAATGGAGCTGTTCGTCCAGCCAGCCGATCTGGGCTTGCCAGAAGATTTTGTAGTGCGCATACCAATCGCTCAGAAAGATGTGCTTGTGAAGCCACACCTGTTCCGATTGGGCAAGAACACCTTTGTATTGATCCTCCAAGTCATCGACACTGGCCTCGGCGCTATGTGATTGCGCGTGGTTATAGATGCTGCGAAGTCCGTTGAACTGTCGTATCAACTCACCGCCGGCTTTGGCATATTTTTCACTTTGCAGTTGGAACTGGTTGAAGTAGATGGAAGCGATACCGACGATCAGGATGGCGGCTGCGAGCTTTTCGTTGGTAAGCCCCGGAATGACCAAGGCAAAAATTCCGATGCCGAGTGTCGTAATTGTGATCCATCCAGGAGCCTTCTCGACAATGTCATAAGTCGCAAAGTGCTTCTTGGCAGCGTACAGAACGTTATAGCCGATGCCACGGGTGATCAGCTCGTACTGCTCGATCGCCGCCAACTCGGCGGGGTCCAGCAGCTCGGCCTTGAGCAGCCGGGCCTTGAGGCTGGCCGCGGGCTCACCCTTACGGTCACCCTTGGGACGGATGAACGGATCGACCCAGAGGTCGCCGAGACGGAAGCGGACCAGCGGACGCTGATCCGGATCGTCGTTGCCGACGTAGCGCTGGACCAGCTTCTTGGCTTGGGGCTGACCGCGATCGCTTCGATCCTGTAGGGCAGGATGCCGACCCGCCTGGCCTCGATCTTGAAGGTGACGCGCTCGTTCTCGTCGGCGTCTTCCCACTCATCCTTGACCGTGCGGCCCTCGACCAGCACCCTCATTCCCTTCTTGTACAGGGTCTGCCAGTGCTCAGCATCGCGATGCCACAGCTCGACGGGCGCCCAGTAGCCGCCGCGGTCCTCGTAGCCGTCCTTGGTCGGGACGGGATTGTCGAAGTAGACGTTCAGGCGCAGCAGCCTGCGCGGCTCTTCGTTTCCATTCGGGAACTCCCGGTAATCTGGCGCAGAACCGATATTGCCTTCGCCAACGAAATGCGTGCTCATGTAAGGACTCCTGTGGTGGGTGAAGTGGCTTGTGCAACCGTGACTGGCGTAGTGCCTGGGAGATCGATGCCGGGTCAAGCGCGCGGGGCGCCGTTGATCGCGGGTGGAGAAGCTGCGGCCCCGTTGCGGCGCTGGTAGACCGTATGCGCGTGGTCGAGCTTGCTGGCGCAGTCGAGGGCCTGCCGGCGCAGGGTATGGAGCAGGCTGATCTGCATGTTCAGCACCACCCGCTGGACCTCCATCGCGAACAGGTCGTCGATCAAGGTGTCAGGCGTGCGGGGCTTTCCATCAGTTCCTGCCACAGGGCCACGCCCATCGCGGAGCGGTCCTGCCTGCGCCAGTGGTCTGCTGGGCCAGTTGTATGGGCAAGGGATAGGTGCCGGCCTGCGCCAGCACGCGCCGCTGCGCCAGTTCGATCAGCCCAGGTCCCGAGATGTCGTGGTGCGCCACGATGGCTTTCATCAGGCGTTCGTACTGCTGAAGGCGCAGCAGGCAACGGCCCAGCAAGCGCTGAACCTCACGCTGCAGGGGTTGCAGCGCTTCGTCGGTGGACGGTGTCGTCATGTCGGTGTTCGGACGGGGCTCGTGAAGCTCTCGTTGCTTCCGGGGCTCAGGCCACAGTTTCGCCGGTGGTGCAGGTGCCGGCAATCAGACAGGAAGGGGATCTGTTCCAACTATCCCCTGGGGATAGCGCCAAGGAAGGCCGATGACGCGGGTCGGGGTGTTGCCGGCGGCAAGCGTTTTGAGCTGCTTCACCTCTGCCGGCTTCCAATCCTTTCCGTGATTCTTTGGCGTTTTCATAGCGTCTTCCGGCATGGGAGGGTGGTGACATTGACGCACCGCAGGTCGCCGAAGTCAACTACTATTGACTAATTTAAGAACAAAGTCTAATATTTAGTCGTAAATAAGTTATTGATTTTATTAAAAATGAATCCGAAAACTGGCGAATTTATGAATGAGGCAGAAGATTTAGCCGAGTTGGCGCGCCTCGCTGCGATCGGCGCCCAGGAGGATATCCGCCTGTTTCTGGCCAAGCTCGTGCGACGGTACCGGTCATCGGATCCAGTATTGGCCGCAAGGTTGGACGACGCGCTGAAGAGGACTGCCGCGGTGTCGGGCCGCGGCACGTCGGTGCTCCGGGGAGATGTCGGTGGCACGCTGCCGTCCCAACCGATGCCGCCTGTCGACCGCGACAGTCGCCTCTCCCTAGTGCGGACGTTTGACGACCGAGACGGGATCGAGCCTCCGCTGTTGCCTGCGGACGTACTCTCCCAGCTCGAGGCCGTCGTGGCTGAGCGCCGCAACGTCGAGCTGCTGGAGCGTCGCGGGTTGCGGGCCACCAAGTCGCTCGCGTTCGTCGGCCCGCCAGGTGTGGGCAAAACCCTCTCCGCGCGGTGGCTGGCCGCGCAACTCGCCAAACCGCTGTGGGTGCTGGATCTGACGGCGGTGATGAGCAGCCTCCTGGGCCGGACCGGGCACAACTTGCGCAGCGTGTTCGACTACGCGCGCGAGCAGGAAGCCATTCTCCTGCTCGACGAATTCGATGCGATTGCTAAACGGCGCGGGGACGATTCGGACGTTGGCGAGATCAAGCGCGTCGTGACGGTGATGCTGCAGGAAATCGAGGATTGGTCATCCAAGAGCATGCTGATCGCCGCGACCAATCACCAGGAGATGGTCGATCCGGCGCTGTGGCGACGTTTCGATGCCGTCGTCCATTTCCCGAATCCCACACAGCACAGCATTGCCGCAGCCATTCGCCGATTCATGGGGGCTGATGCCGAGGCCTTTGGTGGACTCGTCGATCCCATGGCCTGGATTTTTTCGGGGCAGACGCTCTCGGACGTCGAACGTGCGATTGGCCAACTGCGTCGCCGGCTGGCCTTGAATGCGATTACGCCTCGCGAAGCGCTTCAGGCGCTACTAGACGAGCGGATTCCGCCCTTGAAGAAGAGTGAGCGGCTTCAACTGGCGATCGCGTGGGCGCAATCCGGCGTGTTTTCGCATTCCGAGATCAACGAGATCACTGGTGTGTCTCGCGACACGATACGCAAGCATGCTGGCCCCGCGAACCGTGTTGGCAGGAGGCGTCGTAAATGAGCAATTACCTTATTGGCAAGGCCGAGTTGCTGACCTATCCGATCAAGGCGCCGACTCGCGACAATCCCGGCAAAGCGCACCCGTACACATTGAGTGAAGTGAGAGGTTGGCTGATTCCGGAGCTACGAGAGGCCAATGAGAATTTTTCTGCGTTGACCCAGCACGAAGCTCCGAACGATGTTGCCGTACTTAAGCTCACCCTTCATCCGGCTTATATCGCCAAGTCATATTTTCCGCGCGCACTCCTGGGGCAGACCGGATTGGTCGCCGTCGGCAGCAAGACCGTTCGTATCAAGCCGCGTAAGCGCTCAAGTGCTCGCATGCCGGAGACCGTCGACACAACGCAGTTGCTCATTGCGGGACGGCGCTCCAATCTGCGCGCCTTGCCAGCCTTCGCGGAACAACTGCGGGAAGGTACACAGGAAGCCCTCGATTTTGCCGAGATCGAAGAGATTTCGCCGATGACCGAGGCCGATCGAATCAAGCCGCTCACGGGCGGCGGACGCGTCTTTGAGGTGGGACTGCACCTGCTGCCCGGGCAGTCGAGCAGGAATGCACTCGGCGATTTCTTGGTGCATGCACGTGAATGCGGGTTTGTCGTCAATGAGCACTATCTGTTTGAAGCGGGAGCGCTCGTATTCGTCGCAGTAGAAGGTTCTGAGGACAACCTTTCTGCATTGGCTCGTTACTCGCTGGCGCGCGTGGTGAGGGAAATGCCAAAACTCCGCGGAGTGCGACCGGCCATGCGGGGAGCCGCGGTCGCGGTTCCATTTTACCTGCCGCCGGCCGAAGTCCTCTCCCTCGAGCCGAAGGTGGCCGTCCTGGATGGTGGTCTGCCTGAAAATCACGTCTTGCACCCATTCGTCCGGAAGTACTTCGAGTCCGATCCTTCGGCGCAAAATGTGCCTGGCTACACCGAGCATGGGCTGGGCGTTACGTCAGCTTTGCTTTTCGGGCCTATCGCCCCTGGCGCCAAGGCGGAGAAGCCGTACGCGCTCGTCGACCATCACCGAGTGCTGGACGCCGAATCGGACCAGGAGGATCCCTACGAGCTGTACCGGACCCTAGGCCACGTTGAAACGGTGCTGTTGTCTCGGCAGTACCAGTTCATCAATCTCAGTCTCGGGCCAGACTTACCGTTTGAAGACACCGATATTCACGCGTGGACAGCGGTGATCGACAACCTGCTGTCGGATGGGGAAACACTGCTTGCTGTCGCCGCTGGAAACAACGGTGAACGCGATGCCACCGCTGGCCTCAATCGCATCCAAGTCCCCGCCGACGGCGTGAACACGCTCGCCGTGGGCGCCGCAGACTCCGCCTCGTCCGATTGGAATCGTGCGTCGTACAGCGCGGTGGGTCCAGGTCGCGTGCCGGGGCGGCGCAAGCCCGATTTGGTCGCGTTCGGCGGCAGCGGCAACGAGTACTTCCATCATGCAGCGCCTGGCGCCGTTCCGGCGCTCGCGGCGAATCTCGGGACGAGTTTCGCCGCTCCGTTGGCGTTGCGCAGCGCGGTGGGAATTCGGGCCGCGCTCGGAAGTGACATTTATCCGCTGACCGCGCGAGCGCTCTTACTCCATGCCTGCGAATTCAATGAAAACCATGACAAGGATCACGTCGGATGGGGGAGGGTCACTACCAATCTGCAGGACTTGATTGCATGCGACGACCACTCGGCTCGCATCATTTACCAGGGGAAGCTCGCACCCGGGAAGTTCCTCCGTGCGCCACTGCCGCTGCCGGAGCAAGCCCTTACCGGTTCAGTGAACGTCAAAGCGACCTTCTGTTTCGCAAGCCCGACCGATCCGCAGGATGCGAGCGCTTATACCAAAGCCGGGCTCATCGTTGCCTTCCGGCCCCACGAGGGAAAGAGGAAGGACGGGGCGAAGCACCCGCAAACCTTTAGCCTCTTTCCGAGTTCGGAATGGCGCGATGAAGCCGAGCTTCGCGCCGACCTCGGGAAATGGGAGACGGTGCTGCATGGCGAGCACACGTTCCGAGGCAGCAGCCTGCTCCGTCCCATTTTTGACATTCACTACAATGCCCGTGACGCTGGTGCGCCAACAAGTCACGCCGAAAGCATTCCGTATGCTTTGATCGTCACGGTCAGTGCGCCTAAGTTCGAGAACATCCACCAAGCGATCTTGGACGCCCACGAAGTGCTTCAAGTCATCGAGCCGAAGGTACGCATCACGATTCCCGGGTCTTAACGACGGTTCGTGGCCGGCGATTTCCAACTGGCTGACGGGATGTAGGTCCGATGGCGCTCGCTGTCCGAGATTGGGCATAGCGTTTATTGGAGAGTTATCGAGGCGGGGTCCTTTGCTGCCAGTGCACAGGGCGATGGGGTCGCGGGCTGGAAGCTCTTTGCGGGTGACGGAGGAGCGATGTCACCGGCTGCTGGTGGCCGTCACTGGCTCGTGCTGGACAAGTGCATTGCCGGGGTTTCAGCTCGTGGTTTAGACTAGTTCAACCGGGAGTCCAGCTCGCACCTGGACAGTCGGGAAATCGTTCTAACTCAATGAGTTAATGGTCAGATTCGATTCCCATCACCCGCTCCAGTTTCCAGAAGGCAAGGCCACGCATGGCGCCTTGCCTTTTTTGACTTCCGGAAGCCATGGTTTCCGATGGCTCACGGAGTAGCATTTCGGTCCGATGAAACTCGCGATCCTGTCCCGCAACAGCCAGCTGTATTCGACCCGGCGCCTGGTCGAGGCGGCGCGCGGCCGGGGCCACAGCGTGCGGGTGCTGGATCCGCTGCGCTGCTACATGCGCATCGAGACGGGGCGGTTTTCGCTGCATTACAAGAACAAGCCGTTGACTGGCTACGATGCGGTCATCCCGAGGATCGGTCTGTCGGTGAGCCGGTATGGCACGGCGGTGCTGCGACAGTTCGAACTGATGGGCTGCCTGAGCCCGAATCCATCCGATGCCATCCTGCGCGCGCGCGACAAGCTGCGCACCTATCAGATCCTTGCCGCCGCGGGCATCGATCTGCCGGCGACGGTATTCGGCGACA
Organism: Lysobacteraceae bacterium; assembly: GCA_031263725.1. GTDB lineage: Bacteria > Pseudomonadota > Gammaproteobacteria > Xanthomonadales > Xanthomonadaceae > JAITWM01. Next base: position 41,571 of record JAISFF010000004.1, on the reverse strand, counting down.
ACCCCGACGACACCGAGGACCTGCTGGCGGTGCTGGGGCCGCCGCCGCATGTGATCAAGCTCAACGAAGGGGCGCAGGGCGCGGGCGTGATGCTGGCCGAGAAACCGGCGGCGTCGCGGGCGGTGGTCGATACCCTGCGCGGTCTGCAGGCGAATTTCCTGGTGCAGGAGTTCGTCGGCGAGGCCGGCGGTTCGGATGTGCGGTGTTTGGTGGTCGGCGACCGGGTCGTGGCGGCGATGCGCCGCCAGGCGTCCGAGGGTGACTTTCGCTCCAACTTGCATCGCGGCGGCCTGGCCGAGGCGACGACGGTCAGCGCGGCCGAGGCGGTGCTGGCGGTACGGTCGGCGCATGTGCTGGGGTTGTCGATCGCCGGGGTGGACCTGGTGCGTTCCCGGCGCGGGCCGCTGATTCTGGAGGTGAATACCACTCCGGGTCTGGAAGGTATCGAATCGGTATCCGGTGTGGATGTGGCCGGGGCCATGATCGGACTTGTCGAGTCAATGAAATCAAATGGTTAGGGGTTGTTCTCAATGAGGCGCGGAAAACCCTGCAAAATTTAACAGGCTCTTAATCGAAATGGTCGTAGGCTCTGGCGGACCGCAAATCTGTCATCTCGGCGGGCGGGTTCTCGCAGCCTCGCGGGCGGGATGACGGTACGGTAATTGGGGCATGTCACGGCCCAAGCGGGTGTCGCCGCTTGGGCCTTTTATTTGTCTCGCCGCCAGCCCCAAGGGGGAAGCATGACGGATCCCGTTCCGATGTCCGTCGCGATGCATGCCGAGCTGCCGGGACGCGCCGCCGCCATCGCCGGAACCGTGGCGGAAACCGGGCGATCTCCGGTTTTCCGTTCATGTGGACAATGGGATGATGGCGGTTCGGTTACGGCCTTCACTGTGAGGGAATTTGAGAGTGCGCATCCTCGTCATAGAAGATAACAGCGATATCGCCGCCAATCTTGGCGACTATCTGGAAGACCGTGGTCACACGGTGGATTTTGCCGCCGATGGCATCACTGGCCTGCACTTGGCCGTGGTCCATGAATTCGATGCCATCGTGCTGGATCTGAATCTGCCCGGCATGGACGGTATCGAGGTCTGCCGCAAGCTGCGCAACGAGGCGCGCAAACAGACGCCGGTGTTGATGTTGACCGCCCGCGACAGCCTGGAAAACAAGTTGGCCGGTTTCGATTCCGGTGCCGACGACTACCTGATCAAGCCATTCGCGCTGCAGGAAGTCGAGGTGCGTCTGAATGCGCTGGGCCGTCGCGGCAAGGGTCCGCAAAGCCGGGTACTGCAGGTCGGCGATCTGGAATACAACCTGGATACGCTGGAGGTCCGTCGCGAGGGGCAGTTGCTGCAGCTCAACCCGACCGCGCTGAAGATCCTGCAGGCGCTGATGGAGGCCTCGCCGGCGGTGGTCACGCGCCAGGAACTGGAAACCCGCGTCTGGGGCGAGGAATTGCCGGATTCGGACTCGTTGCGCGTGCATATCCACGGTCTGCGCGCGGTCGTGGACAAGCCGTTCAGTACGCCGTACATCCAGACCCGTCACGGCATCGGCTATCGGATCGCAGTGCCCGATGGCGGCAACTGATCCGGCCCCGAGCAAGTCCGCTCCGCGGCATCGGCGTTTCAAGCGCCGGTTGCGCACCCGCATCATCGTCACCTTCATGGTGCTGGGGACCGGACTGACCGTCCTGTTCGCCTACCTGACCGACTATGCGCGGCATCGGGTCGAGAGCCAGTTGGTCGAAGACATGATGAATCGCAATATCGACGAGTATGCGCGTCGGTATTACGTGAACCCCTCGGTCAATACCGATCTGCCGGTCCAGCAGATGCTGGCCAGGGTGGTGAAGCGGGACCGGTTCGATGAACTGCGGCAGGAGGAGCCGGACTGGTATGAGGCAAAGGACGGTATCCATACGCTCGGTGGCGTCGATGAAAACGGCGAGCCTTTCGCCTACAAGCTGGCGGTGCGCAAGACGCCGAGCGAATGGTTCTTCTTGGCCTACGACATCAGCGAGACCATTCGCGGCGAATCGCAGCTGAAGAACGCGTTGTTCCTGTCGATCCTGCTGTTCAGCGCCCTGTCGCTGGTGCTGGGATGGTGGTCCGCCTCCAAGGTCATCCGTCCGCTTTCGGAACTGGTCGCCCGTTTGCGCGCCTATCGCGGCAGTAGCGATCCGCAGCCGCTGGCGCCGCATTTCCCGGATGACGAAGTCGGACAACTGGCGGAAGCGCTGGACGACTATTCCGGGCGGCTGACCAGGGTGGTGCAGCGCGATCGCGAGTTCAACGCTGATGTCAGCCACGAATTGCGCACGCCGCTGGCGGTGATCAAGGGCGCAGTCGAGCTGCTGCTGTCCAAGCCCGACCTGGACCAGCGCAGCCGCGTGCGCCTGCAGCGGATCGAGCGCGCCGAACAGCAATGCAGCGACCTGATCGGCGCCTTGCTGCTGCTGTCGCGCAACGAGCGCGGGCAAGGGCGCAGCGATGTCGCCAAGGTGGCCGAGCAATTGCTGGAATCGCACCGCGCGCAACTGGGCGGCAAACCGATCGGACTGCGGCTGGACGAGAACGGCCAGGATCTGGTTGTGGATGCGCCCGAATCGGTGCTGTCGGTAGCGCTGGGCAATCTGATCGGCAACGCGGTCAAGTACACCCAGCAGGGCGAAGTGGTGGTGCGTTTGCTTGGCGATGGCGCCGAGATCATCGATACCGGTCCTGGTCTGAGCCAGAAGGACGCCGAAGAAATCTTCCGCCGTGGCTATCGCGGCACTCACGCCGGGCATTCGCAAGGTGCCGGCATCGGCCTGTCGATCGTGCGCCGCCTGTGCGAGCTTTACGGCTGGCAGGTCAATGTGCGCCCCGGTGAAGGGGCGGGTGTGATCGCGACCTTGCGATTCACGCGGGACTGACCCGGCCGCCTGCCAGGCGCGTAGCCGGCGCCTCCTCCCGCGGTATGCCACTGTGCGGTACGTAAGCCGCGCGGCGCTCAACCCAGCAGACGCTTGAGCACCGCTTGGGTAGGACGCGCCAGATTCAGCGAATAGAAGTGCAGACCGGGGGCGCCGCCGTCGAGCAGCCGGCGGCACAGATTGGCCACGATGTCCGCGCCCGCTTCGCGGATTGCGGCATCGTCGGCCAGCGCCTGCATGCGCTTGTCCATCCAACGCGGAATTTCCGCGCCGCAGGCTTCGGAAAAGCGCTTCAGCTGATCGAAATTCGAGATTGGCATGATGCCTGGCACGATCGGAACTTCGACACCGAGCTTGCGTGTCTCGTCGACGAAGTGGAAATAGGCGTCGCTGTTGTAGAAATACTGGGTGATCGCGCCGTTCGCTCCGGCCTCGACCTTGGTCCGGAAGTAGGCCAGGTCGTCCAGCGCGTTGGTGGCCTGCGGGTGCGTCTCCGGATAGGCAGCGACTTCGATGCGGAAATGATCGCCATGCCGCTCGCGGATGAAACCGACCAGGTCCGAGGCGTAGCGCAGGCCGCCGGAATGACCCATGCCCGATGGCAGGTCGCCGCGCAGCGCAACGATGCGCCGGCATCCGATCTCGCGGTACTGGTCGAGCAAGCGGCCGATCTCCTCGCGGGTGCCGCCGACGCAGGACAGATGCGGCGCCGCGTCCAGGCCATGCTGCTGGCTCAGGCGCTGGATGGTTTCTGCGGTATAGGACTGGGTCGAGCCGCCGGCGCCGAAAGTGCAGGAAACATAGGCCGGCGCATAGGATTTCAGTTTCTCCGCGACGCGATCCAGTTGCGCGCGCTGTTCGTCGGTCTTCGGCGGATAGAACTCGAAACTGATGCTGGTCATGGGGGATGCCTGATGAAAAAGCGGCGGCAGTATATCTCTTTATCGCGATGGATGCATATATGGATTGTTCGGACCCGGTTCGTTGCCGTTTCCGGTCTCGTTCTTCCGTCATGGCGGTGAAACGGACATGGCTGCGGAGATCCGCTCCGATTTCAGGAAGCGACGATACGTATTCGTTTGCGTACTTCCAGAGAAAGCGCTTTTCCACGATGACGATCTTTCTGGGCCGCGTGTCGGAGCAAGCCGTGTCTGTTTGAATACCGGAGAAAGAAAACGGACGTCGCCGTCCGTTTTCCTGGTACGCGATCCGGAGCCGATCAGTAGCGGTAGTGTTCCGGTTTGTAGGGGCCGTCCACCGGCACACCGATGTAATCGGCCTGTTCCTGGGTCAGCCGGGTCAGTTTGACGCCGATCTTTTCCAAATGCAGGCGCGCCACTTCCTCGTCCAGCTTCTTCGGCAGGCGGTAGACCTGCTTGTCGTAGATATCCCTGTTCTGCCACAGGTCGATCTGCGCTAGGGTCTGGTTGGCGAAGGAGTTGGACATGACGAAGCTGGGGTGGCCGGTGGCGCAGCCCAGGTTCACCAGGCGGCCCTCGGCGAGCAGGAAGATCGCGTTGCCGTTGGGCAGGACGAACTTGTCCACCTGCGGCTTGATGTTGATCTTCTGCACGCCCTCGAGCCGGTACAGCGCATCGACCTGGATCTCGTTGTCGAAGTGGCCGATGTTGCAGACGATGGCCTGGTCCTTCATCCGCGTCAGGTGCTCGATCCGCAGGATGTCCTTGTTGCCGGTGGTGGTGACGTAGATGTCGGCCTCGCCGAGGGTTTCTTCGACGGTCTCGACCTCATAGCCTTCCATCGCGGCCTGCAGGGCGCAGATCGGATCGATCTCGGTGATGATGACGCGGCAGCCATAGGCGCGCAGCGATTGCGCCGAACCCTTGCCGACATCGCCATAGCCGCAGACCACGGCGACCTTGCCGGCCAGCATCACGTCCATCGCGCGCTTGAGGCCGTCGGCCAGCGATTCGCGGCAGCCGTACAGGTTGTCGAACTTGCTCTTGGTGACCGAGTCGTTGACGTTGATCGACGGCACCAGCAATTTGCCGGCTTCGGCCAGCTGGTAAAGGCGATGCACGCCGGTAGTGGTTTCCTCGGAGACGCCGCGCCAGTTCTTGACCACTCCGGTCCAGTAACCGGGACGCTCCTTGGCCACGCGCTTGAGCAGATCCTTGATGACCTGCTCCTCGTGGTTGGAAGCCGGCGTGTTGACCCAGTCGCTGCCGTTTTCCAGCTCGTAGCCTTTGTGGATCAACAGGGTCACGTCGCCGCCGTCATCGACCACCAGCTGCGGACCGAGTTCGCCGCCGCCGAAGTTCAATGCTTCCAGGGTGCAGTCCCAGTATTCCTCCAGGGTTTCGCCCTTCCACGCGAATACCGGCGTGCCGGTGGCGGCGATCGCGGCGGCGGCGTGGTCCTGGGTCGAGAAGATGTTGCACGAAGCCCAGCGCACATCCGCGCCGAGGTCCTTCAGGGTTTCGATCAGCACCGCAGTCTGGATCGTCATATGCAGCGATCCGGTCACGCGCACGCCCTTCAGCGGCAGGCGGGAGGCATGTTTCTTGCGGATCGACATCAGGCCCGGCATCTCGTGCTCGGCGATGTCGATTTCCTTGCGGCCCCAGTCGGCCAGCGAAATATCCGCGACTTTGTAGTCGCCTTCGGTGGAGAAAGTCTTGGTAACGGCATTCATTCGGTAGTGCTCCGGTTCGGTACGAGCATGCTCGTGTTCGCCGGGCGCCGTTCAACGGTTCTGTTCCCCATCGAGCCTGGCCATTGGATCCGCGTGCCAATACGGATTGTGGCGAGGGACCGCCTTCAACAGTCCGCACAGGGATGTGCGGGCTCTGGCGAAGGGACTCGCATCAATGGTCGCAGCGCCCCTCGGCGGGGAGGCGCGCATTATATCCCTTGTCTCTGGCCAATCAGCCGGGCCGCACAGGGCAAGGCGATCGACCCGTTCATCCGGTTGCGTGCGCCGGTGCTCGCACGACCCCGGCGGCACCGGTTAGGCTGGACGCTCGCCCCCTCAACGATTCAGACCCGAAATGAACGAACAACGGCGTAGCGGAATCGAATTCCCTTCGACGGACCTGCCCCTGCGCGACGATGTGCGCGGTCTCGGCGCGATGGTCGGTGAAATGCTGATCGAACAGGTCTCGCCGGAATTTCTCGACGAAGTCGAAAAGGTGCGTACCGCGGCGATCGGTCGCCGCGAGAGCGGCGCGCCGCTGGAGTCGCTGGCCGAACTCCTGGCCGGTCGGCCAGTCGAACAGGCGGAAGCCATGGTCCGCGCTTTCAGCACCTATTTCCAGGTGGTCAATATCGCCGAGCGGGTGCACCGCATCCGCCGCCGCCGCGATTACCAGCGCAGCGGCGCGGGCAAGCCGCAGCCGGACGGATTGTTCGACGCACTGCACAAGCTCAAGGCCCAGGGCGTCACCGTGGAGGAACTGCGGAACTGGCTGTCGCGGATCGATATCGAGCCGGTGTTCACCGCGCATCCGACCGAGGCGGTGCGGCGCGTGGTGCTGGAAAAAGAACAGATCATGGTGGCCAATCTGGTCAACGACCTGGACGGCCAGCGCACCCCCGGCGAGCGCGCCATCGACAGCGAGCGTTTCCGCATGGCGCTGACTTCGGCCTGGCAGACGGCCGAGGCCTCCGCGGTGCGTCCCACGGTCGAGGACGAACGCGAGCACGTCAGTTTCTATCTGGCCGAAGTGATCTACCGGGTAGTGCCGGCATTCTACGAGACGCTCGACCGCGCCATCGCCGAAGCCTACGGCGTGACGCTGGACCTGCCGCGCCTGCTGCGTTTTGGCACCTGGGTGGGCGGCGACATGGACGGCAATCCCAATGTCGATGCCGGAACCATCGCGTCGACGCTGAGGGCGCAGAGAAGCCTGATCCTGGGTATCTACGACCAGGAAGTGCACGGCCTGATACGCGTGCTGACGCAGACTCTGGGCGTGGTCGCGATCGCGCCGGAGATCATGGCCAGGGTGGCCGAATACCGGACCTTGCTGCCGGAAGCCGCCGCGCGCGCCAGTCCCCGGCACGCCGATATGCCATATCGCGCGCTGCTGGGATTGATCCGTGCGCGCCTGGAGGCGACCGGGCAGGAACAGCCGCAGGGCTACGCATCGCCCGGGGAGTTCGCCGCCGACATCGACATGATCGAAGCCAGCCTGTTGGCGAACCGCGGCAAGCATGCCGGCGCGTTTTCGGTGAAGCGACTCGGCCGGCGCATCCGCACATTCGGATTCCATCTGGCCCGCTTGGATGTTCGCCAGGAATCCACGATACACGCCAATGCGGTGGCCGCCGCGTTGCAGGAAGGCCAATGGCAGGCTCTGTCTCCGGGACTGCAGGCGCAACGGCTCAGCGCCCATGCCAGCGGTGAAAACGTATTGCCGCAAGGGGACGACGACGGCAACCGGCGCCTGGATGCGGTGTTCGCCACGCTGGCCGATGCGCGTCGCCAGCATGGCACGGAGGCGATCGGCGCCTACATCATCAGCATGGCGCATCACCGCGCCGATGTGCTCGCGGTGCTGGCACTGGCGCGGCGCGGCGGTCTGGTGGATCAGGCCGGGATGGTGCCGCTGGATATCGCGCCGCTGTTCGAGACCGTGGGCGATCTGCAGCGCGGACCGGAAACATTGCGCGATCTGTTGGCCGATCCGGTCTATCGGAAGCACCTGGCCGCGCGCGGCAATGTGCAGATGGTGATGCTGGGCTATTCGGACAGCGGCAAGGATGGCGGCATCGCTGCTTCGCGCTGGAGCCTGCAGCGCGCCCAGGTGGAATTGCTGGAAGCGGCGCAGGAACCGGGTGTCAAACTGACCTTCTTCCATGGCCGTGGCGGTTCGATCAGTCGCGGCGGCGGCAAGACCAATCGTGCAGTGGACGCCGCGCCGCGCGGCAGCGTCGATGGCCGCCTGCGGGTGACCGAGCAGGGCGAAGTGATCCATCGCAAATACGGTATCGGCGTGTTGGCGTTGCGCTCGCTGGAGCAGGCCGCGGGCGCGGTGCTCGTATCGAGCATCCGGCCGCGCCCGCCGGAATCGCGCGAGCCGCGATGGCGGCAAATGATGGCGACGGTAGCCGAGGCCAGCCGCGCGGCCTATCGCGAATTCGTCGATGCGCCGGGTTTCATGGACTATTTCCGCGCCGCGACGCCGATCGATGTGATCGAGCGAATGACGCTGGGTTCCCGGCCTTCGCGCCGGTTGGGCCAGGATGCGGCATTGAGCAATCTGCGCGCGATTCCCTGGGTGTTCGCCTGGAGCCAATCGCGTGTGACGTTGCCGGGCTGGTACGGCGTCGGCCGTGGACTGGCGACGGCGGTGTCCGAACACGGACGCGACGCCATGCGTGAAATGGCCCGGGATTGGCCGTTCTTCAAGACCTTTCTCGATGACATATCGATGGTGCTGGGCAAGAGCGATCTCGATATTGCGCGCATGTTCTCGCGCCTGGCCGGGCCGCTGCACGAGCGTTTCTTTCCCCCGATCGAAAACGAATACGCCGCCACATTGCAGTGGACGCTGGATCTGATCGGCGACGAATGGCTGTTGCAACACGATCAGCGCCTGGCGCGCTCGATCCTGCTGCGCAATCCCTATGTCGACCCGATGAGCGTGTTGCAGGTGGATTTGTTGCAGCGCTGGCGCGCCAGCGGCAGCAACGACGACGAATTGTTACGGGTGCTGATCGCCAGCGTCAATGGCGTATCGCAGGGGATACAGAACACCGGTTGATGCAACAAAACAGATGTCCGGATTGGCGTATGCGGTCGATGTCATCAGGTGACATCGTGTCGATTTTGTCCGCGTTTCGATATTCCCCGGGAAACGAAGGCATATCTGCCAAGCAATCACACGTTACGCATAAATCGTCCTGAGTCTTGTCGTGTTCGCCAAGCAACAACGCATTGCTGGTACACAGATAATCCCCCATTCTTGGCAGTTGCCAAAAGTGGAGCTAAGCAACCAGCGTCCGTTTCCGCATCGGCATGGTGCCACCCAAGGCCATATTCGGACGCCCATGATTGTACGTCCATAGCCAACGGGTGGCCTTGTCCTGCCCTTGGGCTGTGGACTGATAGCACAAGATGCCAGAGACTCGTCCCACAGGGCGAGACAGCAAAAAGGCCGCCCTTTCGGGGCGGCCTTCTGCTACAGCGTGGTGCCGGAGATAGGAATCGAACCTACGACCCCATCATTACGAATCGGCGCGCGCACGTCGTGCCATGATTTGAAATCAGATGGTTCCAAGGCGCTTACAAGCAAGCAAAACCGCGACTTAATGAGGCTTCAGGGGCAGAAACGGCACGATTGAACACAGCAATGCGTGGTGCAAAAGCGTGTTCGTGTCGTGGCCTCGTCACCCGGAGCCAGCACATGAAAGCAAAGATAACACAGGCCCTCGTCGAGAGGGTGCCAGCACCTAACAAGGGCAAGTCCGCGCTGTACGCCGACAGCGAGATGCGCGGCTTCTACCTGATCGTCACCCCCACGAAGCGCAGCTTCTACGTGTAGAGCTTAGTGCGCGGGCGCCAAGTCCGCACGAAGCTGGGTGACCATCCGGCGATGGACGCGAAGCAGGCGCGTGACGCCGCACGGCAGGCCCTCGTCGGCATGCGCGCAGGCAGGAACCCGAACGAGGAGCGGCGCAAGGCCAGGGCTCGCGGCATCACCCTTCGCGGCGCGCTCGACCTGCACCTCGCGGCCAAGCCGCTGTCCACGCGGACCAAGGACGACTACCGCTACAACTGCGAGCAGTACCTCGCCGAGTGGATGGACAAGCCGCTGGCCGAGCTCGGCGCGGATCGCGCGGGCGTGCGCGAGCGCCACCGCAGGATCGTCGATCAGATCGGGCACCGAGAGCCAGCAACACCACCAGCCCTCTGCCCATTCGGCGGCGTGGGCAGAGGGACGGTCGCCCTCGACCATCGGGCCGACAGGGATGCAGAACAGGTCCCGACCGCTGGCCGAGTGCTGCACCCTTATTCGGCAGGGTCGAACCTTGCGCACCCTGGCAGCGATACCATGCGAGCGTGCCGTACTTGAGGCGCAGGAAGGCGCAGGCCTCCTGGGCTGTCAGCAGTGAATCGTCGGGGAGTGTGTGAAGCTCGGCCAGCTCTGCGGGGGTAAGTTTCTTCGGTTCGTATGCCATCTGTGAGGCTCCAACAAGCGTTCCCCACACGGCGAAGTGCCGCGCAGGGACTGCCTGCTGTGCGTCGCAGAGAAGGACCCGTTGCTCCCCTCAGTCGGCGGGGCGGGTCTCGGCGGTTTGGGCCGCCGAAGGCCGAGAGTCGGCGGGTGGTGGCGCCGACGAATCAAATGATGCCCAAGATAGTCGCGCGTCGATACCAACACTTTGTCCGGACTCCCCAGTGAACCCGTGTCGCGCGACGCGCTCCGGGCGGCTCGGTATCAGGCCGCGCGGCCCCGGACGCGACACGGGTCACCTGGTGAGACCAGAAGGCCGTCCGTCTGCCGCGCTTATCCGGCCGGAGGCTATCCTTCTAAAGTGTGCTGGGAGGTTGAAATGGAAGTAGAACCAAAGAAGACTGGGGCAGCGCCGCCTGACCTACCAAGGCTCATCCAGGACGTTCTGGCGGAGCTGGGATATGACGCGGACGCCGTGACGGTGGCTGAACGGGTTCGACGGCTGGACATCGGCCTGCCGGTCGAGGACGAGTTCTCGGTCGTTTGCGCCTGGCTCGGGAAGTGTCTGCTCCTTCACAAGCTCGACCAGCACCAAGTGCCCATCGCCTCCAAGCAGCAGTTCCAGGTACCCGACCTTCTGGCCAAGTTCTCGACCCAGACCAGCAAGTCGCCCGTGCTGATCGAGGTGAAGTCGAAGAAGGACAAGCTCCTATCGTTCACGCCCGAGTACATGGAGCGCCTGCAGAACTACGCCGATCTGGTGGACATGCCTCTGCTGATCGCGTGGAAGTTCCACAGCCTCTGGATGCTGTTCGAGGCGCGACACATGAAGAAGGCCAAGAAGAACTTCAACATCACATTCAACACGGCCATGCGCGAGAACCTGCTCGGCGTATTGGCCGGCGACGTTGCCTACAAGATCGGTGCAGGCGCCGGGGTACATCTCCGCTTCCGCAAGGACAAGCTGCTTGGCACCGAGAAGACCGACGATGGCTACACAGAACAGTGGGCGATGACCATCGACGACGTGAGCTTCACCGACCGCGAGGGCGCCCGCCGCACAGACCTAGACGGCGAGGTCCAATCGCTGTTCACCGCATGGGACTTGGAGGATAAGGAGGAGCACAACGACTCCCACATCTATCTGCACTACGTCGCCGGAGAAGAAGGGATGCAGTTCGCGCACACTGCCCTCGTCCACCTGCTGAACTGGGAGTCACCCCACGATGACCGACCGCACTGGCGAGGTCTCATGCGAAAGGAGCAGGTGACCGCGAACGTCGCGAACTTTTCGGCTGCGCTGGAGACTGCCTTCCGGCAGAAGGTCGTGTCCCACATCTTCCATGTACAGCCGCACGCCATACCGGCCTTCTTAAAGCCCCCCCGTCGATGACTAGGCCATGCCTTTCGACTACAAGCACGCCTCCGTCCATGCCTCGGCGATGTTGTCACGCCCCTCAAGGATCACGCTTTGGCCGCCTGAGACGAAGCGTCGGAAGCCCGTGTATCCGCCCAGTTGGTTCTTGGCATTGACCCGGCCGCAGGCGACCACGCCGAACTCCTCGGTGTAGTTGGCGCGCACGTCCCTGAACTGCGCGGAGTCCGGGTCCTTCAGCTCGTTCCTCACGGCTCGTTCCTCACGGCTCGCTCCGCCGCGACGATGGTCCGCGCGCCGAGCCACCGCTCCTGCTGCGCCTTCTTCTCGGCGGCAGACAGGGGCCGATCGGGCTCCGGCACACTGGTCTCGGATGCCTGCGCTGGGGCGACGGCAGACGGCGCGGGTGTTTGGACGACCGCCGGTGCCGCCGCCGGCTCACTGCGTGGCACCACCTTTGACCCGATCCAGGCCAAGGTCACCAGAACCACCAGAAGAATACCGATTCGCTTCATGCATCTCCCCTTGAAAGACAGCGCAGGCAATAGTCTATTTTGGACTAATCCAAAACGGACTCTAGCGTGCAGTGACCAACAAGTCACTGCACGATGGCTCAATCGACCCACAACGCCGACTACCAGCTACTGCTGACCGTCCTGAAGGCGGCCCGCAAGCGCGTGGGCGTGTCGCAGGTCGAGTTGGCGTCGCGCCTCGGCAACACGCAGACGTTCGTGTCCAAGTGCGAGCGCGGGGAGCGTCGGATCGACGCCGTGGAGTTGGTGGAATTCGCCGAGGCCCTCGGAGTGCCGCCGCTGGAACTGTTCGGCGAGTACCTGGAGCGACGCAGCCGCGGCGGACTGTTCCCGAAGGCCAGGAAGACGAGAAGCCGCCGCTGACGCGCAAAGCAAGAAGGGCAGCCTTGTGGGCTGCCCTTCTCACCTTTAGGTGGTGCCGGAGATAGGAATCGAACCTACGACCCCATCATTACGAATGACGTGCTCTACCAACTGAGCTACTCCGGCGGAAACCTGAAACTTGTTCAAACCGTGTCCGTACTGCCTCGCCATCGGACCGCTGGCAGCCCTAAGGCCATGAATCTTAAACCTTCTGCCTCCGTGACCGCGACTGCCGCGTCGCGATTACGAATGACGTGCTCTACCAACTGAGCTACTCCGGCGGAAACCCGAAACTTGTTCAAACCGTGTCCGCACTGCCTCGCCATCGGACTGCTGGCGGCCCTAAAGCCATGAATCATAAGCCATCTGCCACCGCGACAGCCGCGTTTCGATTGCGAATGCGCCACTCTGCTCAACCGAGTTATCCCGGCGCGGTCGAATATTCTAGGTTGCCCGGGGAGGGTGGTCAAATTGAGCCTGAAGCGGCCGGGGCCACCGTCAGGCCTCGCCGCGGGTCTCGCGTGGAAGGATCGGCAACCGGTACAGTGCCAGTTCGATTCCGCCGGAGTATCCACATCGTGGCCAAAAGTCCCGTCAAGCGTTCCGCCAAGGTCAAGACAGCCTATGTCTGTGGCGAATGTGGCGCCGAATACAGCAAATGGCAGGGGCAGTGCGGCGAATGTGGCGCCTGGAACAAGCTGGCGGAGATCGTGCTGGAAACGGCGGCCGGGCCGGGCAGCGCTCGCCGTGGCGGCTGGGCGGGCAAGGCCGACGCGCCGCAGATCGCCACACTGAAGGAGGTGCGCCACAGCGAGGAGGTCCGGGTCTCGACCGGGATCGGGGAACTGGACCGCGTGCTGGGCGGCGGGCTGGTCGAGGGCGCGGTGGTGCTGGTGGGCGGCGATCCCGGCATCGGCAAGTCCACTCTGTTGCTGCAGGCCGTGGCGCGGATGGCGAAGCGCCTGCCGGCGTTGTATGTCACCGGCGAAGAGTCGCTGGCCCAGGTGGCTGGTCGCGCATCGCGGCTGGAACTGCCGATGGACGATCTGCGCGCACTGGCGGAAACCGGGGTCGAGAACATTCTGCGACATGCGGCTGCGGCGAAACCGGCGCTGATCGTGGCCGACTCCATCCAGACCCTGTGGACGGAATCGCTGACCGCGGCGCCCGGTTCGGTCAGCCAGGTGCGGGAAACCGCCGCGCGGCTGGTGCGTTATGCCAAGGAGACGGGTACGGCGGTATTCCTGGTCGGGCATGTCACCAAGGAAGGCGGTATCGCCGGGCCGCGCGTGCTGGAGCACATGGTGGATGCCGTGCTGTATTTCGAAGGCGAGAGCGGCAGCCGCCTCCGCGTGCTGCGCGCGTTCAAGAACCGTTTCGGCGCGGTCAACGAACTGGGCGTGTTCGCGATGAGCGATCGCGGCCTGAAGGAAGTGCCGAATCCCTCGGCGATCTTCCTTTCCGGCGGCAGTGCGCAGCAGCCGGGCAGCTGTGTGATGGTGACCCGCGAAGGCACGCGGCCGTTGCTGGTGGAAGTGCAGGCGCTGGTGGACGCATCGCCGCTGTCGAATCCGCGCCGGGTCGCGGTGGGCATGGAGCAGAACCGGCTGGCGATGCTGCTGGCGGTGCTGCATCGCCACGGTGGCGTGATGACCGGCGACCAGGATGTGTTCGTGAATGTGGTCGGCGGCATCCGCGTACAGGAGACCGCCGCTGACCTGCCGGTGTTGCTGGCGGTATTGTCCTCGTTGCGCGATCGCGCTTTGCCGGAGAAGACCATTGCATTCGGCGAAGTCGGTCTGTCGGGCGAAATCCGGCCGGTACCCAATGGCGAGGATCGGTTGCGAGAAGCGGCCACGCATGGGTTCGGGCGCGCGATCGTGCCCCGGGGCAATGCGCCGAAGTCGGGGGTGTTCAAGGGCATGGAAGTGATCGCGGTGGATCGCCTGGCGCAGGCGCTGGAAGCTTCCGTGGAGTGAAACCGGGCGGGAAGGCTGGCGACCCGGCGCCTATGTTTCGGGTTTCGTCGACACTTCCCAGATCGGCGAGTCGCGGAAACAATCCAGGCCGAGCGGGTCGAAATGTCCCGATGCGGCTTGTCTCCACAGGTCGACATCACGGAAAAAACTCAGGCCTGTCGAATCGAATTCACCCATTTCGTCGGGAGCGACGGTAACGCCGGGCATGGCCAGCGCCTGATTGATCGGGCCGGTCTCTCCGCAGCGTGGACCGAAGACGACTTCGGTGCCGGTCGGCACGATGACCGCCTGCTGTCCGACGCCACCGTGATAGTCGGTTTCGTGAGTACATCAGCGGGCAAATCATGTTTTGGCGAGAAGGCGGCCAGTGCTTCGGGTTTGGCGATGATGCCGCTCAGGTAGCGGTCCCGCTGCGATGTTCTCCTGGTCAGTGCCGCTTCAGTACCAGTTCCAGCACGAACTTGCTGCCGAAGAATGCCAAGACCAGCAGCAGCATGGCCGTGAGCGTCCAGCGCACGGCCTTGGCACCGCGCCAGCCATAACGCCAGCGGCCGATCAGCAGCCCGCCGAAAACCAGCCATGACATCACGCTGAGCACGGTCTTGTGCACCAGGTGTTGGTCGAACAGATCCTCGACGAACAGCATGCCGGTGAGCAGGGTCAGGGTGAGCAGGATGAAACCGGCCAGGATGGTGTGGAACAGCAGGCTTTCCAGCTCCGTGAGCGGTGGCAGCGCGCGCAGCCAGTGATGGAAGTGATGCTGACGCAGCGCCCGTTCCTGCGCCCACAGCATCACGGCCAGCAATGCCGCGATTCCGAGCGTGGCGTAGGCCAGCAGGGCAAGCCAGGCGTGCAATTGCAGCCGCCAGTCCAGTTGCGGCGAAGGCGCATGCCCGTGCAGGTGGTAGATGCCTAGGGTGATGGCGGCGAGCGGGAATACCACTACGCCCAGTGCCGCCATGCGGCCGCGCGCGCCGACGATCGTGGTCATGGCGGCGATCGCTGCGCTGATCAGCGACAGCGCCGAAAAGAAGTGCAGGTCTACGCCGCCCGGCGTTTTCCAGGCGATCCAGAAGTGGTAGACGATATGCAGGGTCGTTGCCGCTGCGGCCGGAATTTGCCAGGACCGGTTGGTCCTGCCGGGACTACGCGTCAGCGAACGCACCAGCAACCCGACTGCGGTCAGGTACAGGGCGACGGCCGCAATAGTGAGAATGGCTTCCATCTGTGCAGTTTCGCACAGGACAGGCCGGGATAGGACACCGTTATCGCATTCAGGGGCAAAGCAGGTCCCTGGCGGGGTGGCGAGGCGATCGCGGGCTATAATTCGCGATCCTTCTTTTTGCAAATCAAGACCAGCGTATGTTCGAGTCCTTGACCCAGCGCCTGTCCGGCACCATCGAGCGTCTGCGTGGGCGCGGCCGTCTGACCGAATCCAACATTAGCGAGGCCACCCGCGAGGTGCGCATTGCCCTGCTAGAGGCCGATGTGGCCTTGCCGGTGGTGCAAGCCCTGATTCAGCGGATCAAGGTACGCGCGGTCGGCCAGGAAGTATTGAAAAGCCTGACCCCTGGCCAGGCCCTGATCAAGGTGGTGCGCGACGAGCTGGCCGTGGTGATGGGCGCCTCGGCCGCCGATCTGAACCTCAATGTGCCGGCGCCTGCGGTCATCATGATGGCTGGCCTGCAGGGCGCCGGTAAGACCACGACCGTGGCCAAGCTGGCCAAACACTTGAAGGAAAAGCGCAAGAAGAAGGTGATGGTGGTCAGCGCCGACGTATATCGTCCAGCGGCGATCGAACAGTTGAAGGCGCTGGCCGAACAGGTCGGCGTGCTGTTCTTCCCCTCGGATCCGTCGCAGAAGCCGGAGGCGATCGTTCGTGCTGCGATCGGGGATGCGAAGAAGTCCTTTGCCGACGTATTGATCGTCGATACCGCGGGCCGCCTCGCCATCGACGAGGCGATGATGGGCGAAATCAAGGCCCTGCATGCGGCGGTCAATCCCGCCGAGACGCTGTTCGTCGTCGATGCGATGACGGGCCAGGACGCCGCCAATACCGCCAAGGCGTTCTCCGAGGCGCTGCCGCTGACCGGCGTGGTGCTGACCAAGACCGATGGCGATGCGCGCGGTGGCGCGGCGTTGTCGGTGCGTTACATCACCGGCCGGCCGATCAAGTTCATCGGTGTCGGCGAAAAGCCCGATGGTCTGGATGTCTTCCACCCCGATCGCGCCGCCAGTCGCATCCTGGACATGGGCGATGTACTGTCGCTGGTCGAACAGGTCGAGCAGTCGGTCGATCAGGAAAAGGCCGCCAAACTGGCCGCCAAGGTGGCCAAAGGCAAGAAGTTCGATCTCAACGACATGCGCGAGCAACTGGAGCAGATGCAGAACATGGGCGGCATCGGCAGCCTGATGGAAAAGCTGCCGGGATTGGGGCAGGTGCCGGAGCAGATCAAGCAGAAGGCGGCGGAGAGCAAGGAAGTGCCGCGGATGATCGCGATCATCGGTTCGATGACATCGAAGGAGCGCCGCAATCCGGTGTTGCTCAACGGCTCGCGGCGGGCGCGTATCGCTCGTGGCTCAGGCACCTTGCCGGCCGATGTCAACCGCCTGCTGAAGCAGTATCAGCAGATGGAAAAGATGATGGGCAAGCTGGGACGCGGCGGCGTGAAGGGCATGCTGCGCGGCTTGCAGGGTATGATGGGCGGGCGCGGCGGTATGCCGCCGATGCGTTGATCGATCCATCGGGGCGAGTGTTCAATGGGCTTTCCAGGGGGAATCGTTATGGAAAACGGGTTGGTCAGAGTGGCGGCGCTCGTTGCGTTGGCGGTTCTCGCCGCCGGGTGCGGGGACAAATCCCTGTCCCAGCGCACCGGCAGCGCGGTCAGCGGCGCCGCGACGGATTTCCTGTCGGGTCTCGGCGAGGGCGTGGACCAGAAAATGGAGATGGCGCTTGAGCTTGATCCGTCCATGAATGCCAGCGGGTTGACGGTGACGCTGGGCAAGGGGCGCGGTCTGGCTTCCAACCGGGCGTCGATCTACGTCGTGTCGAATGCGCCATTCAATGGCACGTTGATGGCCAAGGCTCAGGACAAGGATGGACGGGAAATCGGCCGGGCGACCGCCGATGTCGAACTGGAGAACGACGATGCGAAATATGTCGATTTCCAGTTCGACGATCAGATGGACGGCAATCTGGTCCGCAAATACCTGATTTCGGTGCGCTGAAATCCGATGGCCTGGGCGGCTGGAGAAACCGTCGACATGAATAGGGGGAGTGGACAATGCTGGATGGCATGAGCGACTTGCTGGAACTGTTGATCGATCCGTTCGGCAACTGGCGATTCTGGCTGGCGCTGCTGGTAGTGGTCGGATTGATCGTCTTGATTGTCATGAATGTGCCTGGCACCGTCGGGATCGTCGCTTCCGTGGTCGTGGGATTGCTGGGCATCTGCATCGGCGTGTACTGGGAACGCTCGGCCGGCTGATTGCAGACCAGTGTCCGGCAGACCAGGTGGCGGGGAGGTTTTCTTTCGTCATTCAGTCAGTTATGATATTCGGCTTACCTCGCCATCCTGGCGACTGGGCAACACAGGAAATACTTTCACTCATGGTCAAGATCCGTCTGACTCGCGGCGGCGCGAAGAAGCGTCCCTTCTATCACATCATCGTCACCGATTCGCGCAGCGCGCGCGATGGTCGCAACATCGAGCGCCTGGGCTATTACAACCCGGTCGCGGCCGGCAACGAAAAGCGCGTCGAGCTGGATCTGGCCCGCGTCGAATACTGGGTCGGACACGGTGCGCAGCTGACCGACAAGGTCCGCAGCTTGTACAAGGATCTGGTCAAGGCCGACGCCAAAGCGGCGCCGGCGGCCTGATCCGCCGCGGGTCGCATGATGTCTGCGGCCTCGTCACCATGAATGACGCAAAGCACCCTGCCAGTCCGCAGAAAATGATTCTGCTGGGCCGGATCGCGGGTGCTTTTGGTGTCCACGGGGAACTCAGGATCGAGTCCTGGACCGAGCCGCGCAACGCGATATTCCGCTATCGTCCATGGACCCTGCGCCTGCCTTCGAGAGAGCAGCGCGAAGCGGTCGAAGTCCGTGGGCGCGGTTCCGACAACCGCCTGATCGCGCAGTTGCCCGACATCACCGACCGGGACATGGCCGAAGCCATGCGCGGGACCGGGATTCTGGTCCCCCGTTCGGCGCTGCCACCGGCCAGGCCGGGCGAGTTCTACTGGGTGGACCTGGAAGGGTTGCGCGTCGTGACCCTGGAAGGGGTCGAATTGGGTATCGTCTCGCATCTTTTTTCCACCGGCGCCAACGACGTGATGATGGTGCAGGGCGAGCGTGAGCGGATGCTGCCGTTCGCACGACCGGATTATGTCCACTCGGTCGATTTCGAGACCGGCGTAATCACCGTGGACTGGGATCCCGAATTCTGAGGCCGGCATGCGTATCGATGTGCTGACACTGTTTCCGGAATTCATCGACCAGTGCGCCGCGTTCGGCGTGGTGGGAAGGGCTCGCGAGCGCGGATTGCTGGACCTGCGCGGCTGGAATCCGCGTGATTTCGCCGAGGGCGGCTATCGCAAGATCGATGATCGTCCATTCGGCGGCGGTCCCGGCATGGTGATGATGGTCGAGCCTTTGCGGCGCTGCATCCGGGCCGCGAAACAGGACGCGGCCGCGGCGGTTCCGGTGATCTATCTGAGTCCACAGGGGCGGCCGCTGCAACAGGCGCGAGTGCGCGAGTTGGCAGCCCTGCCGCGGGTGATCCTGCTGTGCGGTCGCTACGAGGGCGTGGATGAGCGCCTGCTTGCGGCCGAGGTGGACGAGGAAATCTCGATAGGGGATTACGTCCTGTCCGGCGGTGAACTGGCGGCGGCAGTCCTGGTCGATGCGATGGCGCGACTGCAGGAAGGTACGCTCAACGATGCCGAGTCCGCTGTTCAGGACAGCTTCGAGGACGGCCTGTTGGATTGCCCGCATTACACGCACCCCGTCAATCATGAGCTGGGGACGGTGCCGGAAGTGCTGCGCTCGGGCAATCATGCGGCCATTGCGCGCTGGCGCAGGCAGCAGTCGCTGGGGCGTACCTGGCTGCGGCGCCCGGAGTTGTTGACGGAGCTGGAGCTGTCCAGGACTGATCGCGCCCTGCTGGACGAGTTCAGGCGATGGCAGGAGCATCCGGCGGGCCCGGATACCGATTGACTACTAGCCAAGCGGGTCGGGAAAGAGGTAAAATGCTAAGTTCTGCGGTGTCCAGCTAGAGCGGATGATCGCCATAAAGCCCCATACAGCAACAGATGCACGGCGAGCGGCGCACGTTTCCCCGCCGAATTCGTTATCCAGAATCTTTTTTGGTGTCACCATGAGCAAACTCAACAAGACCCTCCTGGCCGATTTTGAAGCCGCCCAGATCCAGCGCCGACTGCCGGAATTCGGTCAGGGCGACACCGTCATCGTCAACGTGAAGGTCAAGGAAGGCAGCCGCGAACGCGTACAGGCCTATGAAGGCGTGGTCATCGCGATCAAGAACGCCGGTCTGCATTCGGCTTTCACCGTCCGCAAGATTTCCCATGGCTACGGCGTCGAGCGCGTGTTCCAGACCCACAGCGCGGCGATCGAGTCGGTCGAAGTCAAGCGCCACGGCAAGATCCGCGCCGCCAAGCTGTACTACCTGCGCGGACGTGAAGGCAAGGCTGCTCGCATCAAGGAAAACTTGGCTGCGGTTGCCCGCGCCAAGCAGCAGGCCGCCGAGGCCAGGGCGGCGGAAAAATCGGCCGACTGAGTCTGGACTTTTCGCGATCATGCAGTATCGATCGCCGGTGTACTGCAATACGGCTGCCTTCGGGTGGCCGTTTGCGTTTGACGAGCGGTGAAACCATTGGATGTCGAGTCGACGCCAGCAATATGCAGGCAGTGAATCCATCGTGCACCGAGGAAACGGTGTCGATGAAATCCCTGGATGTGTTCGCGCGCTCGTAGCGATGCTTCGTGCGGATGACAGAGGGGCCACTGATGCAACCCTTTGCGTTCTTCGGTAATTCGGAGTGTCTATCCGGTTTCAGTGGCGATACCGGTTGCGGCGGTAGTCACGCTTCTGCTGGGCCCGCCCGCGCTTGTTCTCGACCCCGTCCGGCTCACCGTCGTGATGGCGGCGACGCGAATCCCAGTCGTAATAGCGCTTGCCGTGGATGAGATACGGAACGCGGGATCCGCTTCGTGGAGTCCGTTGCCGACGAGGTCTTCGCTGGCGCGGGCGAGGATCTGGAGGAGATGTTCGGCAACGTTACTCTTCGTGCGCCTGCGCGGCAGTTGGCTCCGAATCCGGAGTGTGCGATGGCAGCATCTTTGCCTGACGCCAGCGTCCCCAGCGGTAATAGGCCAGCGACATCAGCATCGAACAGCAGGCGCTGACCGGGAAACTCCACCAGATCGCGTCGGCATCGAGATAGGGCCGTAGCCAGTCGGCGCAGGGTACGCGGATGCCCCACAGGGCGATGACCAGAATGATCAGCGGCGGTACTACCGCGCCGGTCGAACGGACCACCCCGGACACCACGAAACTGACGCCGAAGAACAGGAACGACCAGATGGCGATGTGATTGAGATGGCGGGCGATCTCAAGCGATTCGCTGCCGCTGGGAAGGAACAGCGCCAGGCTCCAGCGGTCGAGCAGGATCAAGGGCACGATCAGCGCGCCCGTCAGGACGAAATTGAACAGCACGCCGCTGTGCGTGGTCTGTGATACCCGATCCCAGCGCTGGGCGCCGACGTTCTGCGCGGCAAAGGACGAACAGGCAGCGCCGATCGCCATGGCCGGCATCTGCACATAGGCCCACAATTGCAGTGCGGCACCGTAAGCCGCCGAAGTCGCCGTCCCGTACTGGTTGACCATCGTCATCATCACGATCATCGCCAGTGAGATCAGCATCATCTGCACCCCCATCGGGATGCCCTTGAAGATCAGGGTGCGCAGGATCGTCAACTCGATGCGATAGAAGGACAGGTGGGCTTTGCCCAGCCACAGCAG
This sequence comes from Lysobacteraceae bacterium, assembly GCA_031263725.1. Lineage (GTDB taxonomy): Bacteria > Pseudomonadota > Gammaproteobacteria > Xanthomonadales > Xanthomonadaceae > JAITWM01. The sequence goes on along the minus strand of JAISFF010000004.1, from coordinate 20,216 downwards.
ATGTTGCTTGCGCCGCAGGTACAGCAGCAGCGCGGTCAATGAAATCGCTTGGGAAATCAGCGATGCCCAGGCCGAGCCGGCGATGCCCAGCGGCGGGATGGGGCCGAAGCCGAAGATCATCAGTGGATTGACGAGGATGTCCAGCACCACCGAAAGCAGCAGGAAACGGAACGGAGTGCGCGAGTCGCCGGTGCCGCGCATGGCGGCGGTCAAGAAGGTGAACAGGTACAGCATCGGCGTCGCCAGGAAGATCACCTTCAAATAGGCTTCGCCCAGAAGCAGCGAATCGGCAGGTGTGTCCATCGCAGCCAGCAACGGGCCGGACAGCCGCCATCCCAGGATGGCGATGAGTGTCGACAGACCCAGGAAAAAGGTGGTGCTGGTACCCATGACGCGGCGCGCCTGCGTCCGGTTGCGCGCGCCTACCGACTGGGCGATCAGGATGTTCGAGGCCATGCTGATCCCAAAGACCGAGCCGATCAGGAAAAACAGGATGTTGTTGGCATTGGCGGCACCAGTCAGCGCGGCCTCGCCCAGATAGCGCCCCACCCAGATCGCGTTGACCGAGGCATTGAGGCTCTGCGCGATATTGCCTCCCAGGATCGGCAGTGCGAACAGCAACAGGTTGCGGCCGATCGGTCCTTCGGTCAGCTTGCGGGATTCCTGGAGTGGCATGCGTCGGCGCTTCGCCTGAGGCGGAACACCATTCTAGAACAGAGGGGGCGGGTATGCCGGATCGCCTTGTTTCCCCGCGTTCCGCATATGGCCGCCGTCCTGCGAAGGGGGAACGAGGATCGGAACACGAGGAGCGGAGGCCCTTGGGAGAGGCGCAATCGCACCGATCATGTGTTTTCGGGGCAACGGAATGGAGGCGAGGCGGGCAACGCGCGCCCTGGCGCTACAGTCGGGGCACGGTGAGGGGCGACCGGTAAAGGAAGGTTGGCGGCGCTGATTCCAACTGCCTAAATTTTTTGGAAAGAAGTTGCCGATGGTTCTTTGGCATCAGACCAAAGTCGTAATTCAAAAGTGTGATGAATGTCCACTGACTTCTACGTGCTATTTCGACCGATTGTTAACGGTACTTTAATTTTCACTTGCATGCGGTTACTATCCGATTCAGCTGTCTATGAGGCCGCTTCCTTTGGCGGAAGTTCGTAGCGGCAAGCCAAATATTTGGGATCCCCCAAAACATCTCCCTGGAGAGCAGAGCTAATGAAACAAAAGACCCATATGCTGCGTGACGCGATCACCTTCGCGCTCATCGCCGGCGCCGGAAGCACGGGCGTCGCTTTCGCGCAGAGCGCCACTACCGATCTGGACCGCGTCCAAGTCACCGGTTCGCGTATCCGCCAGGCCACTCTGGAGACCGCGCAGCCAATCGTCATGATGACCCGTGACGATATCCAGAAGCAGGGGTTCACCAGTGTTTCCGACATCATCCAGAACCTGACCGCCACCGGTTCCCCGGCCATCAGCCGCGCCGATGCGCTGGCATCGGGCGAGGAAGTAGGCGGTCAATATGTCGACCTACGCAACTTGGGTCCCGAGCGTACGCTGGTGCTGATCGACGGTAAGCGCATGGGCATCACTTCGGGCGGCTATTCCGACCTGGCTTCGATCCCGTCCTCGGTCGTCGAGCGCATCGAAGTGCTGACCGATGGCGCCTCGGCGGTGTATGGTTCCGACGCCATCGCCGGTGTGGTCAACATCATCACCCGCAAAAATTTCGATGGTCTGGAAGCCAACGCTTATCTGGGCCAGTATGGTGAAGGCGACGGCCAGAAGCAGAGCTTCGATTTCGTCATCGGCACCGCTTCCGACCGCGGCTCTATCACCTTGGGCGCCGAGTACACCAAGGAAAACGAGGTGAAGGCCAAGGATCGCGAGTTCAGCGCGTATCCGCAGGGTCGCTACCATCCGGCCGAAGGCTGGAGTGCCATTTCCGAGAAGGGCATCCTGATCGACCCCAACACCGGCGATTACTACAGCCTCAATCCGGGTACCGATTCGGCCGATCTCGCCAACTATCATCCGTTTACTTCGGCTGATCGCAGCAATGCCAGCCAGCAGATGTGGTTACAGAGCCGGCTGGAGCGTCGTTCGGTATTCGCTAACGCCAGTTTCGATTTCAGTGACAACCTGCGCTTCGTTGCGGATGCGCTGTATACGCACCGCGAGTCGACCTCGCAGATCGCCGGTTATCCGTATCGCTCGGAAGCCTATGGCACGCTGTTGTCCGGCGACAGCGCATTCAATCCGTTCCCGGGCCAAGACGTTGACTTCATGCGTCGTGGCTGGGAAGTCCCGCGCCAGACCACGTCCGAGCTGACCACGTACCGCTTCTCCGGTGGACTGGAAGGCACGTTCACCTTCCTGGATCGTGACTGGGATTGGGATGCGGGCTATGTCTACAACCAGAACAAAGGCACGGTCACCGGATCGGGCAACTTCTTCACTCCGAATGTCGCCAATGCGCTTGGCCCGTCGTTTATCGATGCCGATGGTGTCGCCAAGTGCGGCAGCGCCGGTGCCGTGATCGATGGCTGCATACCGTGGAATCCGCTATTGCCTTACGGCTTCACCGGTCCGGGTTCTCTGTCCAATCCGGAATTGCAGCGCTACCTGTTCCTGAACAGTCACGACACCTCCAAGACCACCACGCACATCTATAGCGCTAACCTCAGCGGCCGTCTGGTCACGCTGCCGGCCGGCGACCTGATGGTCGCGGCGGGTTACGAGCACCGCAAGGAAGACGCCGAGTACAATCCGGACGCACTGAAACAGTCGGGTCTGAGCACCGACCTGGCCGGCGGCCCGACCAAGGGTGGCTACTCGCTGGATGAGTTCTACCTGGAATTCAAGATTCCGATCCTGGCCGACATGGCGTTCGCGAAGGAATTGTCGCTGGACATTGCGGGTCGTTATTCCGATTACGATACCTTCGGCGACACCGTCAACAGCAAGTTCAGCCTGACGTGGCGTCCGATCGAGGACCTGTTGTTCCGTGGTACCTATGCCACGGGCTTCCGTGCGCCGACCGTGGGCGTTCTCTATGGTGGCGATTCCGAAACGTTCGACTCGTATACCGATCCTTGCGACACCTTGTTCGGCCAGGCTGCTAGTAACCCGGCAGTTGCGGCGCGTTGTGCCGCTGCGGGCGTGCCTGCGGGCTTCCGTCAGGAAGCGGCGGGCGGTGTTCCTGCCGAGGGCAGAGAGGAAGCATCCAACTACCCGTTCACTGCGGGCTCCAACCCGGATGTGCAGGCAGAAACCTCGAAGAGCTGGAACTTTGGTGTCGTCTACAGCCCGCGCGCGATTAACGGTCTGGACATCAGCCTGGATTGGTGGAAGATCAAGATCGACGATGTGATCCGCGCCGAGACCTTCACCGATATCCTGTACGGATGCTATGTGCTCAGCAACAGTGCCGACTGCGGCAAGTTCACGCGTGATCCCGCCAGGGGCTACCAAGTCACCGAGGCCTATCGCGCGTATACCAATGCTGGCTACCAGAAGACCGCCGGTTACGATTTGGGCATCAACTATCGCATCCTGGATACGGCAATCGGCGACTTCAATGTCAGCTGGAAAACCACCTACGTCGATTACCTGGAATCCAAGCGCAACAACCAGTCTGACACGATCGTCGAGCAGTATACTGGCTGGGCGACTCCTGCGGGCATCAGCTTCCGCGTTCGTTCGAATCTGAACGTCGACTGGAACTATGGTGACTTCGGTGTCTCCTATGGGCTGCGTTACTACTCAGGTGCAAAGGAACAGTGCTATTACGCTGGTGAGTGCACGCGCGACTACTACAGTTCGCCCTACACTGGCCCAGTGGCGCTGCGCGATGTCGGTTCCAACACCTTCCACGATCTGCAGGTCCGTTGGAATGCGCCGTGGAATGCGACGATCTCCATGGGTGCGAACAACGTGTTCGATCACCAGGGTGCGCAGATGTACATGCAGCCGGGTTCAAGCTATCCGTACTACGGTGGTTTCGATATCGGTCGTTTCGTGTACATGAAGTACCAGCAGCGCTTCTGATTGTCATCCGACGGTTTCAGTGTTGTCATGCAACGGCCCCGGAAGGGGCCGTTGTTTTCTGAGTGGACCAGATGGCAGCGCAGGATCGGAAAAGGATCGGGATGGTGCGGGAGGACGCTCCGCCGGTCGAACCCGGTTCGGTTCGGGCAGGTCGATGCGCCCGGTGAGGGATCGCCCTGTGTCGACGTGTCATCCGTGCATGACGGAGCCGTGTACGTGGCCGGCCCGGGATGTTGCCGTGGTCGGGGCAATCGATGACACTCGGCTCTGGTGCTCCGCGTCGAATTTCCCATGTCCCGTGAATCAGACTCCGCTGACGATCCCATCGAATCCGTTCGTCTGGATGTCTGGCTGTGGGCGGCCCGCTTCTTCAAGACGCGCAGCCTGTCCAAGCGGGCAGTGGAAACCGGCAAGGTCGAAACGGGTGGGCAGCGGGCCAAATCATCGCGTGGACTGCGGGTTGGCGAGTCGTTGCGGGTCGTGTGCGGAGACGAGGTATTCGAGATCAGCGTGCTGGGGTTGAGCGACATTCGCGGTCCGGCCTCGAAAGCGCAGGCGTTATATCGGGAGAGCGATGAATCGCGTGCACGGCGTGAAGCGGCCCGCCAGCAACGCGCCCTTGAGCGGAATGGCTACCAGCCACCGGAAAGCAAGCCGGACAAACGCGCGCGGCGCATTATCCGGGCGCTCGGCGATATTGACGCGTTCTAAAAGGCCGGGTAAGCCTGCGTGGGATCGGTAATCCTCCCTATTTTTAGCAATTGCCAAAAGTGGAGCTATGCGGCTGGCGTCCGTTTCTGCATCGGCGTGATGCCACTCAGTGCCATATTCGGACGCTCATGATTGCTATGTCCATACCCGATCGCGCCGGGAACACAGCATGGTGCTGCGCGGGGAGGTGTCCCGTGGCTGACATGATGGCAATCGATACCAGCGGCGAGGACTGGCGGCGGATCTGTGAAGCCAGGACCTGGATCCGGCAGGGATACATCAGCGGGAAGCGCGTCGAGGAACTGCGCGTCCGGATCTCGGCAAAGTGTGGCGCCGAGGCGGCCGATGAGCTGGTCCAGGAGATGCGGCGCCAGTGGCGGATCCGTGTTCAGTGGGAGAGCCGCGAATGAACACGCCGACAGAGATCGAGGAACTGGCTCCGCTGCAGCGCGTGTTGACCATGACCGGGTGCAGCCGCACCCGGATTTATGGGCTGATCAAGGAGGGCGCTTTTCCGGCACCCATAAAACTTTGGGGGAGATCGCTTTGGGTCGTGTCAGAGGTGCAGGGCTGGATCCGCCAACAGATCGATGGTCGTCCACGGCTTAGAAATATGAAGCATGGGTAGAGTGCGGACCAATAAAAAAGCCCTTGAAAATCAAGGGCTTTTTCAATGATTGGCGGAGAGAGCGGGATTCGAACCCGCGAAGCGGGGTTTAGCCGCTTACACACTTTCCAGGCGTGCTCCTTCAACCACTCGGACATCTCTCCGGAACCTGAACCGCTTCGCCGGATCATCAAGCTTCCGGGTATCGCATCAGGGACGCGAATTCTAGCTGGCGTGGGCATTTGCCACAAGCACGCCGCAATGAAGCGGTTGTGCAGGCGGGGCATGGCACAATACGGACCCGGGTCCAACAGGTTGTCAGATGTCCTATCTCGTCCTTGCCAGAAAGTGGCGTCCGAAGCGGTTTTCCGAGCTGGTCGGGCAGGAACATGTGGTCCGCGCGCTGGGCAATGCGCTGGAGAGCGGGCGTGTTCATCATGCCTTTCTGTTCACCGGCACCCGTGGGGTCGGCAAAACCACGATCGCGCGCATTTTCGCCAAGTCGCTGAACTGCGAGCGCGGCACCAGCGCCGAGCCTTGCGGCGAGTGCGCGGCCTGTCTGGATATCGACGCGGGCCGCTACATCGACCTGTTGGAGATCGACGCGGCTTCCAATACCGGTGTGGACGATGTGCGCGAGGTGATCGAGAATGCGCAGTACCTGCCATCGCGCGGCAGCTACAAGGTCTATCTGATCGATGAAGTCCACATGCTGTCGAAGGCGGCGTTCAACGCGCTGCTGAAGACGCTCGAAGAGCCGCCGGAACATGTGAAGTTCCTGCTGGCCACCACCGATCCGCAGAAGCTGCCGGTGACGGTGCTTTCGCGTTGCCTGCAGTTCAATCTGAAGCGCCTGGACGAAGGGCAGATTTCCGGCCAGATCGACAAGATCCTGGCCGCCGAGCAGATCGAGGCCGATTCCGGCGCCGTCCGGCAGATTGCCAAGGCGGCTGACGGCAGCCTGCGCGACGCGCTGTCGTTGCTGGATCAGACCATTGCCTATGCCGGCGGCGCGCTACGCGAGGACGTGGTGCGCAATATGCTCGGTACGGTGGACCGGACCCAGGTTTCGGCATTGCTGTCGGCATTGCGCGATGGCGATGGTGCACGCCTGATGCAGGTGATCGCGGGTCTGGCCGATTTCGCGCCGGACTGGAGCAATGTGCTCGAGGCCCTGGCCGAGGCCTTGCACCATGTCCAGGTGCGGCAACTGGTGCCCAACGCCGAGGTGGATGCCGAAAGCATCGACCTGAACGGTTTCGCCGGCAGCTTGCGGCCGGAGGTGGTGCAACTCTGGTATCAGGTGGCGGTCAATGGCCGCCGCGATCTGGATCTGGCCCCGAGTGTGCGCGTCGGTTTTGAAATGGTCCTGTTGCGGATGTTGGCATTCCGGCCACAGCAGGCCGGAAGCACGGTGGTGAGACAGGCCCCGATGGCGATGCCGGGAGATTCGGCCGGAGCGGCATCCCGCGCTGGTTCGGCCGTTGCCGTTCCGCGAGCCGACGCCGTGCCCACGCCGGCTCGGCCATCGTCCGTCACGTCGAATGTGGTTGCGGAACCGCCGGCCCAGGCCGCGACTACCGTTCCTCCGCGTCCCGCTGATATCTCGCCGCCGCCGCCGAAAGGCGGATTATCGGCCGTGGGCGTCGCCAATGCCGGGCAGTGGCTGGACTTGATCGCGAACTGCCAGTTGAAGGGGCCGGCGCGCGAGCTGGCCGCGCATGCGGCTTTCGTCGCCTATGACAATGGCAGGTTGCGCCTGTCGCTGGCGCCAGGGTTCGAATACCTGAGTTCCTCGGAGCGTTCGATAGGCGACCTGGCCGAAGCGCTGGCGTCGGGTCTCGGGTTGCGGCCGAATATCGTGTTCGAGGTCGGCATCGCCATATCGGAAACGCTGAATCAGCGTCGGGACCGCGAGCGCGGTTCCCGGCAGAGCGCGGCCGAAGACGCTTTTCTCAATGATCCGGAAGTGCAGCGCCTGATTGAACGGCACGGCGCCAAGCTGGTCCCGGATTCCATCCGTCCTTTTGATGAGTGAAACGACATGCGTGGCAATATCGCCCAATTGATGCAACAGGCGCAGAAAATGCAGGAGAACCTGCAGCGCGCCCAGGAAGAACTGGCCCGGATGGAAGTCACCGGCAACGCCGGCGGCGGCATGGTCGGCGTGACCTTGAGTGGACGGATGGAATGCCGCCGCGTGCGTATCGACCCCAGTATGCTGAACGATCTGGAGATGCTGGAAGATCTGATCGCGGCCGCGTTCAACGATGCGGTCAACAAAGCCAATGCGATGTCGCAGGAAAAGATGGGCGCGCTGACCAGCGGCGTGCCGCTGCCGCCGGGCATGAAGCTGCCGTTCTGATGGAACGGCTGTCTGAAGCGGCATCGATGAAGGAGCGACCGCAATGAGCGTTCCGCTGCTGGAGCAATTGATCGAGGCGTTCCGGATATTGCCTGGGGTCGGCCAAAAAACCGCGCAGCGAATGGCTTATCACGTGCTGGAACGGGAGCGTGCCGGTGGCCAGCGCTTGGCGCGGACGCTGGCCGAGGCGATCGAGAAGATCGGGCATTGCCGTGCCTGCCGCGATTTCAGTGAAACGGAGATCTGCGGCATCTGTGCCAGTTCCGGTCGTGACCGGCAGTTGCTGTGCGTCGTTGAAACCCCGGCGGACCGCTGGGTGATCGAAAGCGCCACCGGCTATCGCGGTCTGTATTTCATTCTGCAGGGCAGGCTGTCGCCGCTCGACGGCATCGGTCCGCGCGAGCTGGGCCTGGATCTGCTCGCATCGCGGCTCCAGGAAGGTGAGGTCACGGAGCTGATCGTCGCGACCAACTCCACGGTCGAAGGCGAGGCGACCGCGCATTATCTGGCGCAGTTGGCGCGTCGGCACCGCATCAAACCCAGCCGCCTGGCGCAAGGCCTGCCGCTGGGCGGGGAACTGGAATACGTCGATCGCGGCACGTTGTCGCATGCCTTCGGCATGCGCAGCGAAATGCCGGACTAACTATTAGCCGGGTGGCGTGCCGGGAGCCTGCAGTCACGTTTTGTTTCTGCCCGATATGTCCCGAGTGCCGGAGGAGTGTGCGTGGTTCGCCCTGTCACTTGAGGTAGGAGCGCAGCGCGTCGATCACCAGTTCCAGGTCGGTTCTGCGCTGGGCTGGGCTCACATCTTCGGCACCGAGGTGCCCGCGGATATGCCCTTCCAGCACCTCCGCCATCAGGCCGTTGACGGCGCCACGGATTGCGGCGATCTGTTGCAGGATGGCGCCACATTCCACTTCCTGTTCCAGTGCCCTGTCCAACGCCTCGACCTGGCCCTTGATGCGCCGCACTCGCGTGAGCAGCGCTTTCTTGCCCTTGATGGTATGTGCCATTTGCGCTCTGGCTGTGACTATACTGGGGTATAGTATAGCCGAATTCCTTTCCGGTACTTCCCGATGCACAGTCCAATGACGGAGCAGTGGCGCCACAGCCATGTCTTCGATGAGGGCAACCCCTTGGCGGAGCGGAACGTCCGTTGGGCCGTAGTGCTGACCGTGGTGATGATGCTGGCCGAGATCAGCGGCGGCTGGATCTTCAACTCGATGGCACTGCTGGCCGACGGCTGGCATATGGGCTCGCACGCGCTGGCGCTCGGCCTGTCGATGCTGGCCTACGCCGCGGCCAGACGTTTTGCGTGCGATCGGAGATTTGCGTTCGGCACCTGGAAGATCGAAATACTGGGTGGCTACACCAGCGCGGTCTTCCTGTTCGGAGTGGCCGCGCTGATGCTCTGCGAGTCGGTCAAGCGGCTGCTCTCGCCCAGCGCCATCCACTACGATCAGGCCATCGCCATCGCCGCGCTCGGATTGCTGGTCAACCTCGCCTGCGCCTGGCTGCTGAAGGACGCACACGGCCATCACCGCGGTCATGCGCACGAACATTCGCACTCGCGCAAGGGCGGGCGCGAGGACGCGCATCACGCTCATCAGGATCTGAATCTGCGCTCGGCCTATCTGCATGTCCTGGCCGATGCGGCGACCTCGATCCTGGCGATCCTCGCGTTGTTCGGCGGCAGGCAGTGGGGTACGGTCTGGCTCGATCCGGTCATGGGCATCGTCGGTGCTGGGCTGGTGACGAGCTGGGCCTGCCGGCTGCTGCGCGATACCGCGAAAGTGCTGCTGGATGCGGAAATGGACGCGCCGGTGGTGGCGGAAATACGCGAGGCGATCGAAGCCGCTCCGGTCGAAGCGGAGATCACCGACCTGCACGTCTGGCGTGTCGGCAAAGGGAAATACGCATGCATCGTGGCGGTTGTGGTGCAGGAGAACATGACGCCGGATTATTTCAAAATGCGGTTGGGCATCCACGAAGAACTGGTCCATATCAGCGTGGAAGTGAACCGCTGTGTTCCATCGGCCTGGCCGGAACCGGGCGCTTCGCCTTCCTGACCGGGTTTTCTGCATTCCGGGGAATACCCCTGTCGCGATCCGTCATCCGCCACATGCCCGCGAATACGGCTCCGGACCGTGGAGAAGCATCCGGCGACGACCGGGCGCGTACGGTGGCAGGATGTTCTGCACGCACGTCAGTGGGTTATGCTGGATGGATTCGATGTGCATTGCGGAGCCAACAGCATGAGTCAGAACGACACTCTATTCGGCAAGATCATCCGTCGCGAAATTCCCGCCGCGATCGTCTACGAGGACGACGATATTCTCGGCTTCAAGGACATCGCGCCGCAGGCGCCGGTGCATGTATTGTTCATTCCGAAGAATGTGCACATTCCGACGCTGGACGATGCCAGTCCCGGGGATGCCATGCTGCTCGGCCGGTTGGTGCTGGCGGCGGCCGAATATGCGCGCCGTGAAGGGCTGGAGCGGGACGGTTATCGCGTGGTGATGAATTGCCGCGAGCATGCCGGGCAGACGGTATTCCATATCCACCTGCATTTGCTGGCGGGCGCATCGCTGGGACGGTTTGGAACTCCCTGATCGTCTGCACAGCGGCAAAAAAACGCCGCCTGGATGGGCGGCGTTCCGTTTGTGGCGGCTTCCGAGTCCGGAGCGGGCCGATCGCGGTTGCAGGAGCGGGATCACCACCACCAGCGCGGTCCCCACCAGGGACCCCAGAACGGGTCGTAATACGGGTAGGCATAGGGTGCGGCCATCACCGGAACCTGGGTCACTTTCGGCCACAGGTAGATCACGTCGGCCTCGACATGCGGCAGCCGGTATTCGTACTCGCCGATCGGAATCGTTTCGTAGCCTTCGATCTTGCCGATCAGGGTCACGTCGCGTTCGCTGGTGAACGTTTCCGGGTCGTAGAAGCCGGCGCGGCAGGCGATGAAACGGCCGCTGGTGGCATCGCTGTTGGTGTTGTTCGGACGTCCGCTGGAGCCAAGCGGGGCGGAAATGATCTGGAAGCAGGTTTGGTCCTGCATCGGACTGGTTTCGACGATGCGGCCGCCCCAGCGGACGGTGGTGCCAACTTCGGCCGAAGTGACCGAATCCAGCGGGCTTATCGGCGCGAAGTTGCCTTGCAGCGGTTTGGGGGTGGACGCACATGCGCCCAATGCCAATACTGCGGCCAGGACGATGGGGATGCGTGTATTCATGACCCTACTCCGGAAAATTCAGGGGCGATGGTGGCGTAAATCCTGGATCAGTCCAGCACTACCCGAAACCTCGCCAGCGTAGCGCGATGCAACGAAACGGCGGCTGAGCGGTTGCAGCGATCCGGCCACCGACGGACGCTCGGCGATGACGCGCGCCGTCCATTCTCCGGCAGGCTCGTATGGTTCGCGACCCAGGCCGAGTCTGGCGTAACGCTTGTCAAGGCGGTGCCATGCCCGCAGCAGCGGATCGCGTTCGCGCTCGCGGCGGCTAAGCAGCCAGAACATCCAGCCCAGGACGACAAGCAGGCCGAGGACGAACAGCAGTGCCAGGTGTCGGGTCTGCAGGTCCGGCAGGCCGAAGGGATGCAGCAGGTTCTGTTGGCGTGTGGCGTCGAACCCCAGCACCAGGTCGTTCCAGTTGCGCCGCATCCAGTCGCCGAAGTCGCTCCATTGCCATATCGCCGACGTGTTGTTCCCGGCAACGAGGCGGTCGTCCAGCGTGTCGTAGATGCGCTCCGGCGCCACTGCGGCGGTGGGATCGACCCGGACCCAACCGCGTCCTTCCAGCCAGACTTCCGCCCAGGCATGTGCATCCATGTTGCGGACGATCAGATAGCCGCCCAACGGATTGATGTAGCCGCCGACGTAGCCGGTCACCACCCGCGAAGGAATACCGGCGCCACGCATCAGCACCACGAAAGCGGAACTGAAGTGTTCGCAATAGCCCTGCTTATGGGTGAACAGGAATTCGTCGGCACTGTCGCCACTCGGTAACGGAGCATTGTCCAGGGTGTAGCCGAATTCGGCATGGAACCATGCCATGGCGCGGTCGACGATAGCCGCATCGTTGCGGCCGGCCTCTCTGCGCCATTGCCGGGCGAGTTCCAGTGTGCGCGGATTGTGTCCTGGAGGAAGTTGCAGCGTACTGCGCAACAGCGCGCCCGGCATGGTCGTTCCGAGCCTTGCGGGTGGTGAAGACTGCAGACGATAGCGGCGCAGGCTGCTCAATGGCTGGCTGGCCGTCAACACATATTCCGAGTTCAGACGGGTGTCTTCCGGCGCTTGCAGAGGCAGTTCCAGCGCCGCCAGGTAACGACGATCGGTCGGTTCGTATTCGATCTCATAATCCCAGAGCGCATTCTGCAAAGCGACTTCCGGCATCGGCAGGGCCGGGGATATCGATGATCGAGTCCAGCGCATCCCATCGAAATGGGTCAATACCGGGCCGCGCCAGTACCGCTGCGCGGGCGGCGGCATTTCGCTGAAGAAACGGACCCGCATGGCGGGTGCGTCGTCCGACAGAAGATCCAGCATTTCGCCAAGCTCCATGGAGTCGGACAGGCCGGGCCGGGCCATCGAATTGCTTGGCATTCCCCACAGGGGTGCGCCCAGTCGCGGGAACAGCCAGAAGGTCGTCAGGGTCAGCGGCAACCCGATCAGGAGCAGGCGGAAGACGGTGCCTAGCCGGTGTCGGAACGGAGATGGTGGAACCCGGGATTCGGCGTCGGCCAGTCGCTGCAGGCTCAGCAGGCAGGCCAGGATCGCCAGCACTCCGAGCAGCGATGTGACCGGGCCCTGGTCCAGCAGAAAAGTGGCGAACGGCGCGAACAAGGCGAACCCGATCAGGCTGCGGCCATCGCGCAGGGTCGAGGTTTCCGAGGGCTTGATCGCCAGCATGGCAGCCAGCAACGCGCAGCCGGTATCGCGGCCGACGCCGTTCCCCATCGACATGAATACCAGCGCCAGCACGACCAGGGCCAGCATCAGGCGCAGCCAGAAGGACATCGGCTTGCGCCAGGCGACGGCACTGGTGATCGCGGCGACGATCACGATGCTCAGGGCGAAAGCACCGGGCAACGGCCGCAGCAACAGGAGCAGGGCGATGGCGGCGGCGCCGAGCACCCACAGGCGGCTGGTCCGGTCCATGGCCGGCGAAACGGGCTTGCGGGAAGGCTCAGTGCGCGTCATGGGGCAGCAAGGCCAAGGCCCGCAGGCACAGATGGCGGTGATCGGCGCCCTGTCCCGGACCGATCGATGGCTGCCCGGGCAGCAGCAGCCGGTAGCGCCGGTTTTCGCGCTCGGCCAGATCCACCCAGTGCGCGAGCCTGGATATCCGTTGTTCGTAGGAAAGGCCCGACAGCATTTTCCAGTCGAGTACGACCTCTATGCCCTGGGTGCGCTCGAACTCGCGAACCAGCAGCGTGTCGCGGCGGGCGGAGTGCTTCCAGGCGACAGTACGCAGCGGATCGCCGCTGCGGTAGTTGCGCAACTGGTGCAGGTCCTCGCCCAGAGGATGGGCCTGGGAACGGTTGGAACCGCAGCCGCCTTCCGGCAGTGGCGGGCCATTGGTTTCCGGGAACGGATAGACCAGCAAGGGTTGCTCGGGCCAGATCCAGGCTTGGGCACGCGCCAGGCCCAGCGGCATGATGCTGGAAACCCCGATCCGTTCCAGAAACAGCCAGCCGCGCTGCTGCGTGGGCACCAGCAGGGTCATCTCGGCGGTGCCGCTACCCTCTTCCAGCGAGTCGAACGAAGCCATGCCTGCATGATCCAGGCGCAGGCCATGATGTCTGCGGCCATCGCTGGCGTGCAGCGTCATGCGCAACGACAGTGGCGTGCCCGCGGCGACCGGTTCGGCGGAAAACGCGGATACCGACAGGCCGAGCAGTTGCAGATGCGTGAGAATCAGGCTCGCCAGGGACGCGCTGCCCAACACCAGCGCCAGCAGCAGCGCGGGATTGTTGTTGTAGTTGATGGCGCTGATGCACATCGTCAGCAGCAATGCCGCGAGAAAGTAGCCGAATGGCGTGGGCAGGATGTAGACGCGGCGGCGGCTCAGCGATACCGGCAGCGGTTCCGGATCGCGGGGGCGGGTCCAGGTGGCGATCCGCTGGTCCAGCCATGTGCGCCAATGTTGCAGCATTTCAGTCCACGGCTACGCTGTGCAGGATGGATTTGGCCAGACTCTGCCCGGACGCCGCTTCGGCCTCGGGCATCAGCCGATGCGCCGCGACCGGGATGAACAATGCCTGCACATCTTCCGGGATCACATGCTGGCGGCCCAGCAGCAGGGCATTGGCGCGCGCGGCCCGCAGCAGGGCCAGTCCCGCGCGTGGCGAAAGCCCCACCTTCACCCCCGGCTGTCGCCGGCTCCGTGTCAACAGCGCCTGCACATAGCGGATCAGCGCCTCGCTGGCGCGCACTTTCTCGACGGCCTGACGCGCGCTCAGCACATCGGCTTCGGACAGGGCCGGAGAGGCCATCGCGATCAGCTCGCGGCGATCATTGCCCATCAACAGTTCGCGCTCGAATGCGGGGTCCGGATAGCCCATCGAGAACCGCAGCAGAAACCGGTCCAGCTGCGAGTCGGGCAGCGGGAACGTGCCGGACAGGTCCACCGGATTCTGCGTGGCGATCACGAAGAACGGATCGGGCAGGTGATGGGTCTGTCCATCGATGCTCACCTGCTGTTCGGCCATGCCTTCCAGCAGCGCGCTTTGCGTGCGCGGCGGTGCGCGGTTGATTTCATCCGCGAGCAGGATGTGGGTGAAGATCGGACCGGGATGGAACTGGAACCGGCGCGCTTGGGAGTCGTAGATCGAAACGCCCAGGATGTCCGCCGGCAACAGGTCCGAGGTGAACTGGACACGCTGGAAGCGCAGGCCGAGCGTGGCCGCCAGCGCATGCGCCAGTGTGGTCTTGCCCAGGCCGGGCAGATCCCCGATCAGCAGATGCCCGCCGGACAGCAGGGTGACAAACGCCAGGCGGATCTCGTGGGGTTTGCCCAGGACCAGGGAATTGACTTGCAGTTGGGCTCGTTTAAGTGATTCGAGCAGGGAGTCGGGTAGCATTTTGAAAGTTTCTGGCGGACGGGACATCGGCTTCCATCGTCAGCGGTGTCTAACGGAGAGTGTAGCCGGATATGCGGACAACTCGCTTTGCGCGTGCGCGATTCATGGCGCTATGGGTGGCAGTGGCGGCGATCAAGCTGGTGATCGCGGCCCGGTTGTCCCTGTTCGTGGACGAGGCGTTCTACTGGCAGGAAAGCCGGCATCCGGCGATGGCGTATTCGGACCTGCCGGGATTGACGGCTTGGCTGATCGGATTGGGTACGACATTGGGCGGCCCGCACCTGTTGGCGTTGCGCGCGCCGTTCCTGTTGACGGGAATGGCATTGCCCTGGCTGGTGGTCGCCATGGGCAGGCGTTGGTGCGGCGGGACGCATGGCTGGAACGCGGGCAGCCTCACGCTGTTGATGCCTCTGGCGGGAACCGCGGGAATACTCGCGTTGCCGGATGTGCCGATGGTGTTCGCGTCCGCATTGTGCCTGCTTGCGGGCACGCTGTTGCTGGAAAGGGTGCGCTGGAATGCGGTGCTGCTGTTGGCGCTGGGATTGGCGATCGGCGGTCTGAGCCATTATCGCTTCGCCTGGGTGATCGTGGTCGGGGGTGTCGCGCTGGCATGCGTGCCCGAAGGCAGGCGTCTGTTTCGGGATGCCAGGTTGTGGTTGGGCCTGGCGGTGGGTGCGGCGGCTTGGCTGCCATTGCTGCTCTGGAACATCGAACACGGCGAAGCAGGCCTGCGTTTTCAACTGATGGACCGGCACCCGTGGTCATTTCATCTCGATGGCTTGTGGTTTCCGCTGATCCAGGCGGCCCTGACCACGCCGCTGCTGTTCGTGGCCTTGATGACCGCGGGTGTGGTGCGATGGCGCGATCGGCGGGCGCCGCCCCAGCAACGCTATCTCGCCCTGTCGGGATTGCTTTCCACCCTGGGCATCTTCGCGCTGGGCTTTTTCACCGATATCGACCGGGTCAGCTTTCATTGGCCGTTGTCGGGCTATCTGGCCCTGCTGGTGCTGGTTCCAGTCGCATTGGACCAGTGCAAGCCCGTATGGCGCGGCGTGGTCTGGTGCGTGGCGGCGCTGGGGATGATCGGCGCCAGCGGCTATTACCTGCTGCAGGCGATGCCGTCGGTCCGGCTGGAAATACTGCCGGACAAGCTCTACCTGCGGAATTTTGCCGGCTGGAACACATTGGCCGAGGCAACGAAAAAGCGCCTCGATGCGATGCCGCCGGGCAGCCGGGTGCTGGCCGACGATTTCAAGATCGGCGCCGAGCTGGGTTTTGCGATGAACGATGCGGATATCGCGGTGCTCGATCATCCGCTCAACCATAAACATGGCCGCGCGCCGCAACTGCGATTGTGGGGATTGCAGCATGCTGGCGCTTCGGCGCATCCGCAGTTACTGGTCTTGTCGGTGGCCGATATACCGTATCGCGATCTTCTACGTCGATATCACGATGTCTGCGCGATGGTCGGCCCGCTCGGCCCGCCGCGGACGGTTTCGATCGATCACGGCGCGCAGCGCTTTCTGTTGATCGAAGTGCCGGCCGGGGAGCGCGCAGGGAAGGGCGATTGCGTCACGCCGGCGATGGCCTGGATCGATGAACCCGTGGGCGGGGCGGACGTGTCGCGCCGGTTCCGGGTATCCGGATGGGCCTTCAAGGATGGTGCGGGGCTGGAACGCGTGCAGATACTTCTGGACGGAGAGGCGATCGCCGAAGCGGAATACGGATCGGACAATGCGGCCGGCGAGTACTGGAATATCTCCACCGACCCGCATCATCCGCGGATCGGGTTCCGCGCCGATGTCCGTTTGCCCGATGACGTTTCCGGCCGGCATTGGCTGGGATTGCGCCTGTACGGCACGGACGGCAGCGTCGAGGACTGGAGCGAGCAATCCTTCGACGTATCGGATTGAATCGTCCCTGGCCCCGCAGCATGGTCTCCGGCAGCTTGTTCCGGCTGAAACGAGATGCGTAACCTTCCGCGGGCATCCGTCCGGAACGGCGACAACACGATGCCAACCGCATGAATGATTCCGCCGCCGGCGCTTCGCAGTGGCCGCCCAGGATCGCGCCTTGCTGGTGCCATGTCATGACGAAGCGCTGACGATCGACCAGGTCATTGCGGATTTCCGTATGTCCATTAATCTTCCGCGTCGTCGTTTTGTGTCCATCCAGAATCACATGGACTATCGATGTGCCGAGAATGGTAGGCGCTCTTTCACTGTCCGGACTCTTTCATGAATGAAATCCAGTGAGTGCCATGCCTCTTTCCTGGCTTGCGCCCGAATGACGGCTGGTACGAAGCGAGCGCGAGGACTTGGCAGAACTTTATTTTCGTCTCTGCCCATTTGAAGATCAGTACCCCATCGTCAGCCGGAACACGGAAAGATTCGGAGAATTCCTGGCGAATATCCTCGTGCCAAGTATCAGACGACAGACCGCCATATTTCGCGCGCATCCAGTTACCCGCCTATTTCGTGCGGGTGGATGCGAGCGAGCATGTCGCGCTGAGGATTTCCGCCGGGTGCGCTGAGGCCGAAACAGGTACCCGCGAGAGGTACAGCGATTGCTGGAAATCGTGCTGACCGACAAAATCAGATAGATACACAAATACTTGCCGGTCGCATCAAAAACAAGCTCGCTCTACGCCGCGATCGAATCGCAGGAACGCCTGCGCGGCGATCTGGTCGATGCCGCCCTGAACGCGCTGCGGGGTGTGGACATCGCCGGGATTCTCGATATCGCAGCCTCATCTGCCGCGGATGGTCGAGAATAAGAACGCTGAACGATTCAGGTAAGCGAAGAAGCTTAGAAAACAAGGGTTTAGCAATATGTGTCTAGCATAAACAGCCTGTGAGGCACCTGTCTCATTTCCATGGTCCAAGGCTGTCATTCCACGAAATCATTACCACAATGATGGCGGCAAGGCATCGCGCAGCGGCCAGCCGATGTGGAACCAGAAGACGAAACCGATGGCCGCCATCAGCCCAAGGGCTATGGGCAGGGAGCGCATGCATGGATGTGTGAACAGGCGGCTGTTTCATTCTGGGGCAACCGCAACTTGAGGAGCGTCTGTCATCTTGGAAGGTATTGCGCCTCTGGTGCTGACAGCGCTTGCCGTCCGAAAAACGGAGGAAAATATGAAACGTTCGGTTTCTCGCAAGAAGCTGCTTGCATCTTCGATCGTATTGGCGCTGTCCAGTGGCACGGCCGCCGCCGATTGTACTTTTACAGATACAACGGTCCGGGATCCGGGCACGGTCAGTGCGTGTACGGGAACCATCACCATCACCACGAGCCAGAACGGGGGGACCGCGCCCCTCCAGGGGCATGGCCTGTATGCCGATAATTTGGCATGGAATCTGACCGGAAAGACGTTGAACATTACGACCAGCGGGAATGGCGCCAATGCCATTCGGACGAACGGCAACGCCACGATCACGCTGGGAAATGGTCTGAGGGCGTTGACTTCCGGCACATCGTCGAGCGCCATCAACCTCACCCGGGATAGTAACGCGACGCTGACCATAGGTGACAATGCCATTATCGCCACTGCCGAGGGGCTTCGCAGCCACTATGACGAAGGCATGCATGCGGTGTGGGCGAACAATTCCATCAATGGCGGAATCAACACCATCGATATCGGCAATAACGCTCAGATCAGCACCAAGGCCACGTCATGGTCATTTGGTGTTCTCGCCGGGTTTGGAGTGATGGATTCCAAGGATGCTGACGCTGTCAACAAGGGCTACAGCAAGATCACCATTGGCGACCACGCAACCATCACGACGCGAGGGACCGGTTCTATCGGGGTTTACGCCAATACTCGCCGAAGCACCGTCGTCCTGGGCGATGACCTGACGGTCGTCACCAGTACCGCTGTGGGCCATGCCGACGGCATACACGCCACCAACGGCGCTACGATCGAACTGCAAGGATCGGTCAACATCAGCGTGGCCCCATTGTCCAGCCAAGCCATCGGGGCCGGACGCGAAGCCTTGGTGCGTTCCACCGATTTCGACGCGCCCGTCAGCGCTGGCAGCAACAACCTGTTCATGGTCAGCGGCACGATCTGGGCCGGAAAGACGAAGCGCTACCGCATCGTTTTCTCCCCGATCCCCTATTATCTGGACGACCGCGGCGGCCTGGTGCAATTGCGCACGGGTGGCAACTCGGTTCTGACGGGCGGCTATTTTGATGGTGCGGAGGAGGCGCGCGCGATCCTATCTCTTAATACCCTACTCGATTTTGATGATACGGAAGTCGGCGTCAACCGCAGAAACTCCCGCGTCGAACTCAAGGCTTTCGACAATACGGTGATTCAGGGCGCGGTCTACTCTACCGACGGCGGCGAGGTTTGGCTCGATCTGTACGACCGCACGCACATCATCAGCAACACGCGGATAGAAAATGTAAGGGACCATTCTGCTTCCGGTACCATCGACATGGCGTTGAACAGCGCCGGCGTGACCTGGGACATACCATCGACTCCAGCCAAGTGGTTCAGCCTCAAGGATAGGTATCTCTCGAAGGTCACCAACCTGACGCTCGCCAATGGCGCACGAGTGAATCTCGGCGGCCGCGACTACACGTTCGGCAGCGCTCCCGAGCGCGTGCAGCTTGATGTCGAGAATCTGCGGGGCAACGGTATTTTCGAAATCCGGCCCTATATCGTCGGCATCGGCGCCGCCGCCGAGAACCAGGGCGATCTGCTGAATATCACCGGGGCCACTGCCGGCAGCCACAAGGTCTTTATTCCGAGTGCGGAACTGGGCTTGGGCGCAGTACCAGTCGATGGCGATGAACACCTGAAGGTGGTGCAGACCGCCGACGGAAAGGGGGCGTTCGCACTGCTCGACGGCCGGGCCGTGGATATCGGGCACCTGAAATACACGCTGGTGCAGTACGACGGGCAGAACTGGTATCTGGCCGCGCAAACCTCGGATCCAGATCCAGATCCAGATCCAGATCCCGGCCCCGGCCCCGGCCCCGGCCCCGGCCCCGGCCCCGGCCCCGGCCCAGACCCTGGCCCAGACCCTGGTCCGGAGCCAGAATTGAACAATACGGCCGACGCGTCGACCAACCTCCTCAACGTCAATTATCTGCTCAGCTACATCGATACGCAGACGTTGCTGCAGCGGATGGGCGACCTGCGTCATACCCGCCAGGGCGATGTCTGGGCGAGGGTTTACACCGGCCGGCTGGATTCGTTCGGCGATCGTCTGTTGTCCGGATTCAAGATGGACTATAACGGTGTGCAGGTTGGCGCCGACCGGCGCATCGAGGTCGGCGACGACGAGTTCTTCCTGGGTGGAATGCTGGGTTACGCCAAGGCCGATCCCAAGCATGGCTACGGCAACAGCGATGCCGAAAGCTTTGCCGCCGCCGTGTATGCCACCT
>JAISFF010000054.1 GCA_031263725.1 Lysobacteraceae bacterium | reverse complement strand
CTTCCGGCTACCGCCCACCAATTGACCAGCATGATCCCCTACCGGGTGGCCACGATGAGGTGGGCCATCGAGGTGGTTGCAGTGGCTGAGCAGGATGGAGTGGTGATGTCGCAAGGTGTTATCGACCTGATGCCTCCGCAGGTGAAGATTGCGATGTGGGCGCGGTCGCTGCGCGACCGTGTGACTGGGCAGCAGATCATGGACCGATGGGGCATCAACCGGTCCACTGCGTACCGGTACGCGCAGGTCATCAATGAGGGAGCGCAGCCGTGAATTTCTACCCACGGTACCCGGCACATTACCAGACCAAGACCCTGCACCTGACGATGGAACAGGATGGGGCTTATACCCGTCTCATGGACTGGTACTACTCGAATGAGCAGCCGATCCCGCACGACCAGCGATACACGATCGCGCGCGCGATGACCGCCAGCGAGCGCCGTTCAGTCGATGCAATTTTGGCCCAATTTTTCGAGAAAATTCCAGAAAAAAACGGGGTAGTTTGGACGCAGTATCGGATAGAGAAAGAGTTACTGAAAGCTAGGCCAGCTATTGAGGCTGCTAGAGCCAACGGAAAGAAAGGCGGAAGGCCGAAACAAATTAAGGAAAATCAACAAGTAACGGGAAATAGTGAAACCCAACCGGATAACCCAGAACCACCAGAATCAGAAACCCAGAAAAAACCCAATGGGTTTCTGCTGGGTTCTGAAACAGAAACCCACCGGGGAACCCAGAACGAACCCAGCTCGAAAGCTCCCCATACCCCATACCCCAATACTCCAGATAGAACACAGCAAGCACCAGAGATCTCTGAGCGCGCGACCGCCGGCGGGCGGGCGTGCTTGCTGATGCGGCAGGCAGGCTGCATCAACGCCAACCCCAGCCACCTCGATTTGCTTGCGGCCCTAGACGAGGGCGTGACGGGCGAGACGCTGGCGGACACGGTGCGCGAGGGGTTGGCACGGGATCCGCCTGTCACCAAGCCGTTCAACTGGGCAATCGCAACCGCACGCGGCCGTCATGCAGCCGGCGCCAAGACGACCTCGGGAGGTCAAAATGCAACCAGTTCATCAAGCGGCGGTAGCCTCGTTGACGACGCAGCCAACCGACTCAACGAAATCGCCGAACGAAACGGACTCGATCTCAGTTGATACCCGAACCATCGGCACGCTGTCCCGGCTGTGGGTGGCGGGCATTGCCGCCTACGGTGCGCGCTGGGCGCGGTTTCTCGGACAGCTCCCGGTCGACGACACCGGTGCGCTGACCGTGGCCGGGATGATGTGGGCGCAGCGGCTGGCGCCGTTCAGCCGGAAAACCGTCCTGGATGCGCTGGATCGGCATGTCGACCTGGGCAAGGCGTGGCCGCCGGTGCTGCCCGAAATGCGGATGCTGTGTCTGGGCATCCCGAACATCGGCCAGATCCGTGCCGAGCTGACCCGGCCCGGTGCCGAGTGGAGTCAGGCCGCGCGCGCCGTGGCCTCGTACCTGGACTGGCACAGCTACCGAACCGCATCGGTCGATGCCGGTGAGCGCATGCTGAGTGCTGCCTACGACGCGGTGACTGAAATGATCTGCCTGGGTCGCGCGCTGCCTGATGCACCAGCAGTGCTCACGCAGGAGCGCCGGGATCCCGGTCCGCGAACGCCAGAAGTGGCGACGGCTGCGATGTCGAAGATTAAAACGATGCTGCATCCGGACGAGGGCGAGAGCCCGGACGCATGATTCCCGTGGAACAACTGCGCACGTATCACCGGGAACTGGCCCTGCATTGCCTTGGGCAGGGTGAGGCACAGACCGTGGCCGATGTGCACGATTCGATGATCGCGGCCGCGGAATCACTGCGGCATCCGAGGGCCTGCGCCGAGATCTCCGTAGCCGGTGTGGCCGGCATCCTGCGCGAGCTGGCCAACAGGGGCTTGGTTCAGCGCGGGCCGATGAAATGGAACTCACGAAATGGGCGTGATGAAGTGACGTGGTGGCCAACGGAGCTGGCTAACATGCCTGCCGAAGTTCCGGCGGCACCGGGGACGATTGTGCCGACGTCGCAAACCGGCTCGGCTGATCCGTTTTCGCACATGAGCCGCGAGCAGCTTGCGGCGGTCCTGTTGATGGGGGATGAGTTGGGCGAGTTGGTGGCTGATTTTGTGCGACGAGTGGATGAGATCAAAGCGCGCGCGATGGCGGTGCTGACCGGGAGGGCCACGTACCCATGAGTAAACGATCGCTGCGGTTTTCCAGGATCGAGGACATGCCCGAGAGCATGCGTCGGCTGGTGCAACAACAGCAGGCGCCACAGAAGACGGCCTCTGTGGCTGGGCTCGGTGCCGATGTTGGCGGCGAGGAGCGGTCGAAGTACGGGAACCAGGTCACCACGGTTGATGGAATCCGGTTCGATAGCAAACGCGAGGCCCGGTATTACGAGCAGTTGAAGTTGCGGCGCGAGGCCGGCGAAGTGCTGTTCTGGCTGCGTCAGGTGCCGGTGCACCTGCCGGGCGGAACGAAGTACGTGGCCGATTTTCTGGAATTTCTGGTCGACGGCCGGTATCGGTTCGTCGACGTGAAAGGGCGCCAGACCAAAGAATTCAGGATCAAGAAGCGGGAAGTTGAGTACCACTATCCGATCGAGATCGAGCTGGCATGAGCGCATTCCGTGACTACTGCCTTTTTCTCGTGCTGCAGGAACTGCAAAGCGCCGGGCGCCTGACGCAGACGGAGCTGCAGCGCCAGTTGGTGAAACAGTTGGCGGGGAGCGGTGGTCTTCGAATCACGCGCGCGTTCGTGGGCGGGCTCCTGAAGGATCTGCTGCTGATCGAGCAGATTGAGTCAGCTGGGTCGAAAATGGGTGCAGCCGCGTGGATGCTTTCAGCTGGCGTGCTGTCATCCGAGGCGGTATCGGATGGCGCGGCATTGGCCCAGTCAAGGCAGCCGGAAGAGCCCATGACCGTGAGGTCCCGCAAGCCGAGTGGTGCCCAAGGTGTGGATCCGGCCGGGTTATGGTCGACGGATCGTGATGCTCTTGAGTTGCTGGCCAGAATGCTGGTCAGCGGCGGGTATCGCGTGCCGGTGGCAGGCCGTGGCACGGTGGTGCCCTTGTCGGGGAGCGATGTCGCCGGGGCCGTCGGGTTGATGTCAGACCCTGTTGCGGAGGGCGTTGCGATTGCTGTCGCTACCCAAGCCGCGCCGGCAGCGACGTCCAAGCTGGTGACGCTGGCCATGGCGCAGGTGGAGAGGGATTCGCCTGGCCTTGAGCGGATGGAATTAGAGTTGGGCGGTGTTGCTGATCGGCGGCTCCGGCTTATAGTTCATGATGCGCTTTGTGATCTGGTGTATCCACAACAGCAATCAACACTCAAGAACCGCGCGCGCGCTACGAAGTTGCGGCGGTCCACATACTCTCGGGTCTACGCGGCGGCGAAGATGGTTCTGGATGGCGCACTGATCGAGGGTCGGCGCGAATTCGGATGGCGTCTGTTCGGCGACGGTTGATGTAGGGGCTTTCCTACACGTCGGCCCGCAGATTCCGGATACCACTGATCCTGCTCGGCATCGCATTATGTCGCCGGCAGCAACGCGCGATCCCCGGAAGACTCCGCCGGGTAGTCCAGACGCGCGGGCGGAGTGGACGCCCGCTGCTGTTTATGACGGCGCTTGTTATGGGTTGTTAGGGTGCAGCGGACTTCCGCACCAATTCCGCATGCGGATGGTTTTTTTCCGCATGCGGTTCCGCAGTTGTGCCGGGACTCTGAACGCGGTATTTATTCCCACCGTGGGCGATAGTGTGATCGGCCCACGCTCATGGATGGTCCCGTCCCGGCTTGTACCCCCCTGGATAGTCGGGACGGCTTTCAAAAACCACCTGTTGGCCCGGTTCCTACCGGGCCTTTTTTATGCCTGCGGCGTAGGGCAGAGGCAGCCCGCCTGGTTCATGCCCAGGATGTCGCCGGTTCGAGTCCGGCCGCCGCTACCACATTTTGAGGCCATCACAATGAGCACTGAAACTGTCGCTGCTGCGATGGGCGCGGGTAAGTACGCGCAGGCGCTGGAAGATGCGTGCATTCGTTTCGGCATTGTGACGCCTCTCGAAAAAGCCCATTTTCTGGCTCAAGTTGCCCATGAGTCGGACGGTTTCCGTACTGCGACGGAGTATGCCTCCGGGCGCGCATACGAGGGCCGGACGGATCTCGGAAACACTCAGCCGGGCGATGGCGTGCGGTTCAAGGGCCATGGGTTGATCCAGATTACCGGCCGGGCAAACCACGCTGCCTACAGCAAGTGGAAGTACGGCGATGATCGGGTGGTGCGTGATCCGCTGATGTTGACCAGGCTACCGGATGCCGTGGATGCCGCAGCATGGTACTGGTGCATCTACCGGCCAAGCATCCGGCAGCTGGCGCAAGCCGATGACATCGTTGGAGTGACGAAGAAGATCAACGGCGGCACGAATGGGCTCGATGATCGGCGCCGCAGGCTGGCTCAGGCCAAGGAGCTGTTCAAGGAAATGGGCGCCGACAAGCAATGAAAGCCGAGACTGCTGCAATCACGTTCAAAACAATCGCAACGAGCGCAGGCGCAGTGTCAATTTTCGGCCTGTCGCCGTGGGCATGGGTCGCTGCAATCGTCGGCGCGGCCGCCTCGTATTATTTCGAACCCGAGCAGGCGCCTGACAAAGCTCTTCGCCTGGCTTTCGGCATCGCCGCTATGGCTTTCGCGGCCGCAATGGTCGCCATGATCCTGCCGCATCTTCCGGTTATCGGCGAGACGGCCGGAAAGATCGATGTTGAAGTCCGTGCCGGCGCGTTGGGCTTGTCGGTACGTGTGCTTCACGAACAGGGACGCAGGATTCTTTCCGGATATCGCCTACGTGGTGGCGGGGAACGGGAGGAATGACATGGGTACGTTGCTGATGCTGGTCTTCATCGGTGCAAATTTCGTCGTGATCATCGGGGCGCTTGTCATATTCCTGCTTGGGCCCAGGCCGCACTGCGTCAGCACGCATGTTGCCCGGATCTCACTGATCGGGATTGTTGCAGCGTGCGCTAGCTTGGTAGCGCGGGATTTGACTGCGACCGGCGTCATTGAGCCGGAGCAGGTGATCCTGGTCGTTGCGCTGGCATTGGCGCTGGTGACATACGCTAGGTCATTGGCGGTATTGAAACGACAGGATAGGTGCAGTAATGAGTAAGTACGTCATCGCCGCACTGTGCGCCGCACTTCTGGCCGCCACTGGCGCGACGCTGCACTACCGAGGGAACGCGGCACGATCTGACGCTCAAGCCGAGCATGTGAGCGCGCAACTGGAACAGGCCGCATCGGATCTGGTGATCGCTACAGGTGAGGCGGCCGCGTATCGCACCCAATCGCAGGCACTGAACGAAATTGGAAGGGTCTATGAACAGAATCGACAGGCTGCGCAGCGCGCGGCTGATGCTGCCATTGCTGATCTGCGCAACGGCAATTTGCGCCTGCAGTCGCGGTTCCAATGTCCGCCAGTGCCCGCCGAGGGAACTGCCACCGGCGCCAGCGTCGGTGATGGTGGAGCGCACCCCGGATTTACTGAGCAGGATGCGGCAATTGCTCTTCGAATCGCCGGAGACGGGGACGAAGCGATTCACCAGCTCGCCGCCTGCCAGGCAGTGATCCGGGCATACATCGGGGAAGCGCAATGACTGCGAAGCTGTACGCGCTGCCGAATCCTGGATTGGCCGACATTCCCGCACTGCTGCGGAACATCGCCGATGAACTGGAGGCTGGCGAGTACGGCGAGGTACGCGAAGGTGCCCTGGTACTGGCTGGTACTAATTTGGAGGTGTTCGGCCTCGGCTGCTATGCCGACGGGACCGTAGCGCATTACCTGCTGGCATGCGGCCAGCGGAAACTTGAATCACCGTGTTTAGACGAGGATTGACATGAGCGATATCGAAAGAGAAATCCAGGCCAAGGGCTTGACCGCGCCGCGCGTGACGCCAGCGGACATCGAGGCTGAGATTACCAGCGAGTTCTATTTCACTGCCTCCGATGGTGTGGCAGGTGCAAGCGGCCATCGTCCGAACAGTGTGCGTGCCGGGACTGCGCTTGATCTGCTGACATTCTGCACGCTGGTCCTGCGCAACGGCTATACCGTCACCGGTGAGTCTGCATGCGCGAGTCCGGAGAACTTCGATCCGGAAATCGGCCGGAAGATCGCACGCCAGAAAGCGGTCGAGAGAATCTGGTTACTGATGGGCTTCCGGTTACGGGACAGGCTGAGCGGATATTGGCGGTGATCGAGTAACCGACAATGAGCGTCTTCGCCTCACAATCTTGTGGCTTGCATGTCACTCGCGGCGCGACCTGGAATACCCGAATTGAGTTCCTGGATTGTGCTGGCGATCCGCTTGACCTGTCCGGCTACTCCCTGCGCATGCAAGTCAGGACGGCCGCCGGCCGCTGGGGTATGACGGCCGATGAAACGCTGGCGATGGAGTTGACGACCGATAATGGCCGCTTGGTGCTGACTGACCCAGCGGCGGGCGTTATCAGTATCGCGGTACCAGCCGCGGAAACCGTCCAGCTTAACCCTGACAATATCAGGCGCTGTCAGCTGTACTACAGCATCGAGGCATACTTTCCGCGTGGCGGGGAAGAGGTAGTTATGCCGCTGATGGATGGATCAATCACTGTGCGCGGAGAGACCACGCGATGAAATGTAGACGTAGTGGCGATTGTGGCGGAGTCTTTGTGTCTACGCCATTTATTAATGCTGGAGGTTCGGGAGGGGGAATTCCAGAAGCTCCTGAAGATGGTACGCCGTATGCAAGGCAAGATGCAGGTTGGGTACAGGCGGCAAATCCCGCCGATGTCGCGGAAGCGCTGGATATTATGTCTGAGGAGCTTCAGGACGCCTACAATGAGATTGAGGCGCTGAATTACCGCATGGCCGCATTTTCAGGCAATCTCGTGCAGGGAGCAGCGGATACTCCACCTTCGACTGTGCTTGATGATGTCGGAAAGATGTGGATAGTCGATAGTGGTGCAACGGATGCATGGGCTGGTCACGATAGTGACCTAGCTATATGTACAGCACCAAGCAGTTGGAAGTTCGTTACCCCACAGCGTGGTACCTCTTACAGGAGCGCCGTCACGTTGCTTTGGGAGGTGTTCGATGGTACTTCGTGGGTTACAGAGTCGTAGTCGTAACTGAAGGGGAAATGTGGTGTTGGGACAAATTGTGCTCTACGCGCTGACAGAATCAGACGCGGCGAAGATCAATGGACGGCGAACGGCCCCCGAGTACCTGCAAGATATGGTGATCAGCGGCGCCTGGCCGTGCGGGGCGCAGGCCCACATGGGCAACCAGGTGCAGGCCGGTGAATGGTTCCCGGCGGTGGTGGTGCGCGTGCATCCAGATGGCACGATCAATGCCCAGGTGTTCCTTGACGGCACAGATACATTCTGGATAACCCGGAGGCCGGCCGATGCCGATGGGCTCAAGCCGGGGCATTGGCAGCACGGTGACTGACGATGGCCGGACGGTTTGATCCCGCGACCGGGCTGCAGGACCAGCAGCGCCGGTTCGCCGATGAGTACCTAATTGATTTCAACGCCACTGCTGCGTATCAGCGGGCAGGGTACAAAGCCAAGGGCGCGAGTGCTGAGGCTGCAGCCTCGCGCCTGCTCGGCACCGCAAAGGTGCAGGAGTACCTGACTGCGCGCAAGCGGGCGCTGATGGAGCAAACCGAGATCGACCAGCAAGCGGTGCTGTTGCGCCTGCAAAAGATGGCCCTTGGAGATATTCGTTCGCTTTTCGATGAGGATGGGAATCTCAAGGCGATGTCCGAGCTGACAGCCGATGAGGCTGCGCTGCTGCAAGGCATTGAGGTGTTCGAAGAGTACGAAGGCGGTGGTGAAGAAAGGAGGCCTATTGGGTTCACGAAGAAGATCCGATTCATCAACCGATTGGATTCGGTCAAGCTGTTGGGTCAGCACTTCGGGCTGTTCAGCACGAAAAAGATCGAGCACACGGGCAAGGGCGGTGGACCGATCGAAACGCAGGACAAGCAACTGGCCGAGCTGTTGAACCTGCTGGACGGCGCGGATACTGGGATCGGGCCGGCGGCATCGCGCAAGGGCGGGTGATCCATGGCTGTGGCCGTGGCCGGACAGCTGAGCGACGCTGACGCCAGCGAGATCATCACGCGGCTGGGCGATCGCTGGTGGCGGCTCAACAACCTGTACTGGATCATCGACAAGTACGGGCGAAAAGTTAAATTCAAGCTCAATGCCGTCCAGGCGGAGCTGGATGACAACCTGCACAACCGCAACCTGGTCCTGAAGTCGCGGCAGCATGGCATCACGACATGGGCCTGTATCCGCGCGCTGGACATGTCGCTGTTTCAGAGCAACACGCAGGCGGGCATCGTGGCGCATACCGCCGGCGATGCCACGAAGTTTTTCCGAAAGAAAGTCCTGTACGCCTACGACAATCTTCCGGATTTCCTGAAGCGCCTGCGCCCAACGGTGCGGCGCGACATGAGGGATGGTGTGCTGGAGCTGTCGAACGGCAGCGCGATCGAAGTCTCGGTTTCACATCGTGGCGGAACATTGACGTTCCTGCATATCTCGGAGTTTGGCCCGATGTGCGCGATGTACCCGGAACGCGCGCAGGAGGTTCTGTCTGGTGCCCTGAACGCCGTGACTCCGGAAGAGACGATCGTGGTGATTGAGTCCACGGGCTACGGTGCCAGCGGTCCGTTTTACGAGATGTGCGATACGGCGCAGGAGCTTGAAAAGGACATCGAGGCCGGTGCGACGCAGCTGACCGTAATGGACTACAAGCTGCACTTTTTCGCGTGGTATCAGGATCCGATCAATACGCTGGATCCGGAACATGTCCTGATATCCGCGGAACAGCACGCGTATTTCATGAGGGTCGAAGCTGCCGGCATCACGTTGTCGCCGGAACAGAAGGCGTGGTACGTCAAGAAAGCCGCTGAGCAGCGCGACAAAATGAAGCGTGAGCATCCGAGCACGCCTGAAGAGGCGTTCGAGGCGAGCACGGAAGGCGCGTACTACGGGCAGGAAATGGCCGAGGCGTCGGCCCAGGGACGGATCACTGATCTGCCGGTCAATCCCGGGTCTCTCGTGCACACCTTCTGGGATATCGGCCGAAGCGATACAACCGTGATCTGGTTCATGCAGGAGAACGGTCCATGGCTGGATTTTATCGATTACTACGAAGAGTCGGGGAAGTCGGTCAGTCATTACGCCGGGGTCCTGCGGGATCTCGGTCGGGATCGCGGCTACACGTATGGCAAGCACCATTGGCCACACGACGGAGGCAATTGGGACTGGTCGGCTGAAAAGTCACGGGTGAAGACCGCAGAGGATCTGGGAATCACTCCGATCGAGGTGGTGCCGCGAATCAACGATGTGACGGAAGGCATCGACATGGTGCGCGACATGCTGCCGCGATGCCGATTCGATCGTGTTCGTTGTGGGCCGCCAAAGGATGCCAAAGGCAAGAAAGGCGCCAGTCGTGGCGGGCTTGAAGCCCTGCGGCGCTATCAGAAGACTTTCAACGAGAAGGCCGAAGCGTATTCGGATACGCCGCTGCACAACTGGGCGAGCAACGGGGCGGATGCGTTCCGCCAGTGTGCACAGGGTTATGTCAGCAGCAGCGGTCGGCGCGTGGCCAGGCCACCACGATCGATTGGAAACGATAACTGGAGAACCATGTGATTTCCGAACGCGATGCTGCTTGCGGCGAACGAGGCGGGCCAGCTGAAGAGCGTGACCTTCATGCTGCAGGACGGGCAGGGGCGCACGATGGTGGATTATCGCGGCAGTCTGGAGCTGACCGAGCTTTCTGCACGCACGATTTCCGAGCGCATCGCCGCTGCGGTGGAGAAAGAGCACCCCGCGATCGCGGCCGCCCAGGATTCGCGAACACCTGGGATTCACTGATGGATTCCGAGCAGCTGACGCTGCATGTCCAGCAGGCGCGCGCCTACGCCGAGTATCTGCCCGGCGGCGACAACTGCGACACGGTGGTCGCCGAGCATGTGCTGACCCCGGAGGAAGCCGCCGCCGCGGTACGGGAAGAGCTGGATGCTGCGATGCAACTGCTGGGCGTCGGTGGGCAGCACGAAGAGCCTGAGGAATGGGAGGGTGATGCCGAATGAGCATACTAGCCCCAGCGGGGTTTGTCTGGTGCGGAAAGAAAGGGGATCTGACCCTGTATCTGACCCATATTCGCGTCAATAATGATGACGATGCCGCGCTGTATATCCGGAACGAGAACCGGTCAGTGCCGTCGACCAACCCGATCACCGGGGAGGCTGCGGAAGGGCATCCCGTGTATCTGGTGCCGTTCCGCGACTTCTGGATGTACCGGCCGGAAGACCGGGACCGTCGGGGAGTGCAGGGCATCAAGGCAATGAATGCGCGCCTGGCCAATGCAGCGATCGCGCTGTATGGCCTCGATGTAGCTGCGTATCGGCATCGGATCCTCGACGCGATCCTTGAATTCTGTGATGACGTCAAGAACCTTCGCCCGCCTCCGGAATTGACGAAAGAGAAATGGCTCGACCGCATGGCAGCCGAGGGGCTGACGATCAAGATCAACGGGCAAGCGGTCAACTGATTATGGCGACGATCGAGAACGTGCGCGGTGAAGACCGGGCTCCCGGTGACGAATTATTTGGTTCGCTGGAAGCCCCTAAACAGGCAGAGGTGCCACTGCACCCGCTGGACACGCCAGATGCCTTGGCGATCCATGCGAAGGTCCTGGACTACTTGTATCAGGCTGTCGATGCGCATTTCGATAACCGCATCCAGCAATGGCTGGATGCGGATTTCTACGATCACATCCAATGGTCCGATGAAGACCAGGCCGTGGTCGAGGCACGCCACCAGGCGCCGCTGACGTACAACAAAATCAAGATAGCGCTGGACTGGGTGATCGGCACTGAGCGCCGGACGCGGATCGATGGAGTTGTGCATCCGCGCGAGCAGGGCGATGTCGAGATCGCGCAGATCAAGACGCAGCTTCTGAAATACCTGTCCGACGCCAACCGCATTCCCTGGGCGCGCAGCTTGGCTTTCAAGGACGCGGCCATCGTCGGTTGCGGATGGACTGAAGAGTCCATCCGGGCCGATCAGGCGGGCGAGCCGGTACAAGTCGTGCATGTGCCGTGGCCGCAGATGCGGGCCGATCCCATCAGCAAATCGATCGATTTGAGCGACTGCCGGTATCTGACGCGCGAGAAGTTTCTCGATCTCGATTATGCCGAGGCGGCATTCCCGGATCGCAAGGAACTGTTGGGACGCTCTGCGCATGACCATTTCGATGGCGATTTCGGGCGCTTCGATGAAGAGCTGGACATGCCACAGGTGTTCCGGCGTTACAACAGCGAAGGTCGTGAAGTTGTTGGGCGCCGGATATCCGGACGGTTCTCCATGGAGTCGCGCACACGGCTGCGCGTGCGGGTGATCGAATGCTGGTTCCGTCGGCCGGTCTCGCACAAGCGAATCTGGGGTGGGAACTTCTCCGGCGAGATATTCGATCCGAACATCCCGGAGCATGCCGCAGCCGAGGATTCCATGAGGTCTGGCGTGCAGCCCGGGTTCACGCTGACCAATGCAGTGGTCGAAGAGATGTGGTGTGCCAAGTTCACGGAAGATGGGTTGCTTGAGTTGAGCAAGAGCCCGTTCCGACATGGCAAATTCCCCTACACACCGTATTATGCTTATCGCCGTCAGCGCGATGGTATGGCCTATGGTCTGGTTCGTGGCGTCAGGGACTCGCAGGAGGATCTGAACAAGCGCATGTCGAAACTGCTGTGGGCAGCCAGCGCCAACCAGCTTCTTTATGAAGAGGGAGCAATTGACGAGGATCGTCTGGAAGAGGTCAAGGAGAATCTGGCGCGGCCGAATGGCGTGATCCCGCTCCAGAGGGACGGCCTGAAGAAAATTCGGATTGATCGGAATCTGGAAGTCGCCGATATCAATATCCGGATCCTCGAGCTGGACTCGGCACATATTCACGATGGTAGCGGTGTCAATCGGGAGCAGCTGGGCCGGGATACCAATGCGACGTCCGGCCGCGCGATTCTGGCGAAGCAGAACGAAGGTGCCGTAACCACGGCGGAGCTTTTCGATAACTACCGGCTGGGCGTCCAGCTCAGCGGAGAAAAGCAGCTCTCGCTCACAGAGCAGTACATGACCGCGGAACGCCAGTTCCGGATCGTGGGGGAGCGCGAGGGAATCGAGTGGATCACGATCAACCAGATGCGCCTGGACGAGCTGCGGAACGAGTGGGTGATCGACAACGATATCGGCCTGAGTCATGCCGATTTCATCGTCGATCAACAGGATTTCCGCGAAACCATGCGAATGGCCTATGCCGAGCAGTTCCTGGAGTTGCTGGCCAAGCTACCCCCGGAACTGTCGATGCAACTGATGGACCTGGCGGTCGACATGACCGACATGCCGGGCAAAGACGAGATCGTGCGGCGGATCCGGGAGATCAACGGCCAGGCCGCCGCTGAGGTGCCGGAGGATCCGGCGGAGCTGCAGGCCCAGCAGGAGCAGGAGGCGGTCGAGCGCGAAATGGCCCTGCGTGAACGGCTGGCCAAGGTTGGCCTCGAAGAAGCAAAACGCGACGAAATCATTGCCAAGACCAAATCCCTTGGCCTTGGTTCGAAGGGGAAAGCTCTGGAGCTTGCCCAACTACTCGATGTCCTACTTCCGCTCGCACCGGCCGCTGATCGGCTGATGAGCGATCAACCCGAACCCGAGGAACCGCAATATGCCTGACCAGAACCAGAACCATGAAACCGGCTTGGCCGCGAACGAGCTGGACTTGACCGAAGCCGAGCGCACGGCGCTGGCTCCCGATGACTCCGATGCTGGCAGCACCAGTGATCCCGATCCAGCAGGCAATGATCAGGGTGCGGATGATCAAGGTACGGATGGAGAGGCTGATGACTCGGCAGCTCCGGTAGCGACATCCGAACAGGATGCGGCGAACGTCGCAGAGCCGCCGGGTGCGCCGGCCGGAATACCGCCGCCGCCGACCAATCCGAGTGTGTTCGTCCCGAAGTACAACTCGGGCGAAGGGCGCAATTTCTCGGAAGAAATCGAACAGGTGAATGCCCAGCTCATTGAGCTAAAAGGCTCGTACAAGGCCGGCGATATCGACGATGATGAATATGAGCAGCGGTACGAGGCTCTTCGCGATCAGCGCGGAAAGGTCGAACTGGACCAGAGAACCGCCGTGATGAAGCAGGAAATGACGCAGGACATGCAAGATCAGGCCTGGGTATTCTTGCAGCGGCAGTTTCTGAACGACCCGGCCAATGCGCCGCTGGTGGCTAATCGCCTGTTGTTCGCTGCGTGGGAACAGGCCATGCAGGATGTGGTTGACGAAGCCGTGGCCGCCAACCAGCGGCCGCCGGAAGATTGGGCGATCATGGTACTGGCCCGCCAGAAGCTTGCTGATGCCGGTATGGTGGCGGCGGATCCGCAGCGGAGCGCAACCGCGGACCCAGCCCCGACCCCAGCAAAGCCCAACCGCAACCCGCAGATGCAGGGGGTGCCGCAGACGCTGAGCGCAATCCCTGCCGCCGCCGATCCATCGTCCCGGGAAACTGTGGACACGGTAGTTGAGCAGAATATCGAGGATCTGGAGGCGTATCTGTCCGGTCGATCCGAGAGCGAGCGCGATCAGATGCTGAAGGACGTTCCAGGCTCGTTCCTATCCGATGCCTGAGCCTGTTCATGCCCAGACTGCATACGACGCTGGAGCCGGGAGATGTGGTTCTGATACCCGCCGGCTCCGGAGCGTCGATTACGTTTTCCGAAAAAAGCGGCAAGCGGTCGCGTGTCGTCATCGAATCGAATGACCCGGTGACGATCACTCGCGCGGATGAGCACGTCGCTATGAAACCCGAAGGTGCGCCGGGCTCGGTGCGTGTGGCTCGTCGGCCTATGCTCATCCCGTCCACCGAATCCTGATTTTCACTCGCGCAGTAGTGCGGGTTCAAACGACGTAGGCGCAGAAGTGCCGTGACTCTCTGGAGAGCGAAATGGCACAGACTGTTATTGGGCTGAATGATCCGAAAGCCCGGAAGTTGTGGTCCGCGGATCTGATGGTATCCATCGCGAAGAAATCCTACTGGCAGCGCAAGATGATGGGCCGGGGGGCGGAAACGACCCAGCCGGTCATGATGCTGACCGATCTGGAGCGCCAGGCTGGCGACATGATCAGCTATGACCTGTCGGTCCAGCTGAGCGGCCAGCCGATCGAGGGCGATGCGCGCGCGGAAGGACACGGCGAACGCCTGGACTTCTACACCGACAAGATCTACATCGACCAGTCTCGAAAGCCGGTCGATTGTGGTGGCCGGATGAGCCGCAAGCGGACGGTCCACGATCTGCGCAAGGTCGGACGTGCCCGCCTGACCGAATACTGGGCGCGCATTTTCGACGAACAGATATTCATGTATGCCAGCGGTGCGCGCGGCATCAATTCGGATTACACCTTCCCGCTGAACTACACGGGACGCGCGAACAACCCGTTCGAGGCACCGGATCCGAATCACTTGTTGTTCGGTGATGGCACATCGAAGGCGACGCTGACGAGCGCCGGAAAGATGTCGCGTGGACTGATCGAGCGCGCCAACACTCGAGCGGCGGCGCAGGGTGGCGGTGCGACACAGGTCGCCGAGCTGCAGCCGATCACGATCGCTGGTGCCGAACATTTTGTTGTGGTGATGCACCCGTATCAGGCCCATGATCTGCGCATGTCAACGGACAGCGGCAACTGGATGGATATCCAGAAGGCTGCCGCTGCTGCCGAGGGTGCTAGCAACCCGATCTTTAAGGACGCCTTGGGAATGATCGGTGGCACCATCCTGCACAAGCACAAGAGCGTGGTCCGCTTCGATGACTATGGTGCCGGTGCGAACGTGGAAGCGGCCCGGGCGCTGTTCCTGGGTCGCCAGGCGCTGGTGCTGGCCTTCGGTTCGGCGGGCGGCGGTCTGCGCTTCGATTGGTCCGAGGAGCTGATGGACCACGGCAATTCGATCGAGATCTGCGCTGGCGCGATCTGGGGCGTCAAGAAGTCTCGTTTCAACGCGGCAGATTTCGGCCTGATGTCGTTGGATACGGCCGCTTCGAACCCGGATCCGGTCTGATCCCCAATCCAATCGGACTCTACGCCCAGGTCTTTTCGCCTGGTGGTGTAGAGGCTGAAACACACTCTGGAGAAAATCATCATGGTTATCAAAACAGCGACCGGCGCGACCGCATATGCAACGGCGCCGGCATCCGGCATCACCGTTGTCAATGATTATCGCTGGCCCATTGAGGTGTCCGCGAATGGCGATCTGATCAAGATCGGTGAGCTGGCCGCCTACCATCGGATTCTCGGCGCCGCCTGCGGCGTTTTCGGTCTGCTGGACTCGCTCGGGAAGCTGGTAGAAACTGGGTTCGATGTGTATATCCCGAACGATGAAACGGATGGCGCGACCGACGACAACACCATCTTCCCGGGAGCGGGAACAGTGGAAGATACCGAGACTTTCACTCCCTTCGAGGAGCACTTGGTCGCCGAGAAAATTGGTGTGGCGGCCGTCAATCGTCCGATCTACCTGAAGATAACGACGGCACCGACGGCACCGCAGGGTGCGGTCGTTGTGCGAATGGCGACGTTCGCCGACCAGCCGTACTGATTTCCGCAAGGGCAATCAGGATATCGAGACAGATCGTAGCGGCCCATGTCGGGCCGCTACCGGGAGAAAACGAATGTTAATCGCAACGAAATTCAAGCGCCCAGGCGCACCAGTCACGATCGGTGACACCACCTATTTTTTCAAGCCGCGCGACCCGGCCAACGCGCAAAGTGAGCATGTTGCTGAGGTGACGGACACCAAGCATGTCCAGCGGCTACTGTCTATTTCCGAAGGCTACTACCTGCCGGAAGACACTGCCGAACAGCTGACGGCCGCCAAGCCGGTGGTGTCGGCGTCAGGGGT
The DNA here is from genome assembly GCA_031263725.1 of Lysobacteraceae bacterium. Taxonomy (GTDB): domain Bacteria; phylum Pseudomonadota; class Gammaproteobacteria; order Xanthomonadales; family Xanthomonadaceae; genus JAITWM01. The sequence goes on along the minus strand of JAISFF010000054.1, from coordinate 25,001 downwards.
GTCCGCCGAGGATGGGGTGGAGCCACCCACTGGCGGATTCGGATCCGTGGGCGGACCTGACGGTATCCAGAATGCTGATGGCACGCAAGGGACGGAAGAGCCGCCGGAGAATCGCGAGCAGGCAGCGGAGGGGGCTGGAACGGAAAACCCACAGGAAGATCCCGATCAGGCGCTTAATCCTGCTGAGGTGCAGGCAGCGGCGCAGGCGCTGAATGATCTGACGTGGCAGAAGCTGTCGGCGGAGCTGAAAAAGGGAGATATCCCCAAGGAGGTGATCAAGGTAGCGCTGGATATCGAGCTGTCCAGGCCCGAGGCAGTTCAGCGCGCGTCGACGATCAAGTACCTGACGCAGGCACTGGAAGGGTAATCGGTCGTGCAGCCGCGTTCGCTCTGCAAACTGATTCGGGATTGCCACAGCGAGCTGGATGATGATGTCGGCAAGACACTCTACAAGGACTCGGAGCTGGCCGACTTCTTGAATGAGGCCGTCGAAGAAGCCTGCATCCGCGCGCGTCTGCTTGTCGAAAGCACGGCGCCGGACATTTGCCGGATCCCGCTGCGCGCCGGGGTGGGGGAATATCGCCTGCATCCGTCGGTGGTGGTGATCCGGCGGGCGATCCTAAAGGATTCCCGGGCCCATTCGCTCAAGCGCACCACGTCGGCTGTGCTGGACCGGCATCGGCACGATTGGCGGGAGCACAGTGGACATCCGCGGTATCTGGTGCGCGACCAGCAGGCACGGCAGATCGACATCACGCCGGTGCCGGATATGGACAGCGAATTGCATCTGACGGTCTGGCGGGTGCCGACGGAAGAGGAAGTGATGGAACTGCCGGACGATGAGCCGGTGATCGATGCGATTCACCATCGAAAGCTGGTGAACTGGGCCTGCTTCCGGGCGTACAGCAAAAAGGACTCCGAGAAGGAGGACCTGGTGCGCGCCGACCGGCATCTGGTGCTGTTCGAGCAGTATTTCGGTCCACGTCCGACTGCGCGTGAGCTGCAGCAGCTGGCGATCGATCCTGTCACGGGCACCAAGCCCTATTGGTTCTGACGATGGCAGTCACCGACGACGAACTGGTGCCAGTTGGGCCCTGGCCACAAGGCATCAACAATCTGGCCAAGGACGGCCATACACCGCCGGGCTCCCTGCGCGAGGCGGTGAATGTGGACCTGGACCGCGATGGCTGGATCCGGCGCAGCTCCGGGTATCAGCGGATCATGCCCGGTCATGCCACACACTCGCTATGGTCCGATCCGCGCTTGCCGTTCGGGCTCTATGTCGATGATGGCGTGCTGCATGTGCTGCACCAAGATGAGGCGCAGGAATCGCTGGGCATTGAGGTCGGCGGCCTGCCTGTCAGTTACTGCCTGATCAATGACCGGGTGTTTTTCACCAACCGCCTGACCTGCGGTCTGATCGGCCTGGACCTGCAGCCTCTGGCATGGGCGCCGGAACAGCCGGCGGGACAGCCGCAGCTGTCGCTGCTGGATGGCTTCGCGCTGGATCCGGGGCAGTATCAGGTCGCGGTGACGTTCACCGATCTGCTGGGCCGGGAGTCCGGCACAACGGTTGCCGCGGTGATCGATGTTCCGGAGGGCGGCGGCATCCACCTTGAGCACATCCCGCAGCCGCTGCAGCTGGCGCAGATCAACGTGTACCTGACCGGGCCCAATGACCAGGTGCTCAAGCTGCATTCCCGGCATCCGCCGGGTACGCTGGTGCTGGATATCGGCGAGCCGGCGGTGGGCTACCCGCTGGCCACGCAGCATCTGCAACCGCTGCCGCCAGGCCAGATCGTGCGTTACGGAAATGGACGGCAATGGGTAGCCGCCGGTCGCGAGCTGTTGTGGTCTGAGCCGCTGCGGTACGGGCTCTTCAACTCGCACCGAAACAGGATACGGTTCGCTGCCGACATTGAGCTGATGCAGCCGATGGGCGACGGCGGTGACGGGTTTGGCGTGTTCGTTGCCGCCGGCAAGCGGACGTTCTGGCTGGGTGGCACTGATCCGATCAACTTCTCGAACAATTTGGTGCTGGGCGCTGGGGCGGTGCCGGGTTCCGATTCCATGGTGCCGGGTGCGGCGCTGGGTCTGGAGTCGTCGATGCCCCTGTTGGTGTGGCTGGCGCGCAATGGGTGGTTCTGCATCGGGTTCCCGGGCGGGCAGGTGATGCCGCTGAAGCAGGGACAGGCCGTGGTGGACGATGCCGATCGGGCCGCCATGCTGTTCCGTGAGCAGGACGGCATGCAGCAGGTGATCGCGGCGCTGATGGCGCCACAAAAGCAGGGACTGATGATCACCGATCGCGCATCCGCCGAGATTGTCCGCCGGGGTTGCCGGCAGGAATGATGGGCATTCTTTTTGCACCTAGGGCCGAAGTCGATCGGCGCCTGGCGCTTTGCCGTGCCTGCCCGCTGGTGGAGCGCATCGGCAACACGAAAGTTCTGCGCTGCGGTCGCTGTCACTGCGTCGTCGCGCTGAAGGTACGAGCCCGCGGCGAGCAATGCCCGGCGGGGAAATGGTAAACCCACTGGAGTCACCACAATGAAGATGAACAACCTGCTCGCCGGCCTGGGCCGGTTTGCCGTTGAGGCGCTGCGCGCGATTCGCAATCACCAGTACGAATTCACCGAGTCCGGCATCTATCTGCCGCGCCCGAAGGTTGTCATCGGCGGCACGATGGCGCATCGGGTTCGGCGGGCAGGTGGAGAGTTTGGACCATGGCAGCTGGACACGAACCGGGTCGTCACCGAGGGCCTGACCTACATCGTGGCTTCCAGTCTCGCCGGAGGCGCACAGATCACCACGTTCTACCTGGCGCCGTTCCAAGCGAATGTCGACGTGCCGGCGAACTGGACGGGCGCCAATTTCGCGCAGCAAGCCCAAGAGTTCACCGGTTACACCAACAGCACCCGGTTGCCGTGGAAAACAACGATGCCTACCACGCCGGAAGTCGGAAACGGCGCCAATCTTACTGATAGCACGATGGAGGTATCCGGTACTGCCGGTCCGTATTCGATCACGGGCGCTGCCGTGCTTTCCGCGTCGGCCAAGAGTGCGAACACGGGCAAGCTGATCGCCGCGGCGAAGTTCTCGACCATCCGGAGTCTTGAAACCGGGGATGAGCTGTCGCTGCGCTACACGTTCACGGCGAAGGACGAAGGCGACGCCTGATGGTCGGTCGCTACTCGGGCTGGACGCACAAGCGTTTCGGCGGAGATCCGTCGGCGGCCGCCGAGTATTTGCTGGCGGCGCGGGTGGTGCTGGGCACGGCGATCGAGGAAGCTGCGCGCAACGGACTGCAGACGTACCAGTACCGGCGCCAGATGGAAGACGGGGCCGAGATCATTGCCGAGCTGCGTGGCGGCATCCCGCGCGTCACGATCCTGCCGCCGGTCAGTGAGTCGGCGGAGGAAGAGCCGCGTCTGATCGGGGATTTCGTGGTGTGGGCGCGCGACGTGGCGCGGCCCGATGGTATCGATGCGACGTATCCGCAGCAGATCCTGCGCCGTGGCGGCGATGGCTGGATCACATATTTCTACGATTCCAGCATCGCCGGGTACGAAACGCACGCGCTGGAGCGGGGTACCTATCACCAGACGTTCCCGAACGGGGTCCGACATGCCGGGAACCTGGACTGGCGCGGGCCAGACGGTGAACGGCTGAGCTGGTATGGACCGTCGACCAGGTACTTCGCGGAGCCGTTCGTGCAGCCGGCGGCGCAATACGGCCGCATGGTGTTCCTGTTGGGCCAGGCGCTGCTGGATACGGACGCCTACATTGCGGAGTCGACCGGTGCCGCTTTCGATGAGCGGTACGTGCTCGGCGCCGCCATGCGGGACGAATGGCTGTATGCGGTGCAGGTGGACCTTCCGAACTACACCACGCCGGACCCGCCACCGGATTATCCGCGTGCGCAGGGTTTCGTCACTGACCCGACGCCGGCATTTGGTTCATCGGTGGTGGTGGCGCGCTATCGGCTGGCGGTCGATCCAGCCGCCGCGGTGCCCGATCGGCTTTCGGTGGTCCCGGACAGTCGGGAGGCGCTGTGGTCGGGGACGCTGCCGCGCATGTACCAGCCGTGGTTTTTCAATGCTTCGGCGACTGTGGCGATGTGCCACGGGTTGCCGGACAGCGTGATCTGGTACATGTCGCTCGCCGACGACATCGAGCCGCGGCCGTCGGCGGAGAGTCCGGTCTACCGGCTGGCGATTGATGGCGCGGCCGCCGAACTGACCGAATCGGCTGAGTCGCTGGCGCCTGGCGAATCGGAGGCCGTGGTGACGTCCGATTTCTCCGGCGATGACCTGCTGGAGCTGCGCATGCGGCGCCGTGGCAATCCTGCGACGAACCCTGCCGACCAGCGCCAGTGGGCGCTGGAGTTTGGCGGTGTCGAGTATCCGATTCAGGGGCGCGGGGTATACCGCTATCTGATGCACGCGGACCTGCGCGCGAACACCCTGGTGTTCCTGTCGCTGTACCTGACCGGCAGCAGCTGGAATGCGGCGGTTGAGCTGTACCGGCGCGGCACACTGGCGATGTCGCATGTGCTGGACTACGCCGATGTGGCGGCCGTCGGCCTGTATACCACCATCACCGCAACCGGATCGACCGGAGCGGTCGGAGATTTCGACAGCTGGGCGCATGCGCCGGCCTATCCGCTGTACGCGATCGTGGCGGCGAATGTCCGGATCGAGGGCGGCGAGCGGTACTACACGATCAATTTCGCGGGCTCGATGGCGCTGTATCGGTATCCGGTACGTCCGCGCGATGACTGGCACGGCATTTACAAGGACTCCCACTTGGGCGCCGGCACGGAGCCCGGCTGGCTGATCGCCGATGCCGCGCGCGTGAGTTTCGCTGGTGATCGCGAGGACACGGACGGATACCGGTCAATCTTGAGCTGTGTCACGGCCGGCGGCCTGACGGCGCTGTCCTGCTACCGGCCGGGCAGCGATAACGAGAGCATCCATTCCATTACCGGCGCGAAATTGCCGGTGCTAACGGGCGTGGCTGGTGACTGGGCACGCTTCCATTCGATCTGGGCGCTGGGCAAGAGCCCGCCGCTGGCAGGGGAGGGGTATGAAACATGGCAGCACGAGACTCTACGGGGTATCTGGCCCAGCTGACGCGGGCCTTCGCGCAGGCATTCGCCAATGCGGTGATCGAGATCCGCAGCGGTGCACAGCCGGCCAGCGCCGACGCGGCAGCGACCGGGGTGCTGCTGGCGCGGATCACGCGCGACGGCGCCGACTGGTCGGAAGGTCCGGCAGTTGCCGGCCTAGCGTTTGTGGCCGATGGACGGCATGCGCGCAAGTCGCCAGCGCAGTCGTGGCAGCTGCGCGGGCTGGCCAGCGGAGAGGCTGGGTGGTTCCGGCTGATCTCCAGTGTTGCTGATGCCGGCACCACATCGACACAGTTCGCGCGCATCGATGGCGCGATTGGACTGGAAGGCCAGACCGGCGACTTCCAGGCATTTTTGAAAACGCTCGCGATCACGCCGGATACAACGATTGAAATCGCGGACTGGTGGTATTCCCCTTCGTCTTTCTGAGGACTTTCCGATGGCAATTTCCGATGCACTGGCACTGGCGGCGCTGAATGCTGTGAAGAGCGGCACCGATGGCGGCAACCTGTACCTGTTCAATGGGCCGGTCCCGGTTGATCCCGACGACGCACTGGATATGGAAACCGACCATACGCAGTTGGTCAAAATGACGTTGGGCGGTGACGGTTCGACCGGGCTGACATGGGGTGATCCGGTCGGGAATGTCCTGCCGAAACCGGCCGGCACGGTCTGGGAAGGGCTGATCGCATTCGACGGCGCCCAGGCGGCGCAGACATCGCTGTCGGCGACCTTCTTCCGGTTCTGCGCCGCCGGCGATGACGGGCGCGGTGCCGGAACGACGATGCGGATACAGGGCACGGTCGGCGGACCCACGTCGGCGGCGGACCTGATTCTGGACAATGGCACGCTCACGGCAGGCGCGAACACGCAGGGCGTGGGCATTTTTTCCATGATCGCGGATGCCTGATCGTGCTGGTCAAGCTGCACACTGCAGTTCTGATTCCGGGCACGCCTGCCGTGCCGGGGTATCCGGAGACTCCGGCACGGCCGGGGTACACGGTATGTGGACCGTCGACCGATGGCGAATGGCGCGAGGTGTGTTCAACCGTACTGCTGCCGCTGGCTGATGGAGCGATCGTGCTGCCGCCTGGCGTTACCAATTACGAGGTGATCTCCGTTGACGGGATCCCGCTCGTCTCGTTCTACATATGCCGCACGGAATGGGTGCCGGCTCCGGGTTCGGGGCAGACTCAGTGCACGGACTATCCGCCGCAAGAGTACAGGCCGGGGAAGCTGCCGACTCCGGCTGTCCCCGCGCGCATCGAGTACCAGGTGGAGCTGGGATGGACCGCAGGCGCCAACAGTGAGCAGGCTCTGGACGGCGACGTGCGCTGTCAGTTCGACATGCCGGCGGTCGTCGGGGTGGCGGTAGGGCTGATTCCAGACATTGAGGGCGATGTAACGAATCTCGACAGGCTGCCGCATGCGCTGTATTTCTTCCAGGACGCGACCGCACGGCCGCGGGTGGCCGTGATGGAGTCTGGGCGGCTGGCCAGCGCCGATATGCCATATGCCGCCGGCGACGTCTTCGACATTCGCCGGGTTGGCGGACAGGTCGAATATCTGCACAACGGAGGGCGCGTGCATGTGTCGGCCAGCGTCAGCATTGGCCCGGTGCGCGTCGGCTGTGCTCTCTGGGCGAGCGGGGACAACATTCCGTGACCATCATCTTCGAGCAGATTCCAGCCGTACAGGCCGGTGCCGGCGGCGGCGCGCGCCTGCGCATTGAGGGCAGGGGTGCTGCCGACGGCAATACCGGGCGTGCTCTGATGCGCATCCACGGCACTGGGCGCGGCTATTTCACGGCAGTCCCGGCGCCGCCGGTGATGCCCGCCTATGGCAATGCCACGTTGCGCCTGCACGGTGCCGGGACCGGGTACCTGCGCAACTTTGGTAACGGCGCCGCCACATTGCAGCTGCATTTCCGCGGTTACTCCGCCATGGCCGGCGGCACCACGCGCCTGGTCATGCAAAGCAGCGGCCGCGAGCTACGGGAGCCCGCCGGGTATGGCCTGATGATTGGCAGCGGGCTGGTTATGCAGGGATACGGCGGCCGATGGTTCGAGACGTTGGTAGACGAGCTGATGCTGGGCGCGCGCCAGGCGGGCACGATCATCGCCACGCTGCGTTCGATGCTGTGCCTGGACGCTGGCGGCGCCGGCAGGTTCAAGGGCATGTCGGCGGTGACGGATGTGCTCAATTTCGATGAGCGTATGGTCCTGACGTGGATCATGCTGGTTGAAGAGGGCGTGGCGTTCGGCGAGTCTGTTGGCGGCAATCTGCGACAGATCGTGCGGATCATCGATCGTCTGATTCTGACCGGGCAGGTGCAGACGCACCTGCAGGCGCTGGAGACAGTCATTGCGGCCGTGGCGTTTGGTGGTCTGACGGCTCAGATGGCGGTGGCCGGTGTCGATGATCGGATGGTACTGGGAGAGACGATCACGGAGCTGGTGCATGCGGCCGAGCAGCTGGTGTCGTCGCTGGTACTGGCGGACGTGGCCAGTGGTTCGACACGGGTGACGATGCTGGTCGAGGATTCGCTGGTCTTTTCGTCCGAGGCCGTCGGCGCTGCGAAGATGGCGGCATATCTTGCCGACAGTATTGGTTTCGCCGTACACCTGTCGATCGACAACGGCGACTACATCGCGTGGGTGCTGAACACCGAAAGCAAGGGATTGAGCCAGTACACGCATTTCCCGTTCAATTCCTTCGCCCAGATCGGCGGCCGCTACTACGGCGCGGCGACCACTGGCCTGTACCGGCTGGAAGGCGATGACTACGACGGCGCGCCGATCGAATCGCGGATCCGGCTGGGATTGTCGGCCATGGGCACGCGCCGCGAGAAGCGTGTGCCGGAAGCGTTTATCGGCTACCGGTCCGACGGCACATTGCTCATGCGGGTCATGACCATCGATGAGCGGATCGGTGAGAAAGTCGAATCGGTCTACAAGCTGGATCCCTGCAGTGCGGCCAATATCCGGGAGAACCGATTCAAGTTCGGCCGCGGGCTGAAGAGCGTGGACTGGGATTTCGTGATCGAGAACGTGGACGGCGCCGACTTCGATTTGGATTCGATCGAGTTCCGGCCGGTGGTGCTGGACCGCAGGACAAGGGGCTGACGATGGCCTGTTTCTGGATCGACAAAGTTATGGTGCGGGAAGATTGCGAAGGTGGGTTCCCGGCGCCGGCATGGCGGGTTCTGCATTCGCTGCTCGCAGCGCCGTATCCCGCAGTCCTAGACACCTATGACTCGTCGCCATTGGCAAACGCGTTGAGCGACGGGAGTGGCATCCGTTCGACTGCACCGATCGACATATACCTCTATACCCCGCCATCTGGTTCGGCGCACGCCCGTCCTTCGCTTTATTTCTCGGTCAGAGATATGGATTTGTCGGCATTCGCTGCGCCGAGCGATGGGGCTCTGCATTTTCGGTTGGTCGGGACCATCACGACATCTGTGCCCAGCGATTCATTTCAATTCGGCCTGCGTCCCGACGATTTTGGCAGCGTCCAAACGAAAGCTGGCGATACATGGACGGTTGAGCACCTGGGCACGGTCTGGGTGCCGAATCAGGACGCCATGGGCGCCGTGGATTTCAGCATGGGCCTGAGTCAGTACGCCGCAAACATCGGCTTCGCGTTCCAGTTCGACCTGCGCTTAGAAGCGTACTTCTGAGGAATCATTATGGCGACCACATGGTGCCCGGACCTGTCAGGGGATCCGGCAATCATTGCCGTGGGCCAAGCTCACGACAAGTTCATGGAGCTGGGCACGTTCACGTATAACCTGGCCATCGGCAATCTGGACGGGTTGAACAATGTCGATCTGACGCCGGTGGATTTCACCGTCAATTTCGACTTCGTTGACCCGCAAGCGACGTTCCGCCGGCCGGTGCGGCCGCAGTTCGATGATGCGGCACTGGAGTTCCGCGATCCCGGTGTATCGATTCCGGAGGCGCCGGCCTGGACGCCGGGCACGGTCACGATCACCGAGCCGCCGGACATCGAAATCGAGCCGCCGGTGCTGAGTTTCAGCGCGAAACCGTCGGCGCCGAACATCACGATGCCGGTGGCGCCGCATGATCCGGTCGACATCGTGATGCCGATCGAGCCGGACTACCCGTTGCCGGACGTGCCGACGTTCGAGTCCCTGCATCTGCCGGACGTGCCTTCAATCACGCTCCCGGAGTTCGAAGGTCAGCGGCCGGAGCCGTTCGATCCGCCGTTCGACGATTCCTGGACGTTCGACCCGAAACCGTATGTCGGCACGCTGGTCGACACGTTGGTTGATACCCTGCGGCCGATGATCGTCGGCAGCGAGGCCCTGCCGCAGGTCATTGAGCGTGCGATTTTCGAGCGTGGCCGCAGCAGGATTGAGGTCGAGAATCGACGAGCCATCGATCAGGCGTCAGCCGAGTTCGCATCCCGCGGATTCAGTGAGCCGCCGGGGATGCTCTCGGGTCGGATTTCCGATCTGATCCAGGCAGGCCACAACCAGATCGCCGAGTTTTCGCGCGACACGGCGATCAAACAGTTCGAGGAAAGCCTGGCCAGCCAGCGATTCGCCATCACGCAGGGCGCGGCACTGGAGGGGACGCTGATCCAACTGCATGTCGAAGAGCAACGAACACTGTTGCAGGCGGCGACGTTCCAGCGCGAAAGCGCCATCGCGGTGCTGAATGCCCGCGTCCAGATATTCAACGTGCAACTGGCGGCGTACCAGACGGACGCGCAGGTATTCCGGGAGCGCATCCAGGCGGAGCTGGCCAAGGTCGAAATCTTCAAGGCTCAGGTCGATGCCGAGCTGGCGCGTGGCCAGATCAATGAACAGCGCGTGCGACTGTATGAGGCGCAGCTGCGTGGCGTGGTAGCGATGGCCGACTTCTACCGGCAGCGGGTCGAAACGGTGAAGGTGCAGGCCGACATCAACAAGCTGGCGATTGATCGGTTCCATGCAGAGGTGGACGCATACGAGGTCCAGTGGCGCGCGCACATCGCCGAATGGCAGGGCTACTCGGCAAGTATCGAAGGCGAGAGCAAGCGCGTGGATCTGTACCGATCCATGGTCGATGCGGCGGCGAAACGGGTTGATGCTTGGTCGAGCATGAACAGCAGCCAGATCGAGTTGGAGAAATTGCGTTTATCGCAACACGGAATGAGCTTGGATGTCTGGCGGACGGCAATCCAGCGATTCGAGGCGCTACTCGGTGCCGAGCGGGCGCGCCTAGCCGCGGTCGGCCAGTCGGTCGATGCAAAGGCCCGGATCTATACCGCCGACGCCGATGTCGAGCAGGCAGCATCAGCCGCCGCCGATCGCTCGTTTGAACTGGGTCTGGCGGCGGCGCGCGCGCGAGTCGATACCCAGCTCAAGACGGCAGACATGCGCATCCAGCAGGCGCTGGGCCTGTTGGCGCAGTACGTCGAGATCCAGAAGGCGAAAGCAACCATCTCCGCACAGCTTGCCGCCAGCACGATGAGTGCCGTCCATTACGGAGCGAGCATTTCCAGCGGCCGCAACAAGTCGACATCGTGCAGCCAGAACTTCAGCTTCCAAGGTGAAATCATTGACGCCTGATACCCACCTAACAGAGGACGACATGGCCACAATCGACGAAGAAGAACGTTTTACACGGCGCCCGGATGTTGCGATCACGGCATCGATGACACGGACTCCTGGTGCCGGCACTCAACTTGGGCGCAGGTTACGCAGTGAAGGACAAGCTGCGGGCAATGCCTTGGCACGTGGAGCCCAAGCAGGTGCCAACGCATTCATTGGAGGCGCGGAAGTGGGCATCAATACTCTGTCGTCACCATTCCGCACTGCCGGAGGTTTCGCGCGTGACACATTGAATGCGGTATCCGGCAATGAACCTTCTCCATACGAAGGGCAGCCTGCTCAAGCGTTCCGTTTTCCTCGGGTTAGGCGACCGACTGTGGCAGCGAATGCGTCGACAGTGCCGGCGGCGGCTGATGCTGCACCTGCACTGAGTAAGCGCCCCATGGCGACGGTTGGCGGCAGCAAGGGCGTAGTTGCAACGCCCGTGGTTTCTGGTGCGGGTAACACAGGGGGGGATGATGGAGCGGGGATCTCCTTGCGGCCAGGCGATGTTAATACATTCACCGGGAGCGATGGTGTGACCCGCGCCGTGCCGGGGCTGATCAACTCAACGCCTGCGTCGCCTGTACCTACATCGAGTCGTCCCGCTATCCCGGCGGTTGTTCCTCCCTCCCAATCGGCACAGTATGCAGCGCGCGGCAGGCAGGGTGGCATCATCAGCAACCCAGGCAGAGGCACGCTGGCCGATCAGGTTACAAGGGCCATGTCTTCCCTGTCCCTGAAAGGAAGTCCGCAGGGGAGGCGATTGGCTGCTGAGGCCGTGTTAGCCGAGGCGGGATGGCGTGCCAACGAACGTCAATCCGCTTTGAACACGGGTGATCAAGCTGACTTGGCCGCAGTGAATATGCAGGGCGCTGCTGCGGAAGCCGCCGCCAACCGCGATCTGCAGGCCCAGCAGACGAATGCGCAATTGGCCCATCAGGAACGCCAAGGGCAGGCATCGCGCGATTCGGCGCGCGAACTGGCGATGATCGCTCGGCGGCCGGAAATTACGTCTGCCGCCGATGGCACCTTGGGCATCATCAGTGGCGAGGGCTCCTTCCAACCTGTGACCGGTCCCGATGGGCAGGCGATTCGGGGGCCGCGTCAGTCCGCAGTACCAGCCACGGATCGGCTGAAAGCCTACAACGAGCGTTACAAGACGATCATGGAGGGGTTCGGAACGGCCGAAGAAAAGCAGGCCGCGCTGGCGCAGATGGGTCAGGACCCGCTGCTTCAGGGACAGCCCAGTACCGAGCAGACGGTAGCACAGGGAGTGCCGCCGGCAGGTGCGGTGATTGATGGATACCGGTTCAAGGGCGGGGATCCATCAAACAAGGACAACTGGGAGAAGGTCAATGGCTGAGCCGTGGAAGAGCTTCCAGGTGCAGGCGGAAACCGATGACCAGCCGCCGTGGATGCAGTATCAGGCAAAAAAGCCGATCGCTACCAGCAGCGCATCGGGCACTGAACCAGTAGCGCGTAGGCCAGACATCCCGTCTCGGACATGGGGCGAGGCGGCCAAGGATACGGCGCTTGGCGTGTTGCAGGGAGGAGCCTCTTTGATCGGATCAATGGCTGATGCACAGGAGACTGCTAGCCCTACTGGCATGCTGAGGACCGGGCTTGGCCTCGCACGTCGGGTGGCGCCGAATGCTCCTTTGCCGGCGGAAATTCCAGAAACGGCGACGCTGGGCATGCGCCTGGCCAATCGGGTGACAGGAAACAAGGTCCCGGTGTTGTCGAATGCGGAATGGGCAGAGCGGACTAGCGACAAGATCACGTCGAACTTGTCGCCAGCAATGCAGAAGGAGAAGGAGGTGCTTTCCCAAGCCGAGGGTTTCGTGGACCCGGCCAAGACAGTGTTGACGCGGCCGCGATTGCTGGGGCAGTTCGTGGCAGAACAGATTCCCAATCTGGCGACGCTGGGAGGCAGCAGTCGCGTGGCCGGTGCACGCGCGGCCACGGGCGCGCTGGAAAGGGCGCTGGCCCGTGGCCTCTCACGCGAAGCGGCAGAGGCCGCGGCGCGCGAGGCATCGATCAAGGCCGGCACCGCGGTCATATCCACGGCCAACCCGCTGATGGAGGCAGGCCCTGCAGCCCAGCAGGCGCAGCAGGACGCGATGAAGCTGCCCGATGAAGTCTGGCAGCAGGATGAACGCTACAAGGCGATGATCGCACGCGGTGTGGATCCGACCGTTGCCAAGAAGACATTGGCGGCCGATGCCGGTGCCGTCGCGCGCCTGATTGGCGCAGCGGCTGGATATGTGGGTGGTCGCATCAGCGCACCTTTCGAGGCCGAGGTTTTCACTAGGAACGTGCCGGGTGGACTTCGCGGGCTGGCGTCCGCCGCCGGTGCCAGGCGGCTGGCCAGCGGTGCCGCGAAGGAAGCGGCTGAAGAAGCTATCCAAGAGGGTGGCAGCCAGTTCGGCAGCAATGTGGGCGTCCGCGGAATCGATCCCAACCAGAGCCTGATGGAGGGTGTGCCGGAAGCGGCTGGCACCGGCGCCGCGCTGGGCGCGGTACTGGGTGGGGGTCTGTCCGTTGCCGGATCGGCAACCGGTCAGAGCAATGAAGCAGGGGGCGCTACTCCGCCGCCATTGCCGGCTGCCGTGCCGCCGCCGCTGCCGCTGCCGCTGCCGCCATTAGGCCTGCCAGCGCCGGATGCGATCACCGTGAACGCGCAAGGTGAGGCCGAGACAGCGGAACAGGCATATCAGCGCCAGCGCGCCGATGCGGAAATGGCAGCTGGGCGCGAGGAACTGGGCCTGACGCCGGACGTGAATCGCACGCACCAGCAGCATCCGGCCGCGGTGGAGAATCGAAATCCGGGACCGTTGAGTGCCGCAGGTGAGCTGATCGCACGTCGGCCACAGCCCTTGGGCCTTCCGGCACCAGGGTCGGTTACCGTGAACCCGCAAGGTAAGGTCGAGACCGCGACACAAGCCTACCAGCGCCAGCGCGCCGATGCGGAAGTGGCGTCCGGACGCGAGGGCGCGGGCCTGACGCCGGACGTGAGCCGCGCACGCCAGCAACATCCAGCCTCGGCGCTGAATCAAGCCGCTGACGCAGGAGCGGAGGCAACCTTTGTGGCACGTCGGCCGCAGGTGCAGCAGCCGTTCCCTGATGCGAAGCCAGGCAGTCTTGCCGATGCCGTCAATGTGACTGCCGCCGCAAGGACGACGGCGGCACCCACGATCGAGCCGGAGATTGCAGGCTCCCCAGCAGCATCGGCTGAAGCGGTGGTCCGCAGCTTGGAATCGCCTGCCGCAGAGATCGCTCAGATCGAGCCGTCGCAGCCATCTGCCGAGAGTATCCAGATGGCAGCCGATTCGCCGAACACGATGGAGGGCCAACCCGCCGCTCAAGCCGCAGCGGATCCGTCGCGCCGGCAGTGGCGGAAGACCGATCGCCGGGATGCGCGCGGCCGGCCGATCATCGAGCCGATGCTGGATTACTCCCGCGACGGGCTTCTGGAATGGCTGGGGGCGAGTGGTGGCGTGGATCTCAATGAGTTGGCTTCCCATTCCGGGGTGGATCCGGCTCTCCTGAAGGACAATGCCATCATGCGGCCGTTCGGCCGGATTGGCTGGCCAGCTCTGCGCCGACAGGGTGGTTCCAGCCTGGAGACTTTGCGCGAACGGATGCAGCAGGATGGCTGGCTGCCGCCTGATTCCCCGGATGCCCCGCCACAGGTCGGGGTCAATGAAGCGGCCGAACTGATCATGGAGGCGCTGAATGGGCGGCCTGTGCGCCATCCTTCACAGGGTGGCGAGGCGCAGTTGGATCAGCTCGAGCGGCACGATCGGGAGATCGAAGAAGCCAGAGACAATGAATTGGCGCGCGAACTCGGGTTTGCCGATGCGACCGCCCTGTACGACGAAATCGAAACGACAGATCAGCGGCAGGATGGCCATGGCCTGACGGAGATTGATGTGAGCGAGTTGACATCGATCTCGGAAATGATCGAACAGCTCGAAGATAATGGCTTCGGATTGTCCGATGAGGAAATATCCCGCATTATTGACAATGCCGGGCCAGAGTCTGGCCAGCAAGCCGCCGCACTTTGGCGCGCGATCGAGGAACGAAGCAATGACGTTTTCAACCGAACAGCTACGGGCCGCGGTGAATCTGGGGCGGAGTCGCAGCCAGGCCAAACGACTGGTGCAGCAGAGCCCGCCGCAGGCTCCCACGCCAGTGGAAAACAGCAGTCCCAACTCTTTTCCGAACCAAGTGCAAGAGAACAAGCGGACGGGCTGAGTCGCGCCCGCACCCAACAGCGAAATGCGATCGGTCGCGATGTTCCAAGCATGCGGGAGGGCGATGGCGATTTGTTCGCCGGGCCCAGGCCCCAGCAGGCCGACATCGAGACGCAGGGGGTTGAAGAGGCTTCGCCGCCTGTGGCGGCAACGGTCGAATCCGAGAGTGATCCGGTTGAGGAAGCACCTGGTGTAGCTCCCGCAGTGGCAGCGCCGGTGGAAGTTCAAGCAGACAATAATGCGGGTAACGAACTCCCCTCGCCCAGGGAAGCACAGACGCAGGAGACCGCGCCAACTGCTGAGTCCGCGCGCCTGAAAACGGACGATGGAGTGAAGCCGAGCCCGCCGTCGAAGAAGACGACACCGAAAAGTGCGGCGGTACAGGAAGGATCAGGAAAGCTGAAATCCGAGAGGATCGAAGACTTTGGCGAGGTTCTTCATGGTGCCCGGAAGCACTATGCGGCAGTATATGCGGCACAGTTCAAAACCGGCGAGGCGCTGGGGTTTGCTGAGAATTCGCTATCCAAGGCATGGCCTGAGCCTGATTATCAGAAGCTGCTGGAGGATGGCACCAACCCCAGAGCGGTGGCGTTTTTGCATTCGCTGCGGGATGAAGTCCCCACGAAGCCGAAAGCGGCATGGAAGCTGAAAAAATACGTGGAACTGGCGGAGTCTCTGCGGGACGCCGCCAGCGGCGTTCTCTCTGGGGAGATTACGACCGAGCATATCGATCAGGTCCTAAGTCGCGTCAATAGTCGAGTCGGTGAAGGCATCAGCGGCAGAATGGACCTATATGAGGCGCTTGGTCATGATCGGTCCCTGAAAGGAATACGGTTGGCGCAGCACAAGTTCAATGTCTACAAGGGCGTGGATTATGGACGTGAAGGCCGCCTTATGTGGACGGTCGATGGCTCAACGAAGGCAAAAAGCTGGCCTACGGTTTTTGCAGATGGCGATACCAAGGAACAGGCAATCGAGCGATTCGGACAGTTGTCTTCTGCTGACAATGGTGCAGTCGAGAAGAAAAAGCGACAGCCGCAGTTCGCCATCTACTCTGAGCATGGGAAGAAAGGGTATTCCATTGGCAAGAAGGTCGGTCAGGATTATATCCAGCTGGAACGCTTCGATGACCTGAAGAAGGCGCGTGAATACCTTTCAAATAACATCAATGCGCTGGAAAAGAAGCTGAGCCAACTACGGTATGAGCCTTCGATGCGGCGAGAGCGCAATTCCCCGCGTATCGGCGAGGACCATCGTAGTGGTGCCGATGTGACTCCAGATCAGTTCAGCGAAACCTTCGGATTCCGTGGGGTTCAGTTTGGTAACTATGTGGAAGGCGGGCGCCGGCAGGAAGATTTGAACGAATCCTATGATGCGTTGATGGATTTGGCGGGAGTACTTGATGTCCCGCCGCGCGCGCTGTCGTTGAGTGGATCGCTGGGCTTGGCATTTGGTGCGCGAGGACAGGGTGGGAAACGAGCAGCTAAGGCACATTTCGAGCCGGATACGGTCGTTATCAATCTGACCAAGAAATCCGGTGCCGGCAGTTTGGCGCATGAGTGGTGGCACGCACTGGACAACTATTTCTCGCGTATGGCAGGCCGAGGCGCCGGATATGCAACGGAAGATAATGCGCAATACGCCAAGGCCGGAGCGCCTGTCCGTCAGGAAATGGCGACCGCCTTTGCCGGCATTGTGCAACAGATCAACTCATCGCAGATGCGGGTCAGATCGCGTGACCTGGACAGGAAAAGGCCACGTACTAAGGCGTATTGGTCTACGGGACGGGAAATGTCCGCGCGTGCATTCGAGCAGTACGTGATCACAAAGCTGGAGGACCAGGGTGCCGCAAATGACTATTTGGCCAACATTGTCAGTGACGAGTCATGGATGGATGATTTTTTGGAAATTGCGATGGATCAAAGCAAGGACGCGGCGCCCCCCTATCCATACTTGCTGGATCCGGAGATAAAGGATATTCGAGCGGCTTACGATCATTTCTTCAATACGCTGGAGAGCGAGGAAACGAAAGACGGCAGCGTTCGGCTCTTCAGTCAGCTTGGAACAGATGTGAGCGGGCTGGAATTCGATCAGGCGCTACGGCTGAAAAACCGGCTGACCGCTGACTGGGGAGAAAATGCTCCTTCAGTTGTGGTGGTTGAGTCTGCCGAGGACTTCCCTGCTTCTGTCAAAGCCGATGCCAATTACCAGCGGGCTGAGGGCGTGTACGAAGGCCGGCCAACCGTCTGGATCAACATCGGCAACATCGCGAGTGAACAGCGATTTGCCCAAGTGCTGGCGCATGAGGCCATCGGTCATTTCGGTGTTGAACAGGTCGTTGGCGCCAAGGACTGGGAGCAGATCGTGTCCTCGATCGATCGGTTACATCGTGATGGCGCTGGTAGCGCCGCCATGCAGTTGGTCCTGACTGAGGTAAGCAGGCGCTATGGCGATGCGAATCGCGACACGTTCGCGCGCGAGACAATCGCGGTGATGGCGGAGAAGGGCATTCGCAATTCGCTGATGAACAGGGTCGTTGCAGCGGTCCGGCAGTTCCTGCGCAAGATCATGCCGTCATTGCGCTGGTCTGAATCCGAGGTGCGGGATATCCTGTCACAGGCGGACAGCTTCCTGCGATCTGGCCGAACGGCAGCCGAGCGTCGAGAAGCCGTGCAGGCTTACTCCTTTGCCCGGCCTGATGCGCCGGCGCAGCTGCGGCCGGATGCTGATGAGGCCGACGCCTACCGGGCCCAGTTCGACAAGATCATCGACAGCCAGCGAACCGTGGTGCCGCCGTTGGCCATTGGCCGCACACCAATGGTGCTGCGTGAGCTGGGAGCCCAGGATATTCCGATTTCCATCTCGCGCGACGTGATCCGGAAGGCGTCGAACGGGGTGAAGCATGACGTGCCGCGCGGTGCGCTACGCCAGTTGCCGGAAGAACTGGCCGATCCGCTGGCCGTGTTCCGATCGCGCACAGAGAAGGGCAGCATGGTGGCGGTCACGGAACTGCGTGATGGTAGCGATCGGCCGGTGATAGTGGCGGTGGATCTGCGCGCGCGCGGCAATCAGTACCAGGTCAACCGCATTTCGAGCGTGTACGGAAAGGATGGGGCGCAGCCTTTCTCGCAATGGGGCGGCGACTTGGCCTACCAAAGTGAAAGGGCCGCCAACTCGCCGGTGCTCAAAGGGGTCCAATTCCCCAATAGGATTACCGGCGAAGGCGACCCCAACGGTCAAAACGTACTTCACGAGCAGGATATTGTCAATCGTGGTCAAGCCGAGGATCAAACGCAGACGTCGGCATTCAGGCGCTGGTTTGGTGACTCGAAGGTGGTGGGTGCTGATGGGAAACCGCTGGTGGTGTATCACGGTACCCAGAATGCGTTCACCAAGTTCGATGGCAGTCGCATCAAGAGCGAAGAAGCTTTCTTTTTCACAGATGATTCCCAGGTTGCCAAGACATACTCCGACCCCGATGAGGATGGTTCAGGCAATGTGGTCCCTGTTTTCCTGCGCTTGACGAAGCCTTATCGAACTACAGCGAAGCAGTGGGCCAATAGCGAGGGATTGACGTTATCGGAAATGCAACAGCAGAGCCACGACGGCTTCATTATCGAAGATCAGGATGGTGCCACCACCTATGCAGTGTTTTCGCCGAACCAGATCAAATCCGCGACTGGCAACAACGGGGAGTTTGATCCGAGCAATTCGGACATTCGCTTCTCGTTGCCGGAAGGCATGAAGGATGATCTGACGCCATCGCGGATTGACCGGGCTTTGAACGCGATCGACAAGAAACTGATGAAGCGGCCGGAGTTCCCTGAATCGTGGGATCCGGCACAGCGCGAGGCCGCCGCGAAGTTTGCGACCTATGCACCGCCGGAGTCGTTGCCGGATCGATTCCATCGGATCCGCACGCGCGCCGCAGAGCGTGCCACGCAGCTGATTTTCGACCAGTTCCGGCCACTTCGGCGACTGTCCGAACGCGCCTACATGCAGGCGCACCTGTCGAAGGCCACCGATGGGGCGCTGGAAGCGATGTTCGACTATGGATTGCCGGGCCTGAAGAATGGGGCGTTGACGATCAAGCAGCGCAACGACGGGTTGCGGGGCGAGCTGGGCAAGCTGGGCAGCGTCGAAGAGGTCAACCAGTTCCTGCTGTGGATGGCGGGTAATCGCGCGGATCAGCTTCTGGCTGAAGGGCGTGAGCTGCTGTTCAACAAGCAGGACGTCAGCGCCATGAAGCGTTTCAGTGACGGCAAACTTCCCGATGGGCGCCAGCGCATGAAGGCCTATCGTGAAACTCAGCAGGCCGTGAACAAGTTCAACCGTGCGGTGCTTGATATCGGCCAGCAGGCCGGGGTGATCAATGAGGAGTCGAGGCAGGTCTGGGAAAGCGAGTTCTACATCCCGTTCTATCGAGAGATGGAGGATGGTCCGGATGTTGGTCCTGGCCAGACGGGACTGTTGCGGCAGCGTGTGATTGAGCGGCTAGCCGGCGGAAACGACATTTTGGGCGATCCGCTCGAGAACATGCTGGCCAACTGGAGCCAGATCATGACCGCCAGCATGCGTAACATGGCCGCCAATGCAGCATTGGACCAGGCCGTGCTTGCCGGCATCGCGAAGCCGCTGGAGGCGCCGAACAAGAAATCTGTGTGGACGATGCGGGAAGGCCAGCAAAAGCACTGGGAAGTCGAAGACAAGTTCGTGATGGACGCGCTGGAGGCCCTAAATTTCTCCGGCTACAACAACCCGGCGATGAAGGCCGCCGCGAGATTCAAGCACGCGCTGACCTTCGGTGTCACCATCAACCCCAGTTTTCGCATCCGCAACCTAGCGCGCGACGTTCTCTCGGCGATGGCGACGACGGAAGTAGGGTATAACCCGATCAGGAATTTGGTGACAGGCTGGACCGCCACCAGGAAGGGGTCGGATACCCAGATCGAGCTGATGGCCGGTGGCGGTGCAGTGCGCTTCGGCAGCCTGAACGATGGAGATCAAGCGGCCAATGCCAAGCGTCTCATCTCGATGGGCATTCAGGACAACCAGATCCTGGACACGCAGGACAAGGTAAAGAACGCCTTCCGGCGCTTCTACGACTGGTGGCAGGAAGTCGGCGATCGAGGGGAAACCATCAATCGCGCGGCGATCTACGAACGAGCCCTGCAGGAGGGCAGGGACCATCTGCAGGCAAGTTTCGAGGCGCGCGACCTGTTGAATTTCACCAGCATGGGTTCCAGCGCGGCTATCCGGGCGCTGACGCAGGTGCTGCCCTTCTTCAACGCGCGCCTGCAGGGCCTGGACAAGCTGTACCGCGGAGCTAAGGTCAACCCGCGTCGCTTCAGTGCAGTGACGGGCATGGTCGCCATGGCCAGCGCGCTGTTGTACCTGTTGAACCGGGATGATGAGGATTACAAGGCGCTGCCGGACCATGTGCGGGACACCTACTGGGTCGTCAAGCTGGGCGGGAAATGGTTGTATCTCCCCAAGCCATTCGAGGTCGGAGCACTGGGCACGATCGTGGAGCGCGGAACGGAGCTTGCGCTGGCCGGCGACGACTACAAGGCCAAGGATTTCGCCAATACGCTGCTCGGGGTGCTGTCCGAGAACTTGGCGATGAACCCGGTGCCGCAGATTGCCAGGCCGATCACGGAAGTCGCATTCAACTACGACATGTTCCGCAGCTCGCCGATTGACTCCATGGCGCAGCAGCGGTTGCTGCCGGCCGACCGGTATACCGCCAGCACCGCCGCGCCGGCAGTGGCGCTGGGCAAGGCCACGGGCATTTCCCCGCAGAGGCTTGAGCACTTGGTCCGAGGCTACTTCGGCTGGCTGGGCATTCAGGCCCTGTCCGTGACTGACATGATGACCCGCGGCGCGATGCAACTGCCTTCCAATCCGCGCGCCGATTACACGCAGTCCAATAACCTGTTCGTCCTCGGTGACTTCGTGAAGGAACCTGGTTCCACGTCCTCGAAGTACGTCACGCGGTTCTACGAATCGCAGCGCAAGATTGACGAGATCTACGCATCGGCCAGGCAAGCCGAGCGCGCCGGAGACTCTGGCCGGGCCCAACGACTCCTTCGTGACCCGAGATTGCGGGTCCGGCCGGTGTTCCAGCGGGCAGACCGGCAGATCACCGATATCAACCAGGAGATCAGGCGTGTGACGGCTGACAGGTCGCTCGACGCGACCGAGAAAAACCAGCAATTGCTGCGGTTGCGCGCGCAACGGGACCAGATCGCCAGACAGGTCGATGAATACGAACGCAGCAACCGCGGCAGGTAGTCTTGGCGGCCGGCTTCGACGGGCCCAACACATTACCCGCCCGAAATTGTGTGGCCGGCGTTTGCGCCCAATATAGCGGTGAGTGGTTATGGACAATGGTGGTGATGCAGATGATGCAGACAGCAATGTGGTTCAGATGCACGCTGGACCACAGGCATGGAAACGCCAGCGCGATCAGACTTTGGTCGAGCTGGATGAGGCAACGAGAGATCTGCATGCTGCTGCCACGATCGCGCTGAGGATGGTCTGGTCCGCCCGTGACAGGCTGGGTCTGTCCGAGCTTCAGTAGGAAATTTCCTACGCCCTCATCCGCCCTTCCCCGATAGCGCCAGATCGTCGCGCAGTCGATCATTCCCACGCCGGCAACGCGCGATCCCCAGCAGGGTAGTCCAGACGCGCGGGCCTCTCTCGATGGGCATTCAGGACAACCAGATCCTGGACACGCAGGACAAGGTAAAAAACGCCTTTGTGGCGCGACCTGCTGGGTGCTGTAAAGCGCCAAGCAAGTCGCGCAGCGAGGCTCCAAGAATCTGTTGGCTAATCGCTAGAAGCCCGCCACAGGCAGTTGGCTATCAGCCAGAAATAGGCATTCAGCCGTGGGCCGCTGAAGCACCAAACTTAAGCAGACGCAGCTTCGGTGCGCGGGCCGGCTTCTCGATTGCGTACATCTTGTTCAACTCGTCGGCGTGCATGTGCAGCATGGCTTCGAAGTCCGCCATCGTGTAGCCCAACTCGTCAGCATGGGCACGCAAAATATCGTTGAAGGCGGTCGCTTGCTCAGGAGCGAAGTCAACCTCCGGCGGCTCTTTCTTTCGATAGCCGGCGGCACTCATCTGGCGCCACAAGTACGTGCTCTGCATGTCGGTGATGCAGCCCAGTGACTTGGCGCGCATCAGCAGCGCGCCCATGGAAACCTTCCAAATGGGTTTCAGGGCGGCCAGACGAGGCAGATTAATGCCATGCATCAAGTCGCCGCGGATGTCCTGCGCTGGCATCAGCAATTCGGAGGCGAATATGTCCGCCTCACGCTCCATATCGGGGCTGGGCATGCGATGCATGATGGCGTGGGCCAACTCATGCGCCAGCGTGAAGCGCTGGCGATCGCCCGGCATGGCCTTGTTGAGGAAGATGCAGGTGGGCAGCCCCGGCGGCTGGAGGGTCAGGCCATAGACGCCGATGCTTTCGAACTCACATGACAGGACGATGCAGCCGGCGCGCTCCACCAAAGCGGTCAGGTCGTGTAGAGGACCACTGGGCACGCCCCAATGGCGGCGGACCATTTGCGCCACGCGCGCGGCATCGCCGTTGTAGTCGTCGATGTCGAAGCGCGGCAGCGACAACTCCGGCTGATAGTCCATGGACGACAGCAGGCGGCGCAAATGCATCAGGCGCAGGTTGATCTCCGCCTCCATCTTGTCGGTCGCCTTGGCACCGACGCTGACACTCTTTCGGTAGTTGATGCTGACCGGCACGCCGAAGACGGGGTCCGTCTCATAGAAGAGGGATGCAGGGAAGGTGAGCGCCTTGGCCAGAGACTCGATCAACTCGGACCCCGGCTGCATAAGACCGGCCTCGCACTTGGAAATGGCGGCCTGAGTCACTCCGGCCGCCTTCGCCAACTGAACCTGACTCATGCCCCTCGCCTGTCGTGCCACCTTGATCAAGGCTGCATTGGCAAGCGGAGTGGTCATGGCTCGTTCTCGGTCTTCTTCTCGTGCTTGGATTTTACCGGAATTTTGATGGTCTTCGGGGCTGGTGTGGACGGGTTGGGTGTTGCCGTAACCGTGATGGGAACCACGTTTCTGCCCTCGTCATTTCGCAGCAACGAAGTGCTCCACAACTTCGTATCCCGATGGCGCGCCACCAGTAGGATGTCTTGCACCGCCGTTTCCAGCGCGTTCAGGACGTAAGTGACCTCCAGACGCTGCACCTTTGGGATGCCCGGCAACTCTTCCTGCTGGTCGTGGAAGTCCAGCGCGGTCTGGGTGGGGTAGTTGTTGGTCAGGCCGCTGGCGTCGCTCTTCTTGAAGCGGAAGGCCAAGTCATCGACAACGAAGAGAACACTCTGGTTCTGGGGGTGGATCCGCACTTTCGGGTCGTTGGCGAACGCCTCTTCGGCCCGGCAGGCCAATTCCTCCCAGATGTAGTTGGCCCGGCTGCGCTTGCGCTTCCAGCGCCCGCTCTTGCCGCTGACCATCCAATCCGCCCATGCGTCCAAGATCACCCGCACGATGCGGGCCATGTAGGGCGCCAAACGCGCTTCGACTTCGGCTTGGGAGAGCATAGGGTTGCCTTTATATTTCATTGTCAAAATATAACCACAACTATAACTGTCCGCGCAAGCCCCTTCAAGTCACCCTCTTGGATGGCGGCTCCAATCCAATAGAGCGGCAGGACTGATATCCAGCGCTTGGGCTAAACGGTAGATGTTCAGCAGGGCAATATTGCGTTGCCCCCGCTCCACGTGCGTGGAGAAGACTTCACCAGCAGCGATGTCGCCTACTCGGTGACGGAAACACCTCCACGTGCGTGTAAAAGGCATTATTTTGAAATGCAATATGCCTTGCTACTTCAGTGCCAGATCGGGTTCAGCGTCCTCATTTCGGCGCCGCCGATGCTTGCATTGATCGTCACCATAAATTGCTGATAAATCAATGCATTATGGTGAATTTAGGCGCGCCTGCAGGCCGCCATTTGCGTGTTTTGGCGCCGACGGAAATTCCATCCCTGTTGTTGCCAATCACAGATGCGGCCCACTTCTCGACGGCTGTTCGACGGTAGCCTCTCGCTGTTGCGTCATCTGCTGATTGATCTGTTCCACTTGTTTCAAGGATTGCTCGGCTGGCGTACATGCCGCTTCGGTTGCACTGATCCTGGTGTGGTGGCGTGGGCCATCGGGACCATGCGGCGAGTACATCATGAACAGGTTGACTTGACCGTCTGCCATCGGGTTCCCGACAACCACCTCATCCACTCGCTTGCAGATGGGGTCAGCCTTGTGAGCCCTCAGGGCCTCGGCGGCAATGTTGTCGGTTTCCTGTCCACTCCAGCGTCCTGTGCTTGAAGCAGCATCTTTGATCTTCTGGAAGATGCTTGAATCTTCGATACGTTCACGGAGTCGTTCCAGTGGACTGGGACCGGTCTACATGAGGGGATGCGGCAGAATGTCATTCAAATCCCTGTTGCGTTCCTCCCTATCCTTTGCCGCCTCAATGTCGTCCATGTAGGGTTCGCCGGCATCGCGACCGGCAGGATTCTGGTATGGGCCGTCCGGCCACGTCGGAGGCCAGTTCAGGCGCGGATCGTCATTCGACATGCGCGGGCCTCCTTCGTCGGGTTTCGGGTTGACGCGCCAGTGCTCCTTTCCCATCCACATCGCCGCGGCAGGATCGCCGCGGACGCCCGCATCCATCAACCGGCGTGAGCCTTCGACTACATCGTGCCAGCTTGCGTTTGGATCAGAGGCAAGTCCCTTTCCGAGTGCGATGCCGAGTTCGTTATTGTGCACATCCATCGTGTTTGCCTCGGTGCTTTGCCCGAGCCGGTTGCCGTCCCATTCGTGGAAATCGAGTGCCGTACGGGCGTAGGCCTCGCCAAATCGCCGGGTGAGTTCAGCAGACAGAAGCAGGTGCCTGTATGCATCCGCTGGCCCGTCAGTGCGACCTGGCAACTGCGAGTAGGCCATCTCTCGAATGGCATCGGTTGCGATACCTGCAGT
>JAISFF010000022.1 GCA_031263725.1 Lysobacteraceae bacterium | reverse complement strand
TGAGTCTGCCAGCAGACTGAAGCAAGTGGCTTGATTCGACGCTTTATGGCCTCCGACAGCTGGGGGCAAGATCACTCCATGCCATCGAAAACTTCGCACTCGGCCTGCGACAATGGGGCGGCGATCAATTGGCGCGCAGTTTCCGGCCTTGTCTACGACAGCCCCTTAATTCATTCGTCACGAATGTAAATCGCCCCGGAATTTCTGGAGGCTCCAATTCCAATCCAAGGGATTGCCTTGACGGGCGCCTCGTTCGCTTTCCGCCTCCCCGAACGGCAGTGGCCGGGTTCCTTGCGAGCCCAGCCACTATCTGCGTGCCGCCGGCCTTTCGTCACCTGACAATCCTGCCGTCGATGATCGGGTAATAGACCGAGGGATTCTCCTCATTGATGTCGATCTCGACCAGATTCGTGTCGGCATGATTGAGCGTCAGCTCCCAGCGGCGGCGTTCACCCGCCACATACGCCTCGATGTCCGGGAACAGCCGCTTGATCAGTTCGCCGCGCGAGACCGGGAACGGCTTCGGCACGGCTGGCGATACGTTGACGATCACGAAATCGTATTCGCCGTTGAACTGGTGGTTGCTCAATGCGTACAGCGTGCTACTGATCGTGGTGCCATACCTGATCTGTTCCTCCATGATCGGCCGGTGCCACCGCTTGTACAACGCCAGCCACTCGTCATGCTTGCCCGGCGGCACCTTGTAGTACCCAATGCTGACACGCGGGTGGTCGGGAAGCGCGCGACCGGCAAGCGCCTGGGCAGCCGCATTCTGGACGCCGGCGACGGCCAGGACGAGGACGGCGAAAGCGGTGAACAATCTGTTCTTCATGGGTAATCTCCTCTGGGGTGGTGGGATCAGAACTTCGCGGTAAGGCCGACGAAGTACTGACGGCCGAAAATGTCGTAGGTGTTGGCGTCGGTGACGCCCACGGTGCCGCCGACTTGCGGGGGGGCTTTGTCGAGCAGGTTGTTGATGCCGGCGCGCAGCGTAATGATGTCGTTGGGCGTCCAGTCGCCGAACAGGTCGAAGTAGTGGTAGGCGTCCACGCCGGGCGTGGTCGAGGCGGGGTTGGTCACCTTCGAACTGTGTTGCTGGGCACCGATGTAGCGCCAGCGCAAGCCCGCGCCGAACGCGCCCTGGCCGTAGCGCAGTTGACTGACGGCTTTCCATTCCGGGACGTAACCGACGATGCCGGCGTAGTCGTAGACGACGCCGCCCTTGAGCGTCTGCACCTCGTAGCGATCGACCCAACTGAGCACCGAGCTGGCGCGCAGGCTGGCGCCATTGCCCAGCGCATGGTGCCAGTCCAGTTGCAAGTCCACGCCGCGGGTGTGGAGGCTGCCCATGTTGTAGGTGGGCTTGAAGATGTTGTCGATGCGGCCAGTGGTGGCATTGCGCTGGATTTGCTGACAGTAGAAGTTGCTGGCGGCGTAGCCCGGATTGGCAGCATCCTGGTTGAAGCAGGATGCCAGGACCTGGGCCGAGGTCAGCGTGCCAATCACGTCCGCGACCTTGATGTCGAACCAGTCCGCGGCGACCGAGAAGCCGGTGCCATGCGGCGACCACACCAGGCCGAAGGTGTAGGTGTCCGCCGTCTCGGGCCGCAGGCTGGTATTGCCAGCGATGGTCGCCAGAGACTCGCGCTGCGTGTCGATGTAGCCGCCCAGCAGGGCCGCCGGCACACCCTGGGCCAGGCACAGGGCTTCCACCGCGGCCGCGTTGGCGCCGGTACGCAACGGACTGCCGGCCTCGCACTGGTCGCCTTGCCCATTGACCACCAGGCCATAGCCGTTGGACTCGGTCTGCGCAGCCACGTACAGCTCGCCCACGCTGGGCGCGCGCACGGCGCGCTGGTAGCTGCCGCGCAGGCGGAAGTCCTCGACCAGTGCCCAGGTGAAATCGGCCTTGTAGGTGTCCACGCCGCCGGACAGGTCGTAGTCGGAGTAACGATAAGCCAGACCCACGTCCAGCGAATGCGCCAGCGGCGCGTCGTACAATACTGGCACGAGCGCCTCGACATACAGTTCCTTGACGCTCGTGCTGCCGCCGCTGGCCCCCTTGGCGGGCAGGCCAACCACGTCCCCCTGCTGCAATAGCCGGTCGGGCTGGAAGTCGTAACTGTTGCGCCGCCATCCCAGGCCGGCGGCGAAGCGCACTTCGCCAGCGGGCAGATCGAAGAGGCCGCCTTGCAGATTGGCTTCCAGTACCTCCTGCTCGAATATGGTCCGGCTGTGGGTGGTGGCGACCAGGTAACGCCGGCAGGAATCCGAAAGTGTGGTGAGGCCGAAGGGATTGTAGCCGCCGTCGCAGAGACTGGCGCCGCCATCGACCGCATTGACAAGGTTGTTGAGCGACTGGGTGACGACCGCGCCGTTACTGGTTTCCGAGACGCTCGTGCGGCCCTTGCTGGCGTAGACATCCCATGTGCCATTGAGCGCATCCAGACGCCCCTTGGCGCCGACGACGAATTGCCAGGTATCGAAGTCGCGCTCGAAAGTGCGCGGTCCGGCCTCGCCAAAGCGCTTGTGCAGGGTGAAATCGGCGTTCGGGTCGGCGCGGGAGGCCAGGATGGTCCGCAGATCGTCGGGAATGAAGGGGTTGCCGACGGGAACATTGATGCTTGTATTGCCGGCCTCGGCCGCCACGTAGCTTTGCAGGTTGGACCAGCTGAACTGGCCATAGGCTTCCACGTCGTCGGTGAGGTGGAAGCGGGCGCGGCCGAACGCGGTATGCCGCTCCAGCGGCACCTGGATCAGCGAATCCTGGTTGAGGTTGTTCAGCTGGGTGCCGGCGTCGTGGAGCAGCGTGTCCGAACCGCGCCAGTTGAACGGCGTCTTGTTCGCCAGGAACAGCGTGGCATCGTCGTTGAAGCCCAGATAGGTGGTGGTCGTCACCGGCACCCGCCCCGGCGCGGCTCCGTACTGTGCGAACACCTGGTCCACCGCGGCCTGACTGGGTAGGTTGGCGCCGAACTCGTATGCGCCGGTCTGGATGCGGAAATCGGTGCCGCCGGGATTCTTCCGGGAGAACTCCCGAGCCATGTAATCCACGCCCTGGCGGTCGGTCCATGAGAGCGACAGCACGGCATTGCCGCGTCCATCGGCGAAGTTCCCGCCAAACGTCAGGGCGAGGTCCGTGGTGTCTCCATCGCCTTCGGCGTACTGCGAAAACTGGCTATCGAACCGGATGCCCTCGAAGTCATCCTTCAGGCGGATGTTGACCACGCCGGCGATGGCGTCCGACCCGTATACGGCCGAAGCGCCGCCGGAGATGATCTCCACGTCTTCGATCAGGGCGCTGGGGATACTATTGATGTCCACCACGTTGTCCGTGGTGGACGGCTGCAGCCGGCGTCCGTCCAGCAGGACGAGGTTGCGTTGCGGGCCCAGACCACGCAGGTTGAGCGTGGCCTGGCCGGTGCCGCCCCAGCCCGCATTCGTCTTGTTGGCGCCGAGCCCCAACTGGGGGAGCTGGTTGAGCGATTCCTCCAGCGTACTGCCGCCGGTAGCCTGGAGGTCTTCCGCGGATACGGTGGTGAGCGGGCTGCTGCTTTCATAGTCGAGGGCAGCGATGCGCGAGCCGGTGACGCTGACGGTATCGAGTTGGGCGACCTGGGACGCGGCGCTCTCTTCCTCCTCTGCCTGTGCCAAGGCAGGGGCGCTCAGGACGTGTGCCACGAGCAGACCCAAAAGGGCTCGCCCGAAGGGACGGCGCGCGGTCGGAAGGGCGATAGGCGGGGCATGGGGCATGGCGGGGGATGGCATCGGTCGTATTCCTGGGATGGTGGCGACATGGCGTTACGCGGATCAACCGCGCAACCACACAATTGCTTGCACCCGCCTTTCCTCATCAGGACATGGCCTTGTGCGCGACACATCGATGTGATCCAGCTCCTGCCATTGTGCAGTGCGGAAATGTTATGTGGAGTCATCCAATTCCGGCCAATAGCCAGCGCTCATCTACAGATAACCGAAAATGATTTGGGCAGGGGCGATGACTTCGCGTTGCCGCAAGCCGCGTCAGTGACGATAAAGATGTATTCCCGACGGCCCTGAACCGCCCCGGAAACCTGAAAGGCTGTTGGGTTTGAGTCACACCGCCTTGGCGTAACCGGCTGCTTATCGATGGCAAGCCTGTTCGGCTTGTGCTTGCGCGATGTTCCCGATCGCGAAGAACTGATTGCCCGGCTACAGGACTTGGATACCTCGCCCGCTCAACTCGCCATTGGTTTTCGTGGCCTCGGAGACAAAGGAATCGCTTTCCGGTTGCAGTCCGCTGAGTGAATAATCCCGCATATCACCCACTACACGAAGGCGAATCCGTGCCGCATCGCATTGGCTCCGCTACGGAAAGCCCGCCGCGCACCGGAACACCAGCGTCCGCCGGACCGCGCCGCTGGCCGTGGGCGCTGAGCAGCCTGCTGCTGCTCATGCTGGCGCTGCGCCTTTGGCCGCATCCGCCGCTGCGCCAGTCCGAACCACTGTCGCGGGTGGTGCTGGCCGAAGACGGCGAACTGCTGCGCATGACCACCGCCAGCGATGGCCAGTACCGGCAATGGGTGCCGCTGGAGCGGATCTCGCCCGCGCTGGTCGATGCGATCCTGCTGAAAGAGGACCGCAACTTCCACCGACACCCCGGCATCAACCCGGTATCGCTGCTGCGCGCGGCGCGCTCCACCTACAGCGACGGAAACCGCCAGGGCGCTTCGACCCTGAGCATGCAACTGGCGCGACGCCTGTACCACCTGAATACCCGGCGGATTCCCGGCAAACTGCAACAGATGGCGCTGGCCCTGTGGCTGGAAGCACGCTACAGCAAACACGACATCCTCGAGGCCTATCTCAATCTGGCCCCGATGGGCGGCAACATCGAAGGCGCCGAGGCCGCTTCCCGGATCTATTTCGACAAGCCCGCCAGTGCGCTGTCGCTGGCCGAGGCGCTGGCGCTGGCGGTGATCCCGCAGCAGCCCGCGCAACGCGCGCGTTTCGGCCCGGCGTTGCAGAACGCACGGCTACGGCTGCTGGCCGAGTGGCGCCGCGTCCATCCCGATGATCCGCGCAATGCCAGCCTCACCGATCTGCCGCTGCATGCGCGCCGCCGCGAACAGTTGCCGTTCCGCGCGCCGCATCTGAGCGAATATCTGCTCGCCAGCCGCGATGGCGATGAATTGCGCAGCACGCTGTCCTGGCCGTTGCAGCAGCAGCTGGAAGGGCTGGTGCACCCGTACATCGCCCAGCACCGCGATCGCGGTATCGAAAACGCGGTCGCACTGCTGCTCGACAGCCGCGATCACAGCGTCAAGGCGCTGGTGGGCTCGGCCGACTACTTCTCGGAAGAGATCCACGGCCAGGTCAACGGCGTACGCGCGCAACGCTCGCCGGGATCGACGCTGAAGCCGTTCCTGTACGGCATGGCCATCGATCAGGGCATCATCCATCCGATGAGCATCCTCAAGGATGCACCAAGCGCGTTCGGCTATTTCCAGCCGGAGAACTTCGACCACAAGTTCGCCGGCCCGCTGACCGCGCAGGACGCGCTGATCCGCAGCCGCAACATCCCCGCCGTGTGGCTGGCCGGACAGGTGCGGCAGCCATCGCTGTATGGCCTGCTGCAACGCGCCGGCGTGCGCAATCTGCGCCCCGAGGAGCACTACGGCCTGGGCCTGTCGCTGGGCGGTGGCGAGCTCAGCCCGGAAGAACTGGCGCAGCTATATCTGATGCTGGCCAGCGCCGGCGTGCTGCATCCGGTGCGTTATCTGCAGGACCAGCCCGACGCATCCGGCCCGGCATTGCTGACGCCGCAGGCCGCCTTCATGGTCCGCGACATGCTGCGCCACAACCCGCGCCCGGACGGACTGGATACCTCGCAGCTGCGCGGCCGCCACTGGCCGGTGGCCTGGAAGACCGGCACCTCCTGGGGTTTTCACGATGCCTGGAGCGCGGGCCTGGTCGGCCCCTATGTGCTGGTGGTCTGGATCGGCAATTTCGACGGCCGCGGCAATCCGGCCTTCATCGGCCAACAGGCGGCCGGTCCGCTGTTCTTCCGCATCGCCGATGCGTTGCCGCTGGCATTGCCCGATGCGACCCCGGAACCAGACCTGCCACCCGACGGCGTGACCCGGATCGAGGTCTGCAGCGCCTCGGGCGACCTGCCCAACCGCTGGTGCCCGCAGACCCGCCCCACCTGGTATATCCCCGGCGTTTCGCCCATCCGGATCTCCACGCTGCACCGGCCGGTCACCATCGATACCCGCACCGGACGCGCCGCCTGCCCGCCTTACGATCCGCATTACACACATGAGGAGGTCTTCGAGTTCTGGCCCACCGATCTGCAACGGCTGTTCATCGCCGCCGGCCTGCCGCGCAGGATGCCGCCCGATCCCGCACGCGACTGTCGGACGATGCCGATGGGAGCCGGCGACGGCGAAGCGCCGCGCATCCGCTCCCCGCTCACCCAGGTGACCTACAGCCTGCGTCTTTCGCAGCCGCAGGAAAGCATCGCGCTCAGCGCAAGCGCCGCCAGCGATGCACGCATGCTGTACTGGTTCGCCGACCGCTCGCTGCTGGGCGAAGCCGCGCCGCAAAGCTATTTGAGCTGGCGTCCGCGCAAATCCGGAACATACCGGCTGCGCGTCAGCGACGATCAGGGCCGCAGCGCCGAACGCATGGTGCGCGTGGAATTCCTGCCCTGAGTCTCGATGACGGTAGCCGTGGAAGTATCGGGGCCATGCACAAATAATGCACATGTCGATACCGCCATCCCGATCCGCGACGCGCCACCCGTCAAGGGTATCCCGTTTTCATGCAATACCGGGCATCCATGACTTGCTCCGCGACTCATCACGGCATCGAACAAATCCGTGCCGGCAGAAGCTTGTCCGCACTCAGTATTTCGGCCACTCGATATCGATATGGATGTTGTTGAATTCGATATCGTCGATGCCGCCGCGCGTATGGCAGCGCATTCCCCTGGGCAGGCCTTTCATATGGATCTCCTGCCCTTCGGCGACGATGCCGCCCTGCACCTGGAAACCGATCAGGCGCTTGAACAGTTCGTCCACCGCATCGCGATAACCGGGCGTGACCCGGCGCAGGCTCAGATCGGGACGGCCGAACTTGCGCATGCCGCGGGTATGCATCCAGATGCTGTTCTCGCCATCGCGGGCCATCCAGATCGTGGTCTGCGCCGCCGGCTCCGGATTGGCCGGTTCGAATATCTCCTGCCGCCATTGTTCGCGGCTGCGCCATTTCATCGCCTGCAGATCGCAGACGGCGACGCCGCCGGAATCCATCAGATAGGTCACCAGGCCGATCACGTTGCGGAAATCGTTCAAGGTCGGGCCGTCTTCGATCGGGCCCTGCACCAGCAGACAGTGCGTCTGTGCCTTGACCAGCGCGGCCAGTTCCGGGTCCGATTCGCGCAGCACTTCGCCGAGAAAGTGCTCGCGGAACGAATCCAGCGCCATCGGGTAGGCCAGTTGCGAGTAGCTGGAAATACGCACTCCGGCAGGGATGCCGGTGCAGCGGTAGCGGGTGGCGGAAATCTCGAAGCCGCCATCGAGCGGCCCGAAGACCACGTAATAGACGAACGGTCCCGCGCCCTCGGCGGGCTTGCTGAAATAACGCCGTGGCCAATCCGGAATATCCGCAAAATTCATTTCAAGAACCCACTAACGAGAACGCCAGACAGAAACCATGCTTCTGCTCCCCCTGCTCCCTGCAACGCCCGGACCGATGTCCCGCCAGTGCCACAGGCAGGACATCCGGACCCATGCACCGGCCGCCTTTCCATGCTCCGGTCGGATAAACGGAGAGACATCCGGCACCCGTCTTATTCCATGCGGTTCAGCGAACCGGCGCGTACTCGACGGGCACCCAGCGATAGCCATTGCCTTCGGCGATGACATGCCCCATGCCCGGAAACGGCAGATGCGCACCGCCCACCCAGAACTTCTGCCGCACCGCACGCGCAAACACGTCCTTGCGCGTCTGCACCGCCTGACGCTGATCGGAGTCGAATTCAAGCGACACCTCCGGTCTCTGGAACTGCACCGCATGGCTATGCACGATATCACCCCAGATCAGGATGGCACTGCCGTCGGAACCAAAAAGATAGGACGCATGTCCGGGCGTGTGTCCCGGCGTGGGAACGACCTGCATGCCATCGAACAACACATCGCCGATGTTGAACACGCGCAGCTTGCCTGCCTGCGCATAAGGCGCCACCGATTCCTGCGACATGCGGAACATCGCCTTGGCGTCGTCCGGAGCCGCCGCCGTCACTTTCGGACTCAGCCAGTAATCCGCATCCCGTTTCTCGACATAGACCACGGCATTGGGAAACACCGCCCTGCCGCCGTCATTGATGCCACAGGCATGGTCGGGATGCAGGTGCGTCAGCAGGATCGTATCGATGTCCGCGGTGGCGTAACCCGCGGCGCGAAGGTTGTCCACGATGTTTCCCAACCCCTCGCCAAAACCATCGCGGCGCCCGAATCGACCAGAACCCGCCGTTCCCCGATTTCGACCACGTAAGCATTCACGGCAGTCTGCACGCCGCGCTCATCCCGCGGGACGAACATCCTATTCAACAGGGCATTGGCGTCTTCCGCGCTGATGTCATGCATGAGCGATGGCGCGATACCGATGTATCCGTCATAAAGCGCGACGATCACCAGATCCCCCAGGCGCATCTTGTAGTAACCCGGCGCCTGTACAGCCGCCCGGGCCTGTTGCGCCTGCGCCATCGATACGCCGGTCAAGGCCAGGGCGCCGGCCAGCAACACGTTTTTCATCCCGCTCTTGATGGACGGAAACATTGGGGTGCTCTCCTGTGGAAGTTCGTTTTTTCGAGAAGCCGAGAGGTATTTTCAGAGTCCTGCCGCGCGACGCCATAGTGCCCGCGTCAGCGGCGGCAGTTTGCCGGCCAGTCCCAGCAAAGGACCGCGCAGCAGGCTGAGATGGGTCTCTTGGTTGGAAAAGACGCGGTTGATCGCGTCGAAGCTGTAGGCGGCGATGGTGTTGTCGCTGCGGCGTTCGCGCGCCCAGCGCTGCAGACGATGCGGCGCGGTCCAGTCGACGCGGCGCGATTGCGCATCGACGATGCCGCGGCGCAGTCCGGCCACGTCGCGCAGCCCCAGGTTGACGCCCTGCCCGGCCAACGGATGCACCGCATGCGCGGCATCGCCGATGACCAGCACGCGACCGGCGATATACCGGTCCACCAGTTGCCGGCGCAGCGGGAACGCCGTCCGCGCCGAGGCCAGACGCACCGCGCCGAGGCGCGCGGCGAAGGCGTTGGTCAACTCTTGGCCAAAGGCGGCCTCGTCCAGCGCCAGCACGCGCTCAGCCTCCGTATCGGGCAGGCTCCAGACGATCGAACTCCAGCCGCCGAAGGGCAGGAACGCCAGCGGCCCGGTCGGCAGGAAGCGTTGCCAGGCGGTGGCCTCGTTCGGCTGCGCGGTCTCGACGTAGGCGACTACGCCGCGCTGTCCATAGCCATGCGTCGTCACCTTGGCTCCGGCCAGGCTGCGCAGCATCGAGTCGGCGCCGTCGGCGGCGATCGCGATGCCCGCGTCCAGGCGTCCGCCGTCCTCGAAGCGCAGGCGGGCCACGCCGTTCCGCTGCTCCAGCCCGGTCACGCGCGCCGGACAGTAACCGGTCACGCCCTCCGCCCGCAGCGCGGCCCACAGCCGGTCCACCAGCAGGCCATGCTCGACGATCCAGCCCAGCTCGCAGCGGCCAAAGGCGTCCGCATCGAAGCACAGCTCACTGCGCGCATTGGCCGCATCCCAGACCCGCATGCGCCGATAGGGCTGCACGCGGCGTTCGACGATTTCCGGCCAGACGCCCAATGTTTGCAGCAGCCCGGCATTGTCCGGCGCGATCGCGAAAACCCGCAGGCCGGGTTCCGTGCGCGACCAGGGCAACGGCTCGCGGCCTTCGACCAGCGCCACATCCAGCCCTTGCCGGGCCAGCATCAGGGCGCAAGCAGCGCCGACCACGCCTCCGCCGACAACGGCGGCATCGACTTTCGAACGTCTCATGGGTGGCATAACTCCGGCACGTTGCCGCGGAAACCCATGGCTCCCCCGACCAGGAAGGATTGCAGCGTCGGCGAGCATTCCATCGCCGCCAGACCAAGGCTGCGCAGCGGCCGCAACAATGGCGAAGGATTGCTGGTCAGCCGCGCCAGGTTGTCCGAGAACGCCAGCGTACGCGCGCGGTCCTCGCTGCGGCGCTGCGCATACCGGCGCAACAGGACAGCCGCCCCAGGGTCCCCGCGATTCGCGCCCACCAGCTCGGCCAGCGTCAGCGCATCGCGCAGGCCCAGGTTGAACCCCTGCGCGCCCAGCGGATGAATGGTCTGCGCCGCATTGCCCATCAGTACCACGCGATCGGCGATGACGCGCTCGGCCACGACCCGGATCAGCGGGTAGGCGCGGCGCGCATCGCTGGACAGGAAGCGGCCGGCGCGCCAGCCGAACGCGCGCTGGACATGCGCCAGCCACGCGTGTTCATCGAGTCCGGCCACCGCCTCCGCGCGCTCCCGCGCGACCGCGTGCACCAGGCCGTAATGCCGGTCGCCGCGCGGCAGCACCGCAGTGGGACCCTGATCGGTCAAACGCTCGTAAGCGGTCCCGTCGGGGGATCCGGACATGCGCACCCGCGTCACGAACAGGGTCTGCAGATAGTCGTGCTCGCGCGTGCCGATCCCCAGCGCCTGCCGGACCTGGCTGCGGGTGCCGTCGGCACCGACCAGCAACCGCGTCGACAGGATCCGCTCCGCGCCATGCCCGTCGCCGATGCGCAGGCGGCGGCAACCGGATTCGACCGTCTCCAGGCCGAGGAAGCGCGCCGGGCGGTAGCGGGTCAGGTGGCGCAGTTCGGCCAGCCGCGCTTCCAGCGCGACGCCGAAATCGCGCGCGACCACCACCTGCCCGAACCATTCCCGGCCATAATCGGCGGCATCGAGCAGGATGCGGCCGAAATCGCCCTGGCGGCTGATATGGATACGCCGGATCGGCCCTGTCGGAGCGCGCATCCGCGCCATGATCCCCAGCGCAGTCAGCGCGTTGATCGTGGCGGCGGCGAAACTGAGATTGCGCTGATCGAATACCGCCGGCAGGGTCGCGGCCGGCGTGGCTTCGATCAGGCCGACATCCAGCCCCAGCATATCGAGGGCGATCGCCAGACTGGAGCCGACGAGGCCGCCGCCAACGATCACCACCTCGTGCCGCTTGACGTCAGACGGCTCGACACCGGGCTGTATTGCATCGGGCTGTGTACTCATGGGAGGCATGATACCCACTCCCAGGCTTCCGGGTTCCGGATCGTTGCCGGGGCCGGCCGCATCCGCCGTTACGCCGTAGAATGGACGCGTGGATGTCTCTCACCTTCTCGATGATCTGAACGCCGCCCAGCGCGAGGCCGTCTCGGCGCCGCCCGGGCATTATCTGGTCCTGGCCGGCGCCGGTTCCGGCAAGACCCGCGTGCTCACCCACCGGATCGCCTGGCTGACCGAAGTGCACGGCGTGCCGTCGCACGGCATTTTCGCGGTGACCTTCACCAACAAGGCCGCCGGCGAGATGCGCCATCGCATCGATGCGCAACTGCAACACGGCGCGCGCGGCATGTGGATCGGCACTTTCCACGGCCTGGCGCACCGCCTGCTGCGACTGCACTGGCAGGAAGCCAAGCTGCCGCAAGCCTTCCAGGTATTGGATGCCGACGACCAGTTGCGGCTGGTCAAGCGCGTGGCCCAGCAACTGGAACTGGACGATGGCCGCTTCCCGCCGAAGCAGATCGTCTGGTGGATCAATGCGCAAAAGGACGAAGGCCGGCGTCCGCAGCACATCCAGCCCGGCGACGATCCGTGGCTGGACAATCTGCGCCGCGCCTACTCGCTTTATCAGGAGAATTGCGATCGCGCCGGCCTGGTCGATTTCGCCGAGCTGCTGCTGCGCGCGCACGAGCTGCTGCGCGACAATCCCGGCCTGCTGGCGCATTACCGCACGCGCTTCCGCGAGATCCTGGTGGACGAGTTCCAGGACACCAATGCCATCCAGTACGCTTTCGTGCGCGTGCTGGCGGGCGATACCGGCCATGTCTTCGTGGTCGGCGACGACGATCAGGCGATCTACGGCTGGCGCGGCGCGCGGGTCGAGAACGTGCAGAAGTTCCTCCAGGATTTCCCCGGCGCGCAGATCCTGCGGCTGGAGCAGAACTACCGTTCCAGCGGCAATATCCTCAATGCCGCCAACGCGGTGATCGCTCACAATCCCGAGCGCATCGGCAAGCATCTGTGGACCGACAGCGGCGCCGGCGAAGCGATCGACCTGTACGCGGCCTACAACGAAATCGACGAGGCCCGCCATGTCGTCGAGCGCATCCGCCAATGGGTGCGCGACGGCGGCAGCCACGGCGACGCGGCGATCCTCTACCGCAGCAACGCGCAGTCGCGCGCCTTCGAAGAAACCCTGCTCGCCGAGCGTATGCCCTATCGCGTCTACGGCGGCATGCGCTTCTTCGAGCGCGCCGAGATCAAGGATGCACTGGCCTATCTGCGCCTGGTCGCCAACCGTTCCGACGATGCCGCGTTCGAACGCGCGGTGAACACGCCGACGCGCGGCATCGGCGACCGGACCCTGGACGAGGTCCGCAAGCGCGCGCGCGGGAAATCGGTCTCGCTGTGGGAAGCCTCCCGCCAGTTGAGCTCGGGCAGCGAGCTGGGCGCGCGCGCGCGCAACGCGCTGGCCGGCTTCATCGCCCTGATCGACGAGCTGGCCGAGGAAACCGCCGAACGGGAACTGAAGGACAAGATCGATCACGTGCTGATGCGCTCGCAATTGCGCGCGCATTACGACAAGGAGAGCAAGGGCCAACTGGATTCGCGCAGCGAGAACCTGGACGAACTGGTGTCGGTCGCCTCGCGGTTCGTGCACGACCCGGACACGACGGAAGGCATGAGCGAACTGGTGGCGTTCCTGGCCTATGCCTCGCTGGAGGCGGGCGAGGGCCAGGCCCAGGCGGGCGAGGATGGCGTCCAGCTGATGACGCTGCATTCGGCCAAGGGACTCGAATTCCCGCTGGTGTTCCTGGCCGGGATGGAGGAAGGGCTGTTCCCGAACGCGCGCTCCATCGAGGAGAGCGGGCGCCTGGACGAGGAACGCCGTCTGGCCTATGTCGGCATCACCCGCGCGCGCCGGAAGCTGATGTTCAGTTATGCCGAATCGCGGCGCATCCACGGCATGGACAGCTATAACCCGCCCTCGCGCTTCCTGCGCGAAATCCCGGCAGAGCTGCTCAACGAAGTCCGTCCCAGGGTACAGGTCGCGCGCGCCTCCTCGTTGGGAGCGCCGCGCAATTACGGCCATGCGGTGATCGAGGCACCCGCGCTCAAGCTCGGCGCCAATGTCCGCCATGCCAAGTTCGGCACCGGCGTGGTGACCGACTACGAAGGCAGCGGCGGCCATGCGCGGGTGCAGGTGCAGTTCGACGAGGCCGGCAGCAAGTGGCTGGTGCTGGCCTACGCCAGCCTGGAACTGCTCTGAATCGGGCCGATCCGGGATACCGGAACAAAGATGCCGGCATGAGCCGGCATTCTTTCGCGACGACGACAGCTTGATCGCGACTCAGACGGCGCACTGCGGCGCGCCTGGAGCTTGCGCCATTCGAGTCTCCTGTTCCTATTCGCCGACTGGCATCTGATTTTTTATGTAATTTATTGAAAATAAATATATGAATTCGGATAAATTTATCGTATTACTTCCCCCGACATGCGACGCCTGAAATTCAGGAAGCATTTGGATTTTCCGGGATGTCCGGGAATCCATATCCCCGTTTTACACAAAAACCTCTTTTCCGGACTGCTTGTAGATTATCGATGGATCACCTCATCTTCGGCCCACCCTGGGTCGGGTCGTCCTGCTCTTTCTGCTGGGCCAGTTGCCGTTCCCGTTCCTGCTGCCGTTCCTGCTCGCGCTGACGGTCCAGCGAAGCCGCCTGCGCCACACTCTCCTGCAAGGAGGGCATGGATTCGGTCACGTCCACCGTCGCACGATAACCGGGTGTCTTGCCCTGGATCAGTAGTTGGTCATGGAACATCGAGACACTGCCCATCTTGTCCGCCGTATCGATTCCCTGCCGGTTGGCCGCCAGAATTCCCTGCACGACCGTTGCATCCGAAATCGGAGGAGGCGCACCTTCGCGCGCACGGCGGAACATGGCCTGATTCCGCGGCGACAGCCGTTTCAGCGTTTCCTCATCCTCGCGCGTGCGCTGAGCCGCTGGGGCATGGGAGACGTAATGCGGCGAGCGTGCGGCGAGCCATTGTTGCGAATGCTGCTCCACCGTCTTGGACAAGGCCGCATCCGTATCGAGGGTGATCCTTCTTTCCGGGTTTTGCTGGATGCCATGTATCTGGTTTCTTTCTCCCGGCACCATCCGGCTCAGTGACGGCATCTTCTGTTCCAGCATCGCCACCACCGTAGCCGCCGCCAGCCTTTCACTGTGCGACCCCGAGTCGATGCCCTGGCTGTTTTCCATTCGGTGCGTTTCCTCCAGCGCACGTTGGTAGACGTAGTGGCCCGGATGATCGGAATGGCGCAGATCGGTGGGCGGCTTGTAGCCAGGCCATTCGTGCGTTGGCGCGGCGGCCTGCGGCGCGGATACCGAGGGCGATTCGTGGACAGGTTGACGAGGAACCATTTCCGGCGATGGTTCGTGCGTAGGGGCGGCCGGAACCGGACCCGGCGGATTCATCTCCTGCCGCTGCTCGGGCGACGGCCGTACTTCCACCGCCTCCAGGGTCGTGACGGGCCGCAAGGTGTTTTGTCGCGTCCGATAGGTCGCTTCCAATGCCTCGTGCAACGAACCGCCCGCCTGCTGGTTGCGCAGCAGGAGGCGGTCATGTATCCATTGTCCTTCAGCGTTGCGCTCGTACAGCTTGTTGTCCTGCCCGACGATCCGGCCCGGATGTTCCAGCGCATTCTGTACCGCCGTCGG
>JAISFF010000010.1 GCA_031263725.1 Lysobacteraceae bacterium | reverse complement strand
TCCGTCGTTGCTTCGCTGCGGAAACCGCTGGCCAGCGCCTGCGTGCCCGAAGCGATCGACTCGTTGCCGATGGCGGTGCTGTAAAAGCCGCCCGCCTGCGCGGCGGCACCGACAGCGGTAGCGCCCGCGCCGAGCGCCGCAGCCCCCGCGCCTACCGCGGCGCTGTCCAGCCCCGACGCCACACTGCCCGCGCCCAGCGCAATCGCGCTCTCGCCCGACGCCACCGCGTTGTGACCGACGGCGGTTGCATCGTCGGCCAACGCGATCGCACCCGCGCCCACCGCACTCGCGCCATCGCCGAGCGCATTGGCCGCCTCACCCGCCGCCAGCGCTTCCTCGCCTTCGGCATAGGCACCCGCATCACTGTTGGCACCGCCGGTGGCCTGGAAATACTTGCCGGTTTCGTTGGCCGCTTCGGCCACGGCATTCAGCTGCGCCAAGTTCACCGCGTCGGTGTCCTCCGTGCCGGCCGCAACATTGACGATCTGACGCTCGCCGCCGGCACTACCGACCGAAACCGTGTTCTCGCGGTTCGCTTCCGAATACGCCCCCAGTGCCACGCTGTTGTTTGCCGCCGCGCCGGCCAGGAAACCCAGCGCCGTCGCATCTTCCGCATCCGCCGCGCTACCGCTGCCCAGCGCGGTCGCGCCATCGGCATTGGCGTAGGCCAGCGTGCCCAATGCGGTCGATTGCACGCCGGTCGATTCCGCCAGCGTGCCGACCGCCGTCGCGCCCAACCCGGTCGCCCAGGCACCGTTGCCCACCGCAGTGGACGCCACGCCGCTGGCCTCGGTGGTCTGCATGATGAGACCCGGCCAGCCGATCAGCAGATCGCCATAGTCGGCGATGCCGCCACTGGCATAGGAATAGGCGCCGGTCGCTTCCGAGCCCCAACCGAACGCGGACGCATACTGGCCCGATGCGGTCGCACCATAGCCCACCGCCGTGCTGCGGGCGCCGCTGGTTTCGGCGAAAGCGCCGACCGCCACGCTGTAGTCGCTCGCCGCGCTGGAACTGTAACCCAGCGCGGTCGATTGCGCGCCGCTCGCCGTTGCCGCCGCACCGGCGGCGGTGCCGAGGAAACCGTCGGCGTGCGCGCCCGCGCCCAGCGCCGTCGCACCCACGTTGCTGGCGGTGGTCTGGCTGTCGAGCACGACGTTGCCATTTCCGTCCTCGATGTACAGGCGCCCGCCGATGGCGGTGCTGGAGTCGCCGCCGGCCACGCTGTCGGAACCGTAGGCGGCGCTGTTGGCGGCGGTTGCCGTGGCGTTGTGACCACCGGCGGTGGCGGCGTCGGCCGACGCCATCGCCCCCGCGCCCAGTGCGGTCGCGCCAGCGCCGATCGCCT
This sequence comes from Lysobacteraceae bacterium, assembly GCA_031263725.1. Classification (GTDB taxonomy): domain Bacteria; phylum Pseudomonadota; class Gammaproteobacteria; order Xanthomonadales; family Xanthomonadaceae; genus JAITWM01. The sequence goes on along the minus strand of JAISFF010000010.1, from coordinate 16,429 downwards.
TCGCCGCCTCGCCCGCGGCCACCGCTTCCGCGCCATCGACATAGGCGCCCGCATCGCTATCGGCGCTGCCGCTGGCCTGGAAGTACTTGCTGGTCTGGTTGGCCGCCGCGACCATGGCGTTCAACTGCGCCACATTCACCGCATCGGTGTCTTCGGTACCGGCGGCGACGTTGGTGATCTGGCGCGTCAGGTCGGGACGACCGACGGAGACCGTGTTCTCGCGATCCGCGACCGAACCCGCGCCCAGCGCGACTGAACCAGCCGCTTCAGCCCAGGCGCCATAGCCCAGGGCGATGCTGTATTCCGCGCTGGCCAGGCTGTCCGAACCGAGCGCCGTGCTGGCCATGCCTTCCGAAGACGCGGCGGAACCGATTGCGATCGCCTTCTCGCCGGTGGCCGATGCCGAAGGCCCAATCGCCACGCTGCCGCTGCCGCTCGCTTGCGCATACATGCCCTGCGCGATGGCCAGCTCACCGGCGGCCTTGCTGAAAGCACCCAGTGCGATGGCGCCCAGCCCCGACGCCTCGCTGCCGCAACTGACCGCCACGCTGCCCTGCCCGCTGGCATTGGCCACGGCGACGGTGGAACCAAATACCGCCTTGCACGACACCAGCGCCGGCGATACCGCCGTACTGCCGGTCGCGGAGGCGCCCGTAGTGAGATTCTGCGAAGCCGCCGCCCATGGCAGCATCGCGACCACCGTTGCGGTCATCGCCGCCTGCATCAGGCGCGTACCGCGGCCCTTGCCCCTGGCCTTGGCCAGCTCCGAGGCAACGACCACGCCGCGACTCCAATCCCAAATCCTGCGATAGATGCGATTCATCGATCCAACCCCTTGGAATACCCCGGTTTTCGTAGAGCCACTCGCGTTTCTTGTTCAGCAACGTGGGGCGGTGAACTTGGTGGTATCGATCGAAGTTATCGAGGGAGGAAAATTGAGATGAATTTAAGCTAAATATTCGATCTGATATACCAAAGTGTGACCAATGCTCACCTTTATGTTTGCGCTGGTCAATGCTGGTTCAGCCTATTTGTGGAACAAGTTCGCACCACAAACGTGAACTGCCGCATCCATAGGCTAGGTCTTGTGCCTACATGAATGAAAACCAAGTCATTTTATTTGCACCATGTCGGCGCAAAGCTAACCAATCCACATACGAACAGTGTGGGTCGATCCATATTTCATATCGATGATTACAACTTCGTTGTTCCGTCCCAAGGCCTTCGCGAAGGTGCAGCCAGCCCTTTCCGGAACAAAAAACCCATCCTCGCGGATGGGTCTTCGTCTTTACGGCAACCACGAAAAGCCTGGGTTCAATCCAGCCAGACCCGCGCGTTGCGGAACATCCGCTGCCATGGCGATTCGTCGCCATCCCACTCGCGCGGGCGCCAGCTCAGATTGACGTTGCGCAGGGTCCGCTCCGGATGCGGCATCAGGATCGTGGCCCGGCCATCGTCGCTGCTGAGGCCGGCGATGCCGGCGGGCGAGCCGTTCGGGTTGAGCGGGTACTGCGACTGCGTGGCCACATCGCCGTTGCCGTCGATATAACGCAAAGCGATCCGCGCCGCCGCCTGATCGGCCGTATTGTCGAATTCGACCCGTCCCTCGCCGTGCGCCACCGCCACCGGAATCCGCGAACCCGCCATTCCCTGCAACAGGATCGACGGCGATTCCTGCACTTCCAGCAAAGCGAAGCGCGCTTCGTACTGCTCGCTACGGTTGCGCAGGAACTGCGGCCAGTGCCGGGCGCCGGGAATGATGTCCTTCAACCGGCTCAGCATCTGGCAACCGTTGCAGACGCCCAGCGCGAAGCTGTCGCTGCGTGCGAAGAACGCGGCGAAGGCTTCGCGCAATGCATCGCGCTCCAGGATCGATGTCGCCCAGCCACGGCCCGCGCCCAGCACATCGCCATAACTGAAGCCGCCGCATGCGGCCAGGCCGTTGAAGTCCTCCAGCCTGACCCGTCCGGCGATCAGATCGCTCATGTGCACGTCGTGCGCACTGAAGCCGGCCTTGTCGAACGCGGCCGCCATTTCGGTCTGGCTGTTGACGCCCTGCTCGCGCAGGATCGCCACGCGCGGGCGCGCGCCGCTGGCGATGAACGGCGCGGCGACATCCTCGGCCGGATCGAATGTCAGCTTCGGCCTGATCCCGGGCGCATCGAAGTCGCGCGCGATTTCGCGTTCCTGTTGCGCGCTTTCCGGGTTGTCGCGCCGCCGCTGCATGGCATGCGTCACCGACCACCAGGCGTCGAACAGGCTTTCCCAGCGCCACTCGACCAGCAGTTCGTCGCGCAAGGTAACGCGCACGCGCGGCATGTTGACCGGACGTGCGATGCGTTGCGCGCATTCGGTCAAGGCATGACGCTCGACCAGATCGGCGAACGCGGCGCGGTCTGCGCAGGAGATCTGCACCACCGCACCCAGTTCCTCGTTGAACAGACTGCGATAGGGATCGCTGTTCCAGGCATCCAGCGTGATGTCCAGGCCCACACGCGAGGCGAAGGCCATTTCGCACAGCGCGGCGAACGCGCCGCCGTCGCTGCGGTCGTGATAGGCCATCAGCAGGCCATCGCAGCGCGCAGCGCGGATCAGTTCGAAGAAACCACGCAAGCGTTGCGGATCGTCCAGATCCGGGGCCTCGCCGCCGAACGCCGGCGCGCCATCCGCCCGCGGATGACACTGCGCCAGAATCGAACCGCCCAGCCGCTGCTTGCCGCCGCCCAGGCCGATCAGCCACAGCTCGGTATCGTCTTCGCGCACCAGCAGCGGCGTCAGCTGCTCGCGCACATCGGCCACCGGCGCGAATGCCGAAACGATCAGCGATACCGGCGATACCGACTTCTGCGTCTCGCCGTCCGCATTCCATTGCGCCTGCATCGACAGCGAATCCTTGCCGACCGGAATGCTCAGGTCCAGTTGCGGGCACAGCTCCAGGCCGACCGCCTTGACCGCGGCATACAGCAATGCGCCTTCGCCAGCATGGTTGGCGGCCGCCATCCAGTTCGCGGACAGCTTGATCCGCTCCAGCGACTCCACCGGAGCCGCGCACAGATTGGTGATCGCTTCGCCCACCGCCATCCGCGCCGAAGCCGCCGCGTCCAGCAGCGCCAGCGGCGCACGCTCGCCGACCGCCATCGCCTCGCCCGCATGGCCCTCGAAACCGGCCAGCGTGATCGCGCAGTCGGCGACCGGCAACTGCCACGGGCCGACCAGTTGATCGCGCGCGGTCAGACCCCCGACCGTACGATCGCCGATGGTGATCAGGAACTGCTTGGCGGCAACGGTCGGGTGCGCCAACACGCGCCGTCCGGCCTCCGCCAGATCAAGCGCCTGGGTATCCAGCTCGCTCCAGCGCGGCGCGGCCGGATGTGCCACATTGCGATGCATCTTCGGCGGCTTGCCGAACAGCACGTCCATCGGCAGATCGATCGCCGGTGGCTGCGGCAGCGAATCGACCGCGATGCCCGGCCTGGCGCCGTATCCGACCGTCAGATGCCGGGCCGCGGTCGCCACGCCGACCGCCGCGAACGGACAACGCTCGCGCCGGCACAGCGCGGCGAATTCGGCCAGGCGTTCCTGCGGTATGCCCAGCACATAACGCTCCTGCGATTCGTTGGACCATAGCTGCATCGGCGACAGCGACGGATCGTCGCAGGGAACCGCCGCCATATCGATGACGCCGCCGACACCGGAGTCGTGCAGCAATTCGGGGATCGCATTGGAGAGGCCACCCGCGCCGACATCGTGGATGCTGACGATAGGATTGTCCTCGCCCATCGCCACGCAGCGGTCGATGACCTCCTGGCAACGGCGCTGCATTTCCGGGTTGTCGCGCTGGACGCTGGCGAAATCCAGATCCGCGCTGCTGTCGCCGGAGGCCACCGAGCTGGCCGCGCCGCCGCCCAGGCCGATCAGCATCGATGGCCCGCCGAGCACGATCACCGCGTCGCCCGGCCGCAGATTGCGCTTCTCGACCTGGATCCGGTCCAGCGCGCCGAGACCGCCGGCGAGCATGATCGGCTTGTCGTAGGCCCGGGTCAGGCCCGGACTTTCCGGCAGCTCGAAGCTGCGGAAATAACCCAGCAGATTGGGCCGGCCGAATTCGTTGTTGAACGCCGCCGCGCCCAGGGGGCCATCGGTCATGATCTCCAGCGCCGAGGCCATGCGCGGATTCAGTGCGCGCGGCGCATCGCGGCCGGCGTCTTCCCAGGGCTGCGGCAGCGCCGGAATGCGCAGATGCGATACCGAAAAGCCGCACAGGCCGGCCTTGGGCTTGCCGCCCCGCCCGGTCGCGCCTTCATCGCGGATTTCGCCGCCGGAGCCGGTGCTGGCGCCCGGGAATGGCGAGATCGCGGTGGGATGGTTGTGCGTTTCGACCTTGATGCAGAATGCGGTGGTCTTGACCGGCTCGCTGCAATAAGCGCCATCGGGACGGGCGCGGAAACACGCGGCGGAATAACCTTCGACCACCGCCGCGTTGTCGCTGTACGCGGACAGCGTGTACTGCGGTGTCTGCTTGTGGGTGTGCCGGATCATCTGGAACAGCGAATGCGCCTGCTCCTTGCCGTCGATGGTCCAGCTGGCGTTGAAGATCTTGTGCCGGCAATGTTCCGAATTCGCCTGCGCGAACATCATCAGCTCGGCGTCCGAAGGCGCGCGGCCCAGCGTGGCATAGCGCGCACGCAGATAGTCGATCTCGTCCGCCGCCAGCGCCAGTCCCAGGCGCGCATTGGCCGCTTCCAGCGCATCCAGCGGGATCCACTCGATCCGCCCGCGCGGCTGCCCATCGAACAGGCGTTCGGCCTGATCCAGGCGGTCGTAGACCGACTGCGTCATCGGATCGTGCAGTTGCGCCAGTATCCGCCTGCGCAGTTCCGCAGCGGCGGGACAACCGCTCAGATCAATGCGGATGCCGCGCTCGACGCGCGTGACCGGCAGCTCCGCGCCCCGCAGCAGTTCGGTGGCCTTGCTCGACCACGGCGAACGGGTGCCGCGGCGCGGCAGGACGAAGCACGACCAAGTATCGGCGGCCTGTGCCGGATGCGTGACTCCGGCCTGCAGGATGCGTTCCAGCGCGGCCTTGTCGACCGTCGCGTCCGCCTGTACGAAGTAGACATGCCAGGCGCCCTCGATACGGACGCCCTCCACCAAGGCATGCAACCGGGTTTCGAGCCGCGCGCGGCGGAACAGGGAAAAAGCTGCCGCACCCTCAAGGACGATCATGTCCAGCCAAGCCTAGGAAAAGGGCCCGTCATTGTAGCGGACACCGGCGGGCCGCAACGGGTTCCCTGAATGGAGCCCTTAGCGGCTTTCGCCGGCCGTGGCAGCGGCGCGTTGCTGCAGCATCTGCTCCAGCGGGCCCGGCTCCAGATAGCCGCCCATCAGGGTGCCGTCCGGGGCGAAGATCGCCGGCGTGCCGGTGATGCCCATGCGCTGGCCGATCTCGTACTCGCGCGCCACCGGGTTCTCGCAGGTGGCGTCGGCGACCGGCTTGCCGCTCTTGGCGTCGGTCAGGGCCTGCTTGCGGTCGCTGGCGCACCAGACCGAGACCATCTCGCGGTAATCCGGACTGGACAGGCCGAGGCGCGGGAACGCCAGATATTCGACCGCGATGCCGCGGCGATTCAGCTCGGGAATGTCCTGATGCAGCTTGCGGCAGAAACCGCACTCGACATCGGTGAAGACGCTGATGGTGTAGCGCGGATGGGCCGGCGCGAAAACGATGCGGTCGCTGGCCGGCACTTCCGCCAGTTGCGAACGGCGATAGTTCATCAGGCCGGTGCTGACCACCGGCGCGCGCGCCTGCAGATCGATCGGCTGCGCCTGCTGCAACAGATAGCGGCCGTCGTTGGAGACATACAGCAGCTGGCCGCCGATCAGCACTTCCTGGAAACCCGGGAACGCCGCCGCGCCGATATAGCTGGGCTGGAACTGCGGTGAAATCTCCTTCAGCGCGTTCCACACCCGCTGTTCGGCGCCGGCATCGTTGGCGGGCGGCGCGGCGGCGGACGGAACGGATGACTGCGCGCAGGCGGAAAGACTGAAAACCCCCAGCAGGGCGGTGACGAGCAAGCGGAACATGGATGAATCCGGGAAACAAAGTGCGTGAATTGTCGCACATCGCCGCCAGCCGAGGCTTTTCATGGCGTAAATTCGATCCGAGCGCCGCGTTTCCCAGCCGGGGCCAGCCAAGTTTCATTCAGGCGAAACCGCAAGCCGGCCATTTCCACCGCCGCTGTCACACTGCGGCCGGCCCGGCTGAATTGATGCCCGCAAGCCGCTATCCTGTTTCCCAACGGCCAAAGGGGAGGCCGCTCGCAATCACCCTTCCGGGTCCTCACGCCCAGGTGGCGCGTCGACCGCTCGCAAGCGTGACACGGGAAACTCTTCCGCCGAAACGGCGCATCCGCCCGAACGGATGCGCCGGCGTCACCCGACACGGATCCGATCATGCAAGCGATACAACCCGGCAAGCATCATCTGCAACCGCAACCGAAGCATCTGCTGCTGGTGGGAGCCATCGCCAATCTGGCGATTTTCTCGCTGCCGCTTGTCCGCTACATGTTCGGGTATTACTCGGTATTCGTGCACGAACTCGGTCATGCCGGCGCGGCCTGGGCATTCGGTTATCCGGCGATTCCGGTTTTCAATTTCGTCCACGGCGGCGGCTATACCATGTACTTTGGGCCCTTCTGGCTGCTGCGTCTGGCTCTTCTGGGGCTGCTCGGCGTCTATTGCCGGCGCTGGGTGAAAGCGCACCAAGGGCGCCTGCCACTGATCATGGTGCTGTTCTGGATGGCGTATCTGCCACCATTGCTCAACGGCGCCTGGTTCAGATCGATCTTCGACATCATGGGCCACGCGGGCGAACTGATGGGCGCCATGCTGTTCTGTTATTGCGCACTGAGTCCGCACGTGAAACGCCCGATCTTCGAGAAATATCTGATGATCGTGCTCGGCATCTTCATGTACATGCACAGTCTGCATTTCTGCTATCAGCTGTGCTTCGATGCGGAATTCATCGGAAACTATCTTGATCCCGACTCCGGCATCATCAACGACCTCGTCAAGCTGCGCGACAACAACGGATGGCCGTTCGGGTTTTCGGTCTTGCTGCTGCTCGCGATCAACAGCCTGACGCTTTACTGGCTGGTCAAGCTGCTACGGGATTATCCGTACAACGTGTTTGGCAAGGCATTCCGGGATTTCAAGAAAACCCTGCTGGCGCGGAATTGACCCAGTCCATCAATACCGCTTGAAACGGAAACGAACCTGACAATGAAAACGGCATCATATTCCAGGACGCTGCTACTGATCGCGCTTTCATTCCTCTGTGCACCCGCCGTGGCGGACGACCGACATGCGGCAAGCGTGGCGTTGCGGCTCCCGCTCCTCTCCAGTCGGATTCCGAAGTTCTATTCCGAGAATCCGGAAACATCGGAGACGCGCCTGCTGCCCGAGTATCGGACGCATACCGTTCATTTCGACGCCCACGAAACCGCGGTTTCGATCAAAGGCGATCACTTCGGAAAGAACACCGTCGATACGGATACCGCCTATTACGAAGCAGGCCATTTCGAAGCGGGAGGCTATACCTACAGACTGGTCGTATACGAAGGCATCGGCGAATCCGATACGCCGCTGCTGAACACGCTGTTGATCGGCTACGACGGCGCGGGTGGGCCGACAGACGCTCTGCTGCTCGACAGCCGCTTCTCCTACGAGGAGATGCAGAAGTATTCCGACTTCGTCATCGACCCTGAAACCGTCCATATCGACTGCTACGTGATCCAGACCCACGATATTGTGGATGGCGGCGAAATCGGCGACAGACTGGAACAGCCAATCAAACGGCTCCATTCCCGGAAAGACTATCGCATCGAGAACGGGCGCTTCATTTTGATCTCTCCTGCCGAAGGACGTGAGGTCGAGCACGGAAATTGAAATGCACATTGCGGTCCGATCCGGATATTCATGACCGCGTGTTCGGCGATGCGGCGAGCTGTGTTTGTTGAGCGTGGTCAATCATTCGAATTTCTCCATGCCTTCCGTGGCGGCGCATCATCGGCTCCGGATCGTCCGGCCCGGCCATCCATGGCCGGGCGTTCGGCGTCGCAGCGAGCAATGCTCGCTGAGCGCGACGCCTCACCCTCTCGGGTGGTGTTTCTGATGGAGGCGCTGCAGGTGTTCACGGGCGACCAGGGTGTAGATCTGGGTCGTGGAAAGACTGGCGTGGCCGAGCAGCAATTGCAGGACGCGAAGATCGGCGCCGTGATTGAGCAGGTGAGTGGCAAAGCTGTGGCGCAGACCGTGAGGACTGATCTTGGCCGGATCGACCCCGGCAACGGCGGCGCTGCGTTTGACCAGATGCCAGAAATCCTGGCGACTCAAGGCGTGTCGCGCGCCGTTGATGAACAACGGCACCTGTCCGCCGGCCGCGCTTGCGGGTACGGCCTTGCCGCCGGTCAGCAGCGGACGCGACTCGGCCAGATAACGCTCCAGCCAGTACTGCGATTCCTCGCCCAGCGGCACCAGCCGTTCCTTGCCGCCCTTGCCGGTGACGCGCAGCACGCCTTGGCGCAGATTGACCGCATTGGCGGGCAAGCCGACCAGCTCACTGACGCGCAGGCCGGCGGCATACATCAGCTCCAGCATGGCGCGATCGCGCAGACCTTCAGGGCCGCCGAGATCGGGAGCGGCCAGCAAAGCATCGATCTGGCTTTCGGTCAGCGCCTTGGGCAGGCCGCGTCCCGACTTGGGCGGATCGATCAGCGCGCTGGGATCGTCGTTGCGTTCGCCACGGCGCAACAGATGCGCGTAGTACGCGCGCAAGGTCGAACGCAGCCGCGAATTGCTGCGCGGGGAATAGCCCTGCTGCGTGCGCCAGGCCAGGTAGCGGAACAGTCCCTCGCGATCCGCTCCCGCCAGACCGCCGCCACGGCCGTCGCGCCAGCGCGCCAGTCCTTCGAGATCGCGGCGGTAGCTGTCCAGCGTCTGCCGGGCCAGGCCCTTCTCGGCCCAGACCGCATCCAGGAACGCTTGGATCGAAGCCGTATCCGCATCCCGCAATGGCGGCAGATGCTGGATACTCTGGCGGCGCTCGGCAGGCGTACGGGCTTTCATCGATGCTCAGGATAACGCTCCGGTGCGAGTCCGGCGACACAACCGGCTATGCTTTCGACGATGAGCAAACCGCAATCCCTCCCTTCCGGCCCGAACACCGTCCCTGCTCCCAAGGCCCTGATCGGCTGGCGCTTGCTGTCGCTGCTGTATGACGCCTTCCCGGTCGTGGCGCTGTGGATGCTGGTATCGGTCGCGTTCACCGTCGTCTACTCGATGAGCGGACACGCCGCACGCGAGAACATCCCGCCTTTCAGCCCGTGGCAGTGGCTGCTGTGGCTGGGCTGCTGGCTGGTCACCGGGTTGTACGCGACACTGAGCTGGCGGCGCGGCGGACAGACATTGGGCATGCGGCCTTGGCGGCTGCATCTGTGCGATGCCGATGGACGGGTTCCGGCACGCAACGCCCTGTGGAAGCGCTACGCGGCGGCGACCCTGTCCCTGCTGCTGGGAGGGCTGGGGTTCTGGTGGGCCTGGATCGATCGGGACCGTCTGACCTGGCATGACCGTCTCAGCGGTACGCGCCTGATCAGGGTACCGAAGCAACGTTGAAACCGACGCGGGCAGGACGGATATCCCGTTTCCCGGCATCGGATTCCATGACCGCCGCCGCCGCGGACAATCGGGAAACATCGACTGCCACGCTTGGCATCGGCGATGCTGGACTCCACTATCGGGCTCACCGCCAGCAAAAGAACGTTTGCTGAAGTGGACTCGCTGGCTTCACTGTCGCACGGGCGGATCAGAATCCGGCGTGGTGCCCGCCATCATGGGCAGGTCGCGTTTCCGGCAAGTCTTTCAATAGTGTGTCCCTGGGGCTCACCGAGATAGCCGATCACATCTAAAGACGCGGCCGGCCGGCGGAGACAATTGCGCCCACCGCCGTATTCGCGCCATAGGTACGCCTGTTGCACCGACGGCGGCACCGCATCGTCGATCCGGCTCAATTCGCATGCCCATGCCGGCTTCGTCAGCGTGCTGCGCCCGTTCCGGCCGCAGGCGTTCCCATCGCAGAACGGCGGCGGTCCACGCACTTCCTCGACTTCGCGCAGATCGGCAACGGGAACCGCGCTTGCGCCCGCGGCCGCGAGCAACCACGGCAGGCCGCACAGGACGAGCCGCAGCATGCGGTTGAATCCGCCGGTCATCGAAGAATATTCCGAAAACCATCCGACATGACCGAAAGCGGCGGGTACTGCGTCAGCGCCACGAAAGACAGGTTCAGGGTCATCTCGATCCTTCAGATGTTGATGACCGGAAACATTGCGGGACCGGTCATACGGCCACGAACGGAATCCGTCATGCGTGGCAGGTAACGCCATCTTCACGGCACGGGGTGGTTTTTCGCCGGCGCATCATGTGCTTTGCATCAGCAAATCGCGGTGAAAGAAATAAACCTCCTGCAGCAGGAACCGCCAACTGCTGCGGATACTGCGGAAGCGCGTGCTCGGCGTCGCCGAAGCGACCGCATCGATATCCAGTTCGCGACACAGTCGCAACGCGCGCGCCATGTGCAGCGGATCGCTGACGATGATGATGCGGTGGATGCCATTGGCGCGCATCAGCTTGCGGGCCTCGACCAGGTTGCCCCAGGTGGTGCGCGACACCGTCTCGATCAGGATCGCATCGGCATCGACGCCATGCCGTTCCGCATAGCGCCGGGCCACCTGCGATTCGGCGAAGCGGGCGCCGTTGCCGAAACCGCCGGTGAAGATCAGCTTCGGCGCATAGCCCTGACGGTACAGGTCCACGCCGTGGCGGATGCGTTCCTCGAACACGGGCGAAGGCCGCGCATCGTAGGCGGCCGCGCCCAGCACCACGATGGCATCGGCCGGAACAGCCTGGTCCCGATGGCCGACCCAGATGACATGGACCGCCACGCCGAGCAGCCACGCCAGCAACAGCAGCGACAGACGCCAAAGCCAGCCGAACCATCCCCAGCGCCGCTTGCCTGTCATCACCGGCATCGCGCCTCCCATCCGGCTTTCATCGCTGCCGCCGGCGGATGTCCGGCCACGTTCGGACTGGACCATATCGGAAGCGCGCCAGTCGCCACATGCCCGGCGACAAACACCCACGAGCGACGCCACCCATCTATGGCACCGGATGCAATCGTCTCGATCGGGGACAGCGCAATCATGGCGAAAGAGTACCCCATTAATGAATCTCCCTTCCCCTGGTTCTGACGGGTCAACGACAAACCCGGACAGCCGTTAATACAGCTTGAGCCGGTTGCCCAAGCGCTGTCCGAAGCGTTTCGCTTCCTTGCCAGCCGGGACAACAATCCATCAGAAACAGGAGATCCCAACATGCGCATGTTCCGAATCTGCGTCGTCATGGCAACACTGTTGCCGTTAAGCGGATGCGCTTCCTTCGCCGATTTTCTGTCCAGCGATTACGGATATTCCGGCGATTATTACGACGATTACTATTACGATGGCGGCTATAGCGGCGGCCACGATCATGGGCCACCTCTATCACGGAACAGAGGCCGGGATCATGGCCGGGACCGTGACAGAGGCGGAGACAGGGGAAGGGATCGCGACCGGAATCGCGATGATCGCCCGTCACGGCCCTCGAACGGGGGCAACGACAAACCGCAGCGTCCCGGGCGGCCGACGGAAGATGCTAGGTCGGAACCGCCCCCGAAGGGGCAGCCTTCGATTTCCCTGCCAACCCAGCCCGAAGGACCCAGGCCGGTCTTCATCCCGCGCTCGTAACCGCTACGGCCACCGCCTGCCTCCCAGCCGCCACGCCAGGATTCCATCATCCGGTCGGGGCGAAACGAGTCCCGCGCTCGACAACCACGACTCAAGTGAAGCGTGTCCATCGCGCCCGGTATTCAGGCCCGATGCCGAAACACCGGCAATGCCCGAGCCTGCTCCGGCCGCTCCGGATACGGAACCGGTACCTGAAACCTTGATCGGATTTCATTTCGTGGGGTTCACGCTGCTGATGCTTGGAAATGCCGTGACTCTTTTCCAAAGTTCATGACACGCTCTATCCGCGATCCCGCCACGGACTGATCCGCCGGGCTGGTCATAGCGTCATCCGGTTTCAATCGACATCGGACAGGCGGAAGAACGCCTGCGCGGTCGCGGTGGTGCGTGCGGCCGTTATCGCGACCTCTTCGTTGCGATCGCGCGCCAGCTCCTCGACGATATGCGCCAGGAATTCCGGTTCGTTGCGCCGGTCGGATGGCATCGGCTTGAGATTGCGCGGCAGCAGATAGGGCGCGTCGGTCTCGATCATCAGCCGCTCCGCCGGGATATGCGGTACCAGCTCGCGCAAATGCTGGCCGCGACGCTCATCGCACAACCAACCGGTGATGCCGATGTGCCAGTCCTGGTCCAGGTAGTCGAACAGTTCGGCGCGCGTGCCGGTGAAACAATGCACCACCACCGGCCCCAGCCGGCCATTGAAGCTCTTCATCATCGCCATGAAATCGGGATGCGCGTCGCGCTGGTGCAGGAACAGCGGCTTGCCGTTCTCCGCCGCGATCTGCAACTGCATCCCGAACGCCTTGCGCTGCGCCGGCCGCGGCGAGAAATCACGGAAATAATCCAATCCGCATTCGCCTGCCGCGACCACCTCCGGATGTTCCTGCAAGGCCCGTATCTCCGCGTCGCACTCGGCGGTGTACTCCACCGCATGATGCGGATGCACGCCCGCCGTGGCATACAGCACGCCGGGATAGCGCTGTGCCAGCTCCAGCGCCTTGGGCGAGTGTTCGCGGCTGGCGCCGGTCACGATCATGCGCGTCACGCCGGCGGCGCGTGCGCGTTCGAGAACCGCGGCACGGTCGCGGTCGAAGCTGTCATGGGTGAGATTGGCGCCGATATCGATCAGTTTCATCGCGCCATTCTAGAGGCGGAGACGGGGACTTTCGAGATTCCGCGCCGACTGGCCAACCCCATTGGGAATGATCGCCGAATCCCGCTATGGGAACGCCGAAAGCGGGTCGGCGATCAGCCCCCAGCGTCGGTCTTCCTGCTCCAGGGTCAGCATGTCGCGTCGCAGCGAAAGATCCGGCCCTTTCTTGATGTTCGCCAGCGTGATGTCGCCCAGCCCGACAAACGAGTCATGGAAATTCACCGCGGCCTTGCCGGACACCTGCGCGCCACGCGATGGATTGCCCGTCGACAGCGTCAGCCCGATACGGCTCCAGTCGATGCCGGTGTTCTGGAAGATGTCGGCCTTGTAGGTCACGCTGACCGGCCGTCCGATCCCGGACACATCCGTCTGAAGCGCTGCTTGATCGAAGCGACGGCATTCGGCGCTGTCGGGTAAACGCGCGACCTTTGGAAAAGGGGATCAATCGGTTTCCGCGCATCTCGCTGACGGCCGTGGACGCGCCCGTTAAACTGCGCCGGTGAATGTTTCCCGCCCCACGTTTCCGATCGATCCCCTGCTGCCACAGATCAGGACGGCCCTTCGCGGCCATGCCCGACTGGTGCTGGAAGCGCCGCCGGGCGCGGGCAAGACCACGCAGGTGCCGCCGGCGCTGCTGGATGCGCCGTGGCTGCAGGGCCGCAAGATCGTGCTGCTGGAACCGCGCCGGGTCGCCGCCCGCAGCGCCGCCGCCTTCATGGCCAGGCAGTGCGGCGAATCTCCCGGCGAAACGGTGGGCTACCGCATCCGCTTCGAGAACAAGGTCTCGGACCGGACCCGGATCGAAGTGGTGACCGAAGGCATCCTGACCCGGATGATCCAGGACGATCCGCTGCTGGAAGGCATCGGCGCGCTGCTGTTCGACGAATTCCACGAACGGCATCTTTCCGCCGATCTGGGTCTGGCGTTGGCGCTGGATGTGCAATCGCAGCTGCGTGAGGACCTGCGCATCGTGGTGATGTCGGCGACGCTGGACGGCGCGCGTCTGGCGCAATTCCTCGATGCGCCGCGCCTGAGCAGCGAGGGCCGGGGCTTTCCGGTGCGGATCGCGCATTTTCCCGCGCGCCGCGACGAAAGCCTGGAAGCGCAGACGCGGCGCGCGGTCGAGCAGGGCCTGCGGCAGCATCCCGGCGATGTGCTGGCGTTCCTGCCCGGCCAGCGCGAGATCGCGCGCGTACAGGCCTCGCTGGCCGATGCCGGCGCCGAGGCGCAGGCCGATCTGGTGACGCTGCACGGCGAGCTGCCGATCGAGCAGCAGGCGCGCGTGCTGCAGGCCGATACCGATGGCCGCCGCCGCGTCGTGCTCGCCACCAATGTCGCCGAATCCTCGGTGACGCTGCCCGGCGTGCGCGTCGTCATCGATTCCGGACTCGCGCGCGAACCCCGCTACGATCCGAGCAGCGGTTTCTCCCGCCTGGAAACCGTCGCCATCGCGCAGTCCTCGGCCGACCAGCGCGCCGGCCGCGCCGGCCGTATCGCCGATGGCTGGGCCTATCGCCTCTGGCCGCAATCGCAACGGCTCGAAGCGCAGCGCCGGCCGGAAATCCTGCAGGTCGAGTTGTCGGCGCTGGCGCTGGAACTGGCGGCATGGGGCAGCGACCGGCTGCGCTTCGTCGATTCGCCTCCGGCCGGCGCGCTGGCGGCGGCGTGCGACCTGCTGCAACGACTCGGTGCGCTCGATGGCGATCGCCATATTACTGCGCTGGGCAAGCGCATGCTGAAGCTGGGCACCCAGCCGCGACTGGCGGCGATGCTGCTGTCGGCGCGGCCCGAGGAACTCGCTCTGGCCTGCGATCTCGCCGCGTTGATCGAAGCACGCGATCCGTTGCATGGCGACGGCGATGCGCTGGCCGCGCGCTGGCGGGCACTGGCCGCATTCCGTCGGGGACGCGCGCCCGCCGATGCCAGCCGTTCGGCGCTGGCCGCGATCGATGTTGCCGCCAGGCAATGGCGGCGACGCCTGCGCAGCGAAAAAGTGCCGCCGGATGCGGTTGAAGCGCACGCGCTCGGCGATCTGCTGACGCATGCGTTTCCCGATCGCATCGCCACACAACATCCACAGGCCCCCCGCCGCTATCTGCTGGCCAATGGACGCAGTGCGCGATTGTTCGACGACAGCGCGGTATTCGGCGAACCCTGGCTGGTCATCGCCGAATTGCGCCACGAGGCCAAGGACGCCTTGATCCTGCGCGCGGCGCCCGTCGACGAAAAACGGCTGCGCCGGGATTTTCCCGAGCGATTCGTCGATGCCGACACGACGCGCTGGGATACGGCGCAGCGCGCCTTGGTCCGCATCCACGAATCGCGTTTCGACCGCATCGTATTGAGCAGCCGGCCCGCGGGCCGGCCCGATCCGGCACAGGCAGCGCAAGCACTGTCCGACGCGGTGCGCGAACTCGGTCTGCCGGCGCTGCCCTGGAGCGAACCGCTGCGGCAATGGCGCGCGCGCGCGCAGGGTCTGCGGTACTGGCTGCCGGACCCGGAACTGCCGGATCTGTCCGACGCCGCGTTGCTGGATACGCTGGACGACTGGCTGCGGCCCGCCTTCGCCGGCAAGACCCGGCTTGAGGCGCTGAGCGAGGAGGAATTGTCCGAGGCGCTGGAATCGCGATTGTCATGGCCGCAACGGCAACAGATCGATACGCTCACGCCCATCCGCATCCGCGTGCCTTCGGGCATGGAACGACGCATCGAATACACGATCGATGCCGAAGGTCGGCCCGAGCCGCCGGTACTGGCGGTCAAACTGCAGGAACTGTTCGGACTCGCCGATACGCCGCGCATCGCCGACAACCGGATTCCACTGACGCTGCACCTGCTGTCGCCGGCCGGGCGCCCCCTGCAGGTCACGCAGGACCTGCAAGGCTTCTGGGAACGCACCTATCCGGAAGTGAAAAAGGAAATGAAAGGGCGCTATCCCAAGCATCCGTGGCCGGATGATCCGTGGGCCGCCACCGCCACGCATCGGGCCAAGCCGCGAGGCACATGACGCGGTTTCCGCCGTGCCTGACGGCTCGCGGCAAGGCACCCGGACACTGCCTTACTCTCTACTTCGATGCCGCATTAATATGAAGCGGTTAGGTTGTTGCCCCCAGACATGGGCTGCTTGGAATTTGGAAAGCATTTGGATTTTCCGGGATGTCCGGGAATCCATATCCCTGTTTCACGCAAGAACCTCTTTTCCGGACCGCTTGTAGATTACCGTTGGATCAACCCATCTTCGGCCCACCCTGGGTCGGGTCATCCTGCCCTCTCCGCTGGGCCAGTGGCCGTTCCTGTTCCCGCTGTCGCTCCAACTCGCGGTTGATGCTGGCCAGTTGCTGGAAACTCTCCTGCTCCGGGGTGGCAGCCGCTTGTGCGCCAAGTAGCACGGCTCGCTTCATGTCCAGCGCGTCCAGTTTGCCTTGCACCGCAA
>JAISFF010000018.1:27500-43681 GCA_031263725.1 Lysobacteraceae bacterium | reverse complement strand
CTTTTTGCATAAGAATCCCCATATGCCTGCGGCCGGTCGAGGCGGGCCGTCTCCTGATAGAGTCGATTGATAGGCTATCTGGATGGCTGTGTCAAGTGGACAAGCGATCATGCCGCTGCCGGGCGGGTCATCCTGTAAAACCGGCGAACGCATATGGGGCCGACAGCACCGGGAAATCCGGCCTGTCGCCGGCATCCACATTCAGGAAATTGTGAGGACGATGGGATTCGATTCGAAGTTTTCCTTAGGCATGCGGATGACACGTCGCGGTCACGGATTGGGCGGGTTGTGCTTTGCGGAATAGGGAATGACCGTTGATGTGGAGAATGCGCGAGACGATTCATGGCTGTTTGTTCGCTTTGTTCCATACGGTTCAAGCAGGGAGTATCTGCCATATGAACAATTCAATAACTGGTCAGTTATATCCTTGAAGCTGTCAGGCTGCGACAATACCGATTCATCCGCGGAAATAGAATCGCCCTGACGGAATATCCATTCAGGGCGAAGGTTGGATTGGTTGGATCGATGCCGTTGCGTCGTTGCCGGATGACATCAATGCGCGCGGGTCATTTCTCCTTGCGCCAGTTGATCGAGCCGCGGTTTTCGACCGTACTGGATTCGACTTCCACGTCAAAGCCTTTTTGCAGCAGGTATTTGAGAATCACCACCTGGCCGGCGCCGACCATCGAGACGCCGTAGCCCACGTACAGTCTGGGCGAAAGATATTTGCCGACGCCGACCACCGACCCGCCCAGCGCACGCGATTGGCTGACGCCGGCATCGTCGAAGCCGAGCTTGGCGCCCAGTTGCGCGGCCAGCAGGCTGCTGCCGGCCGACAGCGCGGCGGAGGCGGCGGTGACCTGCTGTGCCTGCGAACCGGAGACGCCTTCCAGACTGCGGCCCAGCATCAGATAGGCCAGTGCTTCGGACTGTTGCATCGCCGGGTTCGACCAGACCTGCACGCGCGGATTCTGCGCATTGCCGGTGACATCGATGCCGGCGGTGATATCGCTGACCTGGCGCTCGGCGCGGAGATTGACGCGCGGATCGGAAATGGAGTTGTTGCTCCAGGTCAGCTGTCCGCGGCTGATCTGCAATTCCTGCCCGTAAGCGGTGTATTTGCCGGCGACATTGAGCACGCCGGTGGCGCTCATCTCGTGGCCCGGCCGCGCACGGACATGTATCTTTCCGTCGAGCATGCCTTTCAGGCCGAAGCCGTTGATCTTGACGTTGCTGAAGCCGTTGCGATCGACCTCGCCGACGATGACATCCAGATCCAGGTCCAGCGGCGAGCTGGCTTCTTTCTCCGGATCGACTGGATCGGTCACGACCACGTCCGCGGAGGTGGAAGTGCCCCGGTCCAGGCGTTCCAGATCGATATCGGCACTGGGAATGGTGACGCCGCCGCGCAGCACCATGGTGTTCTTGCCGGCGAAACTGAATTGCAGATCAGGATTGGCGACCGCGCGCAGTTCGTGGGTGTTGGAGACCAGTACGTTCTCTCCGCGGATGTTCAGATGCAGCGGGGCGGCATCGCCGTACCAGGATAACTGGCCGTCCACGTTGAGGGTGCCTTCCCCGGATTTCAGCGACGCGGCGATTCGCGCCGAACCGTCCGGTTGTGCATCCAGGCTGCCCTTGCCTTCGCTGAAGTTCAGGCCCAGGGCGGGGAATTCGCCGGTGAAGTCTTCCAGCAGCAATTGCCCGTTCAGTGCCGGCTGGCCGCGGGTGCCGCGCAGGCCCACATGGCCGCGCACGATGCCGCGCGGACGCACCAGATCGGGCGAAGCCAGCTCCAGCCAGAACAATTGCGACATGTACATGTAGACCTCGCCCTGCAACGGCGAGTATTCGTCCCAGCCGGTATCGGCGCGGGCATCGATGTAGCCGTCGCCTTTGAAGCCGATGCCGAGGCGGCTCCTGATGCTCTGCGGATCGAATTCGGCGTTGAAGCTGAAATTGTCGTAGCGGAGCAGTTCGCGGCGGGTGCGGTCGCCCAGGCGCAGTCCGCCATCGGGAGATGCGATGCGCAGTTGTCCCTGGATGCCTCCCCCAGTGACAGGCCTGACGCTGCCATCGAGGGTCAGGTTGCCGCGCAAGGTCATGTTGCGGCCTTCGTTCTTTGGCATCCACGGCTGCGCCAGCGACAGCGGTAGATCCTCGCTCTTGACCGTCAATCCCTGGCCCGGCCAGTTGGCCTGCGCGCACAGGCTGAAACCGGAGGACATCAAGCAGGCATTATCCAGGCGGAAATCGTCGCCGGCGATGCGGAACGCGGCCGCTTCGCGCAGACGCAAGGGCTCGCCGCGCATCGGCGTGATCTGCAGGGATTCGAGCGCGCCCTGCCAGTTGGAGCCGGAGCCGCGCGCATGTCCTGACAACGCCACCGAGCCGTATCCGCTGTTGGCCTCGGTATTCACGCGCGGGTTTTCGACCGCGCCGGCGACATTCAGGCGCAGCGAGCTGATGGGAATGCCGGCGGTGATCGCGCCGCCGGTCAGCGTGATGTTGCCGCCATCGCCATGCCAGGGCAAATGGCCATTCAAGCTTAGGGTCTGCGCCTGATAACCGTCCCAGCGCAGACCACTGCCGCTCAGGTCGGCGCTCAGATCCGGTGCGGCACGATCGCCGGTGATGCGGACATGTCCCTGCAAGGCGCCGGCTTGCTGCGGGAAGAAATCGTGCAGATCGACCGGCTGCAGGTCGACCTTGATATCCAGGCGTTGACCGAACTTGCCCTGCGCCTGCAAATGGCTGTCGCCCAGGCGCAGGTCCAGTTGGCCTTCGCCTCCCTCTCCACGCAGCTGGAATTCGCCCTGCCCGCCGAGCACGCGTTCGCGGACCTGGCCAGCGAGGCCGGACAGTTTCAGGTCAGCGTCGAAGCCACCGTTGAGGTTGGCCCGTCCCTGCGTCACGATCAGGCCGGAAATGCTGCCATTCCATCCCGGTGCGAAATAACCCGGGTCGAAGCCCTTCAGCCGTGCATCGAGTTTCCAGTCCAACGCCGGCGACCAGCCGAGCTCGCCGCCGACATCCAGGGTGCCGGTGGGCATCACGGCATGCAGCGTGCGAATGTCGGCGCGTTGATCGTTGCCCTGCACGGCGAGGGTCAACGTGGCTTCGTCTTCGCCACGGCTCAGTCTGGAGTCTCCGGTTGCGGTCCAGTCCTTCAATGTGCCGGCCAGTTGCAGCTTGGCGTCGACTCCGATCGGCAGGCTTCCGGCGGGGGCCGCTGCGGTGGCGGCCGTACCGGATGCCGGCGCAGGCGCGTTGCTGCTGGCGGAAGTGGCGGGGGTATTGCTGGCGGTGGCGAAGCGCAGGCCCTGGGCTTCGGCCAGCAACTGGAATTTCGGATTTTCCGGTTGGTTGAAACCGGCCGTGCCGGTGAGCGTGGTGCGGCCTCCGAACGCTTCGACGAGCAACGGCTCGAAACTCAGCACTTGGTCTTTCTGCACGATGTGCGATGGCGCGATGACCAGGGTGAGATCGCCTTGCGAGAGTTTGCCCTGTAATGACGCGTCGCCGGCGGTGCCGCTGGCGGCGAGATCGAAGGCGATCGGTGCCGGTGAACCGCCGGCACTGGGCGGCAGGATCAGGCCCAGGTCGAGTGATTCGGTGGCGGCGGCGAACCGCCATTTGGGATCGCGGCCCTGCAGCGACAGCGTGACCCGCACAGGGGCCGGTGCCGTGCCCGCCAGCGCGATGTTCATGTTGCGCAGGTTGCCGCGTGCGACCAGTCCCAGGCGGGCCGGTGCCTTGCCGGCCTGTGCCGGAAATACCGCGGTCGCTACCAGATCGCTGCGATAGTTGCGCGCGGGCAGGTAGTCGCCGTCGACGGTGAAACGCCCCAGATCGCTGGAGACATCGAGCCGGTTCGCACGCAGGCGGCCGCTGGCGACGATGACGCCGCCCCGGATGCTGTGGATATCGATGATCGGTTCGCCGACCTGGGTGATCCGCAACTGGTCGACGGCGATGCTGTCGGCGCGGATTTCCAGTGGCAGATCGATCTGCGGCATCACGCCTTCCGGCCAGCTCGGCAGTTGGAACGGCTTGTCTTCGCTTTGGGGAATATCCAGCATGGCGTTGCGCAATTCCAGCGTGTCCAGGCGCAGGCTGGTGTACAGCAGCGCGGACGGGCGCAGCTGCAGATGCAGGTATTGCGCGGTGAAATGGATGTCGTCGTAGTGCAGATCGACATCGTGCAGGGTCAACGGTCCGGTGAGGACGCCTTCCGCTCCGTTCCAGGCGAGCGTCATGCCCGCGGGCAGGCGCGGCATGGCCTGGTTCAACGCGAAATCCCGTCCGCTTTCGGTCCGCAGCAGCCAGTAACCGGCGACGGTCAGGGCCGCCACGAACAACAGCGCGAGGATTGCCAGCCAGCGCCAGATCCCTCCGCGCCGGCGCGGTTTCGCGGCTGGCGACGGGGCGGCTTCCGGGGACGGGGTTTCGTGCTGGTTTCCGGTCACAGGTTGGTCCCGATGTTGAGGTAGATCTGGAATTGCGAGTCGGGATGATCCAGGCCGTGGGCGATGTCGATGCGCACCGGGCCGATCGGCGAACGCCAGCGCACGCCGATGCCGACGCCGAAGCGGAAATCCGGCATGTTGTCGAAGGCATCGCCGGCATCGACGAATGCCGCCGCGCCCCAGGGGCCGTTGTTGAAATAGTGTTCGAACTCGGCCGAGGCGGTGATGACGTGCTTGGCGCCGAGCGCGTAGTTGTCGGGCGGCGGCGTGCGCGGTCCGACTTCGCGGAAGGCGTAGCCGCGCACGCTCTGGTCGCCGCCGGCGAAGAAACGGACGCTGGGCGGCATGCCGACCAGTTCCTCGGTCCAGGTGGCGCCGCCTTCGCCGCGCAGGATCAGGCGGCTGCTCTCGCCCAGCCCCTGGAACCAGCGCAGTCGCATCCAGGCCTGGGCGAAGGCGCTGTCGGAGTGGGTACCGATGCGCACGAAGGCGTTGGCGCTGAAGCCGCGGCGCGGGAACATGCGGTCGTCGACATCGGTGTAGGTGGCGCTGAGCTCGGGGTAGATCAGCGTGGCGTATTCGTAGATGCGCTTGTCGGTGTTCGCGTCCATATCGTAGCTCCAGCGCTCGCGGAGCACGTTCAGGGAGGCGATGGCGGTCAGATGATGATTGACCTCGCCGCTGCGGCTGGCGACGAAACGGATATTGCGCAGATCGATGTAGTCGGTCTGTTCGTCGTAGGCGCTCAGCGCGAAACCGTACCAGCCGTCCAGCCAGCGGAACGCGGGGATACGGTATTGGGTGGTCAGGCTCTTGCGGTTCTGGGCGTAGTCCAGCTCGGTATTGAGCTTGTGGCCACGGGCGTTGACATAGCGGCGCTCCAGGCCGAGCCGGACACCGGTACCGCTTTCGCTGCCGTAGCTGAGACCGGCGGTATAGATACTGCGCCGCGCCAGGGTCAGATTCGCGTCGATCGGGACTTCGTAACCGACCGCATCGTCCGGGCGGGTCTGGATGTCGATGACGCTGAAGTAATCCAGCTTGATCAGCGATTCGCGCAGCCGGTCCAGCTTGCCCTGGTGGAAGTAGCTGCCCTGTTCCCAGTCGACCAGCGGGTCCAGCAGCTTGGGCCGGAAATAATCCTGGTTGAAGGTCAGCGGACCCATGTTGTAGCGCGCACCGCTGTCCCACACCAGGTCGATGTCGGCGGCGTGGTCGGCACGCGTCACCCGCACTTCGCGGGAGGTGAAGTCGGCATCGAAATAGCCGCGTTCGCCGAGGCGGCGGCTGATGGCGTTCTTGCTGGATTCGTAGGTGGCGTGATTGAACACCTCGCCGGAACCGGGCTCGAAATGTTCGAGGTCTCCGGTCATGTAGCGGTCGTACTTGGCCGGGCCGGTCAATGCGACATGCGATTCGCGTACCCGCACCGGCTCGCCCTTGTCGACATGCACAGTGACGGTGATGTGGTCGTCGTCGCTGCGCGGCGTATCCAGGGTGATCGTCGGCGAGTAGAAGCCGAAAGGTTCCAGCGCCTCGCGCGCCTGGCTTTCCGCCTGCAGCAGCAGGTATTCCAGGCGCGCCTCGTCCTGTGGTTTGTCCTGGTTGGTGTACAGCGAAAGCGAAGCCTCGATGTTCTCGATGATCTCGGCGTCGGCGTCCTTGTCCAGCCCCTGGATGACGACCTTGTCGATGATGCCGCGCGCATATGCGGGGGCGGCGCCGAGCAGGCATGATGCCGCCAGGATCGAGAGGAGGGGCTGGATTCGCATGTGCGCAGGATAACGGGAAGTCAGTGGATTCTGTTAGCCGCGCCGTTCATCCTGAGGGTGGGAACAGGCGGCACGGTGCGTGCCGCAAAAGGCGCGGACCGGTTCACGTAATCGTGCTTGCGCGATGACGGAGACGACCTTCATCCACTCGTCCAGTACCGCTTTGTTCTTGCCGATGCCGCGTGGCCACAGGCGATCGATCAGTACCCTGTGTTCGGATTTCCGACGGGGATCGGAATAGCTTCGCTGGACCCGGGCCGGGTTCATGGGCGCAGGCCCCGTGCTGTATTGGGGCCGCAGTCCGCGTCAGGATGCGGCGAAGTCGAAAAAAGGGAGCCGGCGCTGGGCGCGGCTCCCGTTCGACGCGCAGAAAGCGGGATTCCCGCTCAGTTGGACAGCAGTTCGATCGCCGCGACGCTGCCCAGGTGATCGGCCAGCTGGTTCAGCAGGGCCAGCCGGTTGGCGCGCACGGCGGGGTCCTCGGCATTGACCATCACCTTGTCGAAAAAGGCATCGACCTGTGGCCGCAAGCGCGCCATGCGGCCGAGCGCGGCGACATAGCCGTGCCGATGCAATGCGCCGTCGACCTCGCCGATCGCGCTTGCCACCGCTTCGGCCAGCTCCATTTCCGCCGGTTCCTGCAACAGGGCAGGGTCGATGCGGTCGGGGATGGCGGTGTCCGCCTTGCGCAGGATATTGCGGATGCGCTTGTTGGCGGCGGCGAGCGCCTCGGCCTCCGGCAGCGTGCTGAATTCGCCGACGGCATCGATGCGGCGGTCGAAATCGCTCAGCGAAGCAGGCCGCAGATCCAGCACGGCGTTGAAGTGCGTGGCGGGAACATCCTTGTCGGCGTAGTAGCCGCGCAGGCGTTCGAGGATGAAGTCGTAGAGTTCGTCGCGTTGAGCCAGGGTCGTTCCCCCGGCCGGAACCTCGATGCCACTCACCTTTACCCCCTGGGTTCCGGCCTCTTTGGCGGCTTTCCGGCGATCCCTATCCACCTGGATCGTCTTGGCGAAGGCGACTTGCTCCCGCGCCTGATCCAGCAGCGCATTGAGGTCCAGATCGAAACCGCTCTCGATGATCGTCCTGGCCAGGCCCAATGCATTGCGGCGCAGCGCGAACGGGTCCTTGTTGCCGGTCGGCTTGAGCCCGGCGGCGAACCCGCCGGCCAGCGTGTCCAGCCGTTCGGCGATCGCCAGGGTCTTGCCCAGTGGCGACAGCGCGATGTCGTCGCCGGCGAAACGCGGCTGGTAGGCCTCGTCGATGGCCAGCGCCACTTCCTGCGGCTCGCCCGCGGCGGCGGCATAGTGGCGGCCGGCGATGCCTTGCAGTTCGGGGAACTCATTGACCATGCGCGATTGCAGATCGTTCTTCGACAGCGCGACGGCGCGGCACGCGGCGGCCGGGTCGGCGCCGATCTGGCGCGCGATGACATCGGCCAGCATCGCGACCCGCTGCACCTTGTCCCATACCGTGCCCAGCTTGGCCTGATAGGTGACGTTCTTCAGGCCTTCGCCCATCGCCGCCAGTCCCTGTTTCAGGTCCTCGTCGAAGAAGAACTTGGCATCGGAGAAACGGGGACGGATCACGCGCTCGTAGCCCTTGCGGATCTCGCTCTCGTCCCTGGACTCGATGTTGGCGATGCCGATGAAATGCTCGGTCAGCTTGCCGGTCTGGTTGAGGACCGGGAAAAACTTCTGGTTGACTTCCATCGTTTCGATCAGCGCTTCCTGCGGCACGGTCAGGAAGGCCGGCTCGAAGCCGCACGGAACCGCCACCGGCCATTCGGTCAGGCAGACGACCTGCTCCAGGTTGCCGGGCGTGATGCGCGCCGTGCCGCCGGCCTTGACCGCCGCGGCGCGCACTTCGCGGAAGATCCGCTCGCGGCGTTCCTCCGGATCGACCAGGACGAATGCGGAGCGCAGCGCGTCGATGTACTCGCCGGGCCGGCCGATCGCGACTGGCTGCGGATGCATGAAGCGGTTGCCGTGGCTGATGCGGCCGGAACGGACGCCCAGCAATTCCACATCGACCACTTCATCGCCGAACAGGACCACCAGCCAGTGCACCGGCCGCGCGAATGCGTACTCGTGCGCGCCCCAGCGCATCGGCTTGGGGATCGGCATGGCGGCGATGGCCTCGCGCAGGATGTCCTGCAGCAGCGTCGCCGTGGCGGCGCCTGGGGTCACGTTGCGGTGGACGAAGCGTTCGCCCTTGTTGTCGCGGGTACGTTGCAACTGGGTCCAGTCCACGCCAGCCTTGGCGGCGAAGCCCTGCAAAGCCTTGGTCGGCTGTCCGCAGGCATCCAGGGCGATGTCCACATAGGGGCCGAACACTTCGGAGGCCTGTTCCTCCTGCACGGTGGCGACGCCGGGCAGCAACACCGTCAGTCGGCGCGGCGAGTGCAGCGGCTTGGCGGCGCCGCGTTCGAAAACGATGCCGCGCTTGCTCAGGCCGTCGATGACGCCATCGAAGAATGCCTGCGCCAGCCCCGGCAGCGCCTTGACCGGCAATTCCTCGGTGCCGAGTTCGATCAGAACAGGTTGCATGCTCATTTCACCGCCTCCCGGCCTTGGCTGGATTTGACGCCGGGGAAGCCCAGCTTCTCGCGTTGCACGTAATAGGCCTCGGCCACGGCCTGGGCCAGACGCCGCACGCGCAGGATGTAGCGTTGACGCTCGGTCACCGAAATGGCGCGGCGGGCATCGAGCAGGTTGAAGCAATGGCTGGCCTTGCAGACCTGCTCGTAGGCGGGCAGCGGCAGGCCGGCCGCGACCAGTTTCATCGCCTCGGCCTCGCAGGCGTCGAAGCGGTGGAACATTTCCGCGACATCCGCGTACTCGAAGTTGTAGGTGCTCTGCTCGACCTCGTTCTGGTGGTAGACATCGGCATAGGTCACGATGCCCTGCGGACCCTCGGTCCAGACCAGGTCATAGACGTTGTCCACGTTCTGCAGGTACATGCACAGCCGTTCCAGGCCGTAGGTGATCTCGCCCAGCACCGGTTTGCATTCCAGGCCGCCGGCCTGCTGGAAATAGGTGAACTGGGTGACCTCCATGCCATTGAGCCAGACCTCCCAGCCCAGGCCCCAGGCGCCGAGCGTCGGCGATTCCCAGTTGTCCTCGACGAAGCGCAGGTCGTGCACCCGCGGATCGATGCCCAGCGCTTTCAGCGAGTCCAGGTACAGATCCTGGATGTTGTCCGGGTTCGGCTTCATCGCCACCTGGTACTGGTAGTAGCGCTGCAGACGGTTCGGGTTCTCGCCGTAACGGCCGTCGGTGGGGCGGCGGCTGGGCTGCACGTAGGCGGCGTTCCACGGCTCCGGGCCGATTGAGCGGAGGAAGGTGGCCGGATGGAAGGTGCCGGCGCCGACTTCCAGATCAAGCGGCTGGATCAGTACGCAGCCCTGGTTCGCCCAGAACTGGTTGAGCGACTGGATCAATCCCTGGAATGTTGGACCTGTCATGGGACTTGTCGTAAGGAGCGGAAAAGCTTATTAGTATAGAACCTGCTCCCGCGCCTCCGCGGGTTTGTTTTTGCGGATACTCCGAGTGAATCCCCCTTCCCGAGCCCCCTTCCTGATTGTCGAGACCGGCCAGCCGGTGCCCAGCCTGAAACGTCATGGGCGGTTCCCGCATTGGATACGCGTGGCGGCGGGACTGGCGGAGGATGACGTGGTGACGGTGAACGTGGAGCATGGCGAGGTCTTGCCCGAGCATCCGCAGGCGTTTGCCGGCGTGATTATTTCCGGTTCCGCCGCTTTCGTCACCGAGCGCCAGGAATGGAGCGAGCGCAGCGCCGAATGGTTGCGCAAGGCCGCCGCCGAACGCGTGCCGATGTTCGGCATCTGCTATGGCCATCAACTGCTGGCGCATACCCTGGGCGGCCAGGTCGATTACAACCCGGCGGGCCGCGAATCGGGAACGGTGACGATCAACCTGCATCCGAGCGCATCGGAAGACCCCTTGTTCGGCGATATGCCGGTGACATTCCCGGCGCATGCGACGCATCTGCAGACGGTGCTGCAGCCGCCGGAAGGTGCGGTGGTGCTGGCGCATTCGGTGCAGGACGCCTGCCATGCGTTCCGCTGGGGCGACCATGTCTGGGGGGTGCAGTTCCATCCGGAGTTCGCCACCCACCATATGCGCGGTTATGTCGAAGCACGGGCCGATTGCCTGCGCAAACATGGCTACAGCCCGCGCGAAGTGGCCCGCGGCGTGAGCGCCGCGCCCCAGTCGCGGCAGTTGCTGCGGCGGTTCGTCCGCCATGCGCGCAACCATCGCGCCAGTTGATGCGGGATGGTCATCGCCTCCGGACGATGTGGGTACATGCAAGACTTGAAAGCGGTAATAAACGCCGCATCCATGCGGCCCCCGATTGCAACAACGGATGGATAAGGAAGCAATGAGCAAAATTCGCAAAGTGCCGTTTGCCGCGGGCGCAGAATGGGTCTGGGCCGGGATCGCGCTGCTGCGGAAGGCGCCGTTGCCTCTGTATGCCATCGGCGCGATGGGGTTCGCGGTGATGCTGGCGGCGGCGCTGGCCGCCATGATGCTGACGGCCGGGCCGGCTTCGCCGGAGTCGTCGCTGTCGACACCGTTCGTGTTCCTGTTGTCGATCGTGCAGGTGATGCTGGTGTTCGGCGTTCCCAGCCTGGTATTCGGCGGCATCATCTGGGCGATGCGCGAAGTGGATCACGGGCGTCGCCCGGGCGTGGGCAGCGTATTCAAGGGATTCGCGCGTCCACGCTTGTTCAGTCTGCTGGCGACACTGGTGCCGCAGTTCCTGGTGGCGACGCTGCTGAGTCTGCTGCTGCTGTCCATGCTGGGCGGTGATGGCGAGCAGCGCCTGGTCGAGGTGGCCAACCAGTTGAACGAACTGCGCGCCGCCGGCAACAAGCCGGATGTGGAGCAGGTCAATCAGGTCATGTCGGCATTGCCGGTATGGCGCATCCTGATGTGGGTGGTCCTGGCGGCGGTGGCGACGCTGACGGTGTCGGTATTGGTGCTGCTGGCGATTCCGCAGATCGTGTTTGAAGGGCGCGGCGGTTTTTCCTCGCTGCGCCGCAGCCTTGGTATCTGGGCGCGCAATGTTCCGGCCTTGTTGTTGTTCATCGGACTGCTGGTGATGGCGCTGTTCGCGGTCGCATTCGTTCTGAACATCCTGCTGTTCGTGTTGCAGTTCCTGTTGGGGCCAGCATTCGCGGCCATGGTGGTGCAACTGCTGCTGCTGACCACGATGATCCTGCTGGTCGCCGGCTCGACCTACTGCGCCTGGAAGCGACTGTTCGCCGTGGAAACGGATGGAGATACAGCGACCGCGCCGCCGCCGCGGCAGGTCAACATCACGGTCTGATCCGGCCCGGAGAAGGCACCGCGGTTGCCGATGTCTCTAGCCGGCTTCCTGCTGCGGCTGGCGCCGGCGCGATACGATCCTGGCGGCGAAAATGCCGATCTCGTACAGCAGGCACATCGGTACGGCGAGCATGAGCTGGGATATCACATCGGGCGGCGTGATGATCGCCGCGACGACGAACACGCCGACGATGGCATAGCCGCGCGCCTGCTTCAGCTGTTCCGGCGTCACCCAGCCGAGCAGGGCCAGGATGACCATCGCCACCGGCAGTTCGAAACTCAGACCGAAGGTCAGGCAGATCACCACCACGAAATCCAGATAGGCGTTGATGTCCGGCATCTGGACCACGCTTTCCGGCTTGATATGGGCAAGGAAGGCGAATACCGATGGCAGCACGATGAACAGCGCGAACGCGCAGCCGGCATAGAACAACATCACCGCCGATACCAGCAGCGGCACCGCGAGTTTCTTCTCGCGCTGATAGAGGCCAGGGGCGACGAAGGCCCACATCTGGTAAAGCAGCCAGGGGACGCTGATCAGGACGGCAAGGAAGAACGCCAGCCGCATCGGGGTGAAGAACGGCGTGACGACGCCGATCGCCACCAGCTTGCCATCACCGGCCAGCTTGTCCATCAGCGGCAACGCCAGCCAGCTGAAGAGGCGATTGGCGAACGGCAGCAGCGCGACCAGAACCACAGCCAGCCCGACCAGGCCACGCATCAGGCGGGTGCGCAGTTCGAGCAGGTGCTCGATCAGGCCGCCCTCGGTTTCGTTCCCGGATTCAGGAGCGCTCTGGTCGGTCACCGTGAGGCTCCTGTTCGGTGGTGGAGGCGGGGACCGCCGCCGGCGCGTCGGCGGCCGGCACGGATGCATCCGTCCGTATCATATCCAGTTCGTGCTGCGCCTCGGTCTGGCTTTCGCGCAACTGGCGCTGGGTTTCCTGCAGTGCGGCGCGCGCACTCTGGAGATTGCGCTTGATTTCCTCGGCTTCCAGCTCGCGTTCCAGTTCGACCTTGACCGAATCCCATTGGGCGCGGGCGCGACGGATCCACAGGCCGGCGAAACGTGCGGCCTTGGGCAGACGTTCCGGGCCGAGCACGACCAGCGCCACAATGGCGATCACCATCAGCTCCCCGAATCCGATATCGAACATCGTCCGGCCCTCGTCCCCGGTTCAGTGGGGTGCGGCGTCGTGTTTGGACTTGGGCTTGTCGGCTGCGGTTTGATCGCGCGTGGCGTCCTGCAATTGCTCGGCGGGCTTCTGCTCCTCTTCGCCGCGCATGCCTTTCTTGAATTCGTTGACGGCCTTGCCCATATCCTTGGCGCCGCTCGTCAGGCGTTTGGTTCCGAAGACCAGCAATACGACGATCAGCACTATGATCCAGTGCCCAATGCCCCAACTGCCCATGGCGAGCTCCTAATCAGGATGATTCCGAAGAACGAGGCGCTAAGGATAACGCGGATACTGTTGCGATTCCGTCGGCAGGCATGAACGGAACCGGCGGGTTCCACGTCGCGCACAGGCTGCCTGCGCCTGGGATGTCCGCACCGGGGAAGTCGCCCCGGCGCGGGCCGTCCCGGGTTACGGGTTGCCGTCGAGCTGTTCGGTACGGATTCCGTTTTCCGAAACGGGCTGGAATCCCTGCGACTCGGCCGCGGCCGGTTCCGCCGGCTGGGTCGGGGTGGCGGTTGCCGGAGCGGTTTCCGCCGCCGCCGTCGTGCTGCGGGCGGCACGCATGCGGCGCATCTCCCTGGCGGCATAGCTGGCTTCTTCCAGTCGGTCGCGGAACGCGACTATGTCATTGGACGGATGGCCGGTGGCCCGGCCTTCGAAAATCATCCGTGGCGTGGTGTCGGGACCATAAGCGGCGAGATTGGCCGCATCGTCGATCTGCAGTACCGCGCCATCGAGCGCGATGCCGGCGAACAGGCCGCGCGCGCGCGACCAGGAAACGATTTCGGACTGGAACTGGCCGTCCGTGGCGGCGGCGGCGTTGCGCCCGACCGGGCCGGCGGCGACGGCCGCATCCGCACCCAGCGTGAAGCGGCCGTTGACCAGGCCGTCGACGCTGCGATCGCCGAGGAAGGCCAGAATGATGTCGGCCGACTGCACGCCGGCCTGGAATCCGATGCTGCCGCCGGTCAGCTTGATGAAGGCGGGGTTGGACCAGGTACCGTCCGCCAGCTTCACCGACATCAGACCATGCCCGCGACGACCGCCGACCAGCAGCCCCGCCTTGATGGTGTCCGGGATGACCACGATCGCCTTGGCCTCGTCCAGCAGCTTGTCCGGAATCGATGTCTCCGGGATCTGCTGGATTTCACTCAGTACCTGAGCGGCATGGCGCGCCCTTTCGTCTTCCTTGGCGCCGGCGACGGCCTGGGTGGCGATGAACATGACGATGAGCGGCACGGCAAAGCGTAGAGAGCGAAACATTGACGGACTCCAAGGAACAAGCTGGGGATATTCTTGACGACAGTATCGTCGCTGATCGGCGCGGAAGAAACAGCCGATCGCCTCGGACGTTGGTGGCAACGCAATGGATCACGGCCGAGAATGACACAATAGCAGGATGTCGAATCAACCCATCAATGCGCTGCTGCTGGTCAATCTCGGCACCCCGGCGGCGCCCACGCCTGTGGCCGTGCGTCGCTATCTGGCCGAATTTTTGGGAGACCGACGGGTCGTCCCGCTGTCTCCTTTCATATGGAAGCCTATCCTCCACGGGATGGTCCTGCCGTTGCGTGGACCGCGTTCGGCGCGCAACTACGCCAAGATCTGGATGCCCGGGGGATCGCCGCTGGCCGTATACACCCAGCGTCTGGCCGAAGCCATGCAGCAACGTCTGCCGCAATGGCGAGTAGTGGCGGCCATGCGTTACGGCGAACCCTCGATGCGCGCGGCGCTGGCGCGCCTGCACGAGGAAGGCGCCGGGAAAATCATGGTGCTGCCGCTGTATCCGCAGTATTCGACCACGACCACGGCATCCGTCATCGATGTGGTCGAACAGGATCCGGCGAACGGGAATGTCGCCTGTATGAAAGACTATGCCGACGATGCGGCGTGGATTATGGCGGTGGCGGCCAGCATCCGCATCCACCGCGAAACGAACGGCCCGGCGAATCATCTGCTGTTTTCCTTCCACGGGTTGCCGCAGAAGGTGGCCGATGCGGGCGACCCCTATCCGCAGCAGTGCGAGGCGAGCGCGCGTGCGATCGCGGCGGCGGCCGGATTGAGCGACGGCGACTGGACGCTTACCTATCAATCCCGCTTCGGCAAGGAGCGTTGGCTCGAACCCGCGACCCGGGACACCTTGGACAGGCTGGCCGGATGCAATACCGGCAAGGTCGATGTGATTTGCCCGGGCTTCGCGGTCGATTGTCTGGAAACGCTCGAGGAAATCGCCATCGGGCTGGCCAGGCGCTATCGCGAGCGTGGTGGCGAATTACGCTATATCCCATGCCTGAACGACAGCCCGATACACGCCGATGTACTGGTGGAACTGGTGTTGCGCCAGAATTTGGAGGAATGCGCGTGATCGATTTGCGGGAGTTCGCCTTCGATGCCGCTTTTGGCAGAATGGCGGGGCTGCACCTGGAGCGGCCGGGTCGGCCCAAAGTGATCGGATTGCATGGCTGGTTGGACAACGCGGCCAGTTTCATCCCCTTGCTCGAACACCTGCCCGAACTGGACCTGCTGCTGCTGGACCTGCCCGGGCACGGGCACAGCGATCATCTTCCTGCAGGCACCCAATACGGCCTGCGCATCACGATCAACGCCATCCTGGATGTGGTGGATGGGCTGGGGTGGGAGAGCTTCGGCCTGCTGGGGCACTCGATGGGGGCGGCGATCGCCAGCATCATGGCTGCCGCATTGCCGCAGCGAGTGACGCGACTGGCGGTAATCGAAGCCCTCGGGCCGCTGAGCGATGACCCCGACAACGCCACGGTGCGCCTGCGACGATGGATAGAGGCCGAACGCGGATTGCGGCGCAAATCCCAGCGTGTATTCAGCGACGAAACAGTACCGGTGCGCGTGCGCATGGCGGTGAACCGGATCTCGAAAAAGAACGCCACGCTGCTCGTGAACCGCGGCATCATCCCGGTGGAAAAGGGTTTCATCTGGAGGACGGACCAGCGCCTGACCCTGCCCGACATGCGCAGGATGACGGAAGCGCAAGCGCTGGCATGGGTCGCCGGTATCGAATGTCCGACGAAGGCCGTCTTTGCGGAGCCGGCGCAGGAATACTTCCCGGAAGCCGCGAGGCGGAACCGGGTAGAAAAGCTGGCGCATGGCAAGGTGTTCTACATGGCGGGGGTGCATCACTTGCACATGGAAGAACCGGAAGCGGTGGCAAAGGCGATAGGCGACCACTTCGTTTGAAACATCCGGAGTATCGGCCCGGATGATGCCGGGTCCTCGGCTGGAGCCAGCCGCCTGGGCAGGATGTATCCGGCAGAGGCGTCGAAGTCATCGATCGTGGCTGCCGGTTCCGGTGGAAAGAGCTTGTTTCAAAGGGATTTTGTAAGAGTCGGCAGCGGTTTCCGTGGACTCGGTTCAAGGACGATCGGAAAGAAAGGCAGC
>JAISFF010000018.1:0-22500 GCA_031263725.1 Lysobacteraceae bacterium | reverse complement strand
CATCCTGGGGCTGTAGTCGGTCCCAAGGGTATGGCTGTTCGCCATTTAAAGTGGTACGCGAGCTGGGTTCAGAACGTCGTGAGACAGTTCGGTCCCTATCTGCCATGGGCGTTGGAGATTTGAGAGGGGCTGCTCCTAGTACGAGAGGACCGGAGTGGACGAACCCCTGGTGTTCCGGTTGTCACGCCAGTGGCACTGCCGGGTAGCTACGTTCGGAAGCGATAACCGCTGAAAGCATCTAAGCGGGAAGCGCGCCTCAAGATGAGATCTCCCGGGACACAAGTCCCCTAAAGGAACCATGAAGACTACGTGGTTGATAGGCTGGGTGTGTAAGCGTTGTAAGACGTTGAGCTAACCAGTACTAATGATCCGTGTGGCTTGACCACATAACCTCAAGTTGCCTTGGACTCGACGAAACGTCGATGGAATCCAAACTTCGTTACATCTCAAGACCTTATGTGAGACGGTGCGGTCGTTTGTATCAAACAGCCAGCACGCTCCAACCGTCTCCCTGGTGAAATTAGCGCTGTGGAACCACCCGATCCCATCCCGAACTCGGAAGTGAAACGCAGCAGCGCCGATGGTAGTGTGGGTTTCCCATGCGAGAGTAGGTCATCGCCAGGGTTTTCTTCGAAGTCCCCGGTCCTTCAAGGATCGGGGACTTTTCTTTGGGCAATTCCTAATCTTTCCGGACCAAAATGGATTGTAGTTCTTGGATGGATATCTGCTTCATGAGCCTGAAAAGCAGGGATTTTAGATCTTCGTTCCGGTAGTTGTAGCGGTAGAAAACCTCGGCTAGGTACAGATGGAAGTATTGGCGAGGCACTCCCCGATAGGGATAGAGTCCGTTCTTGGCGTGGCTCCAGAATTCTTCGATGCCGTTGATGTGATCGCGCCCGACCCGCTGGCCCTTCTCCTTACATGTTCTCTATGGCGGCATTATCCCGACAGTCACTATGCTTGCTCATGCTGCATACAATGCAGCTGTTGTTGCGAGTCTGGATTTTTCACGAGCTATTTGGCCTCGATCGTGTGATCGGATTTTCCGCCATATGGGTGGGATTGCTGATATTCGCCAGCGATGGGCTATGGCGGTAGCGCAAGATTGCCGCTGCCAATTGAATCGGGCATTCCGCCAGCTTTGGGTTCACTCTCCACACGACCTATATCGCGCGCAAGGCTTCCGGGATCGGCAGGCGCGCGGCGCGCAATGCCGGGAACAAGCCACCGATCAGGCCGATCCCCAGTGCCCACTTCAGGCCGACCCAAAGCAGATAGGGCGTGACATTGAACTGGAATATCACCTGGCTAAAGCCGCTGTTAAGCGTCGAGACACTATAGCCGTTGAAAAACAACCAGGCGAGGAAGCCTCCAAGAGCGCCGCCCGTCAAGGCCAGCAGCATGGTTTCCATCATGACCGACATGACCACAGGAAGGCCCCGGAATCCAATGGCCCGCATGGTGGCGATTTCGCTGGCGCGGCTGGCGACAGTCGCGTACATCGTGTTCAATGCGCCAAACACGGCACCGGTTGCCATGATGATGCCGACAACCTTGCCCAGAATATTGATCAGCGTGCTGAGCTGCCCGGATTGCTTGTCGTAATAGGCTTGCGTGGTTTGCGCCTCGAGCTTCAGGCGCGGATCCTCGTCGATTGCCTGGGTGAGAAGTCGCAGTCCGCTGGCGCCGTCCACTCGCACGGTGACCGACTGATACGATTCGCGCGCGTTTGCTGCGGCAAGCGTTTCCGTATCGGCCCATATTTCAGAATCATGCGCATCGCCGGAAGCGAAGGCGCCGACGACCTGCCATTGCTGATTGAACATAGTCAAGGTATTGCCGGTATCGGTGCCTTTGAATTTGGCTTGCGCCGATTGACCGACCACGATTTCGCGCGTGCCGGGCGTGAATCTGCGCCCTTCGATGATCCGGACTTGATCGTGTATCTGCCAGGCGCCCTGATTCACGCCACGGAACTGCGCATTGGCGAAGTTGTCCGTTCCCCGGCTCACCATGTTTCCGACCACGGACAGCTCGGCCGACATCAGTGGCCAGCCTTCGGCATCGCGCCTGATGCCGGGAAGGCTTGAGATCAGCGGGACCTGCTCGCGCAGGATCAACGAATTGACTTCGGATTGGGAACCGCCGCGCATGATGATTACGGAGTCGCTACTGCCGGTATTGCGCAAGGTGGTTTTGAAGCCTTCGTCCATGGCCAGCATTGCGACCAGCACCGCGACGACGCCGGCAATGCCGATCACGATGACCGAAGAAGCCGTCCAGCGTTGCGGCAGGCTGCCGATGCCGATGCGGAACGACGCCGTTGACAACTGGCCATTGCGGGTGAAGCGCAGCCACAGGAACAGCATGGCCAGTAGCATCAGAATCGCCGGCAATGGCAACACGACCCAGAGCGCGAGTCCGACAATGAGGACCAGTCCTGATATCAGATTGTCGACGCCCTGTGCTCTGGACATCGGTCAACGCCCCGCCAATGCGTCGACGATGTTCAGTCGCTTGGCCTTGAGGGCCGGAAGCACGCCGACCACGGTTCCGATCGCGAGCATCAGGCAGATCGCCATGATCCACGTCTTCATGTTCACCGAAGGCAATGGAATGATGCCGTTGCTGATGGAACTGATGGCCGGCATGGACAGTTCGGCGAAGATCATGCCGAGCATGCCGCCAAAGAAAATCAGCAATACCGACTCGACCATCACCAAGGTCAATACCAGCCCATCCTTGAATCCGAGCGTCTTCAGCACCGCCAGCTCGGGAATGCGCTCGCGGATGGCTTGCGCCATGGTATTGCCGGTCAACAACAGCAAGGTGAAGAATACCGCTCCCATGATAGAAGTAACGACGCTGCCAATATCCGCGAATTGCTTGGCGAAGCCTTGCTGGAAGGAGGATTCGGTTTCAGTGCGGGTTTCGTGGTCGGAGTTCGCGGACAAGGCATCGATGGCGCGCGCGACCTGGGCGGCCTGCTTGGCGTCTTCGAGCTGTATGGCGAAATAGCCTATTTCGTTCTTAATATAATCGTTGGCTTCGTCGAAGTACTTCCAATGCATGACCAATTGGTTTTCCGCAGCCACATTCTTGCGGTCCCTGGCGCGGAAAATCGCCGTGATACGCAGAGGCCAGTCGTTGCTTCCGTTCTGGGTGAAAATCGATGACTGCAATGGCACCACGTCGCCGACTTCCCAGCCGAACTTCTTCGCCAGCGCTTCGCCGACGGCGGCGCTGTCCTGGCTGTTCCGGAATTGGCGAAGCTGCTCCGGGGGAATGTCGTACCCGGTGTAAACATCGAAATAGTTGGGCGATACCGACAGGCTCGGAAAGAAGTTCTTGACATCCTGGTATACGCCGCCGAACCACATGCCGTACATCACGCGTTTCACGCCCGGAACCGACTCCAACTGTGGCAACAGGCTGAGCGGCAATGTCTGCGTCAATGAAACCCGGGATGTGACGATCAGCCGGTTGCTGCCGTCGAGACTGCCGCCGGAATCGAAGGCGACTCGGACCGAATCGAGCATGCCGAACAGCATGAAAGCCGCGATTACCGAAAGCAGGGTAAGAAAGGTCCTCGCTTTGCTACGCGTCAACTGTGCCAAGATCAGAGGAAGGAACTTCATGCCGCCCACTAGTGATGATGATCGGGTGCGGTATACGCCAGTTGTCCCTTGTCCATGTGAATCGTGTGACTGGCATGCTCGGCGGCTCGCGGATCGTGAGTCACCATGATGATGGTCTTCCTGTAGTCGTGGTTCAGACGTTGCAGCAGCTGCATTATCTCTTCGGCGGAATGCCGGTCCAGATCGCCCGTGGGCTCATCGCAGATCAGAAGAGTGGGATCGGACACGATCGCGCGGGCAATGGCGACGCGCTGCTGCTGACCGCCGGACAATTCACTGGGGCGATGCATGCGGCGTTCCGACAGGCCGACCAGTTGCAGGGCGATCTCCGCATTGCGCTTGCGCTGGGCAGCGCTCAAGTGCGTCAGAAGCAGGGGCAGCTCGACATTCTTCTGCGCGTTCAACATCGGCATCAGGTTGTAGA
The DNA here is from genome assembly GCA_031263725.1 of Lysobacteraceae bacterium. Taxonomy (GTDB): domain Bacteria; phylum Pseudomonadota; class Gammaproteobacteria; order Xanthomonadales; family Xanthomonadaceae; genus JAITWM01. The sequence continues at coordinate 18,438 of JAISFF010000018.1, read as the reverse complement.
ACTGGAAGATGAATCCGACATGGTGGCTGCGCCAGGTCGAAAGTTGTCCCGATGTCATATGGTCGATCCGCTCGCCTTTGATCTCGATTTCGCCGGACGTGGGCGAGTCGATCCCGCCGATGAGGTTGAGCAGCGTCGTCTTGCCCGATCCGGAGGGTCCCATCAGGGCGACAAAGTCACCCTTGTGTATTTCGAGATTGACGTTCTTCAGTACGCTGACTTTTTCCACGCTGCGCTGATAGTCCTTGGTGACATTGCGGATGGAAACCAGTGATGGCATGGAATTCTCTGAAACACCAGATTGAGAAAGGAATTACATGGTTAGCGGAGGAGCGTCACCTGGCCTGGTCTTCAGCCAGTTTGGCCCTGGCGCCATCCTTCAACGAGTCCGGCGGGTCGTTGACCACCTGCTCGCCAGCCGTCAGGCCCGATACGATCTGGACCTCATTGCCTATGTGGGTGCCACGGACGACGTTGCGTTGTTCGACCCGGCCATCGCTGAAGACAAAAGCCACATCCTGCTGGTTGCGCTGGGTCACCGCGGTCGCCGCCATGCGTACTCCTTCCAGCGGAGCACCGTCGCGCGTCGGCAGTTCGAGGAAACTGACGCGCACACCCATGTCGGGAACGATGCGCGGATCTTTCTGGTTCAGTGCAATCCTGACTTTGATGGTTGCCTTGCCCCGGTCCGCGGCGGGAATGATGGCGATGACTTCCGCAGGAATTTTCCAGCTCGGATAGGCGTTGAGCGTGGCTTCGACCGGCATCTTGGGCGTGACACGTCCGATGAAGGACTCGCCTACATCGACTTCGACTTCCAGCGAGTTCATATCGACGATGGTACCGATACCGGTACGGGTGAATCCGCCTCCGGCCGACAGGGGAGAAACGATTTCGCCCGGCTGTGCGGCTTTCGCGGTGACGATGCCGGAGAAGGGCGCGCGGATGACCGTATTGTCCAGCCCGATTTCGGCAATGGCCAATTGGCTGTTGGCCGATTCTATATTGCGACGCGCGGTAGCCAACTGTGCGCGCAGGGAGTCGCGTTGCGAAATTGCCTGGTCATACTGGGATCTGGAAACCAGTTGTTGTTCTGCCAGCGTCCGCATGCGTTCGGCGTTGGCTTCGGCTTCGATGAGTTGTGCCTGGATGCTGCTGACCTGACTGCTGATGACGGCGAGTTTGGCAATGGCGAGATTGCGTTCCGCGCTCGCATCGATCGGATCGAGGGTGGCCATGATCTCGTCTTCCTGTACGTGCTGGCCTTCCTCGATCAGCACTTCACGAACACGCCCGGTGATCTTTGCGGAAACCGTGGAGGTCCGGCGCGCCACTACATAGCCGGTCGCGTCCAGTACGGAAACCGGATGGTTGGAACTGATCGCCACCGCGGGCACGGTGCGTATGTTGACCGGGACTCTGTAGCCGAACCACGAGAAAATCGTGATGCCCAGGATTATCAGTACCCCAACGACCATCCACGGCCACCATGATCTGCCGATGGACTTGTGCGGCTTTGCGCCGGCACGGTCTATATGGAGTTCCTTGAGCAGATCGGGCGTGGAGTTCGCCGCAGGAAGATGACGCGGATCCGGTGAGGACTCGGGCTCGCTCCATTTGCCCCGTGTCATGGCGCTGCCCTGCTGTGTTTTTTGCGATTCGGGAAGCACAACGACCCCTGTGGTATCTGTCCACATCTCAATCGGTTGGTCCCGATTTCTGCTTTCCTGTCCGGGAACTGCGGGTTCCTGCCAACGACGTCGACACCACTACTGTAAAACCGGACCTCGGTCTACCACGTCACGTCGTGGTTTTGATTGTATGACAATAATGAGAAATCGGCTACACATTTAAACATTCATCAGGACGTTTTTTCTGCAGTTCGTTTATTTCTCTGTTACCCCCTCTCTCAAGAACATGTGAGAGGATATTCATGATCGTAGGGAGCTGGATCCAGGCCATATATGTTTTCTCCAGTTACTAAAGAATATGACTGAAAAGAGCAAGGACACGGCTGCTCCGGATCGGCAGGGCGAGTAGGCAGACATGTGACGATATTCCCGCTCCGTATCCTTGTGCCCATACTTAGATGGTTCTAGAGAACTGTGGCTTGTCCGTGACGGGCGTGGGCCGGTTCTGCAGATAGCGGTCGAAACACATGGCGACGATTCGCAGCAGCAGTCGGCCACGCGCGGTCGCGGTGATTCGTCGTGGAGCAGCCTCGACCAGGCCATCTGCCACCAGTGGTTTGATTTTTTCCAGCGAGTCAGCGAAGTATTCGTGGAAGTCGATGGCGTGTCGTTGCGCGATCTGGTCGAAATCGATTTCGCCATGACACATCAACTGCTGAATCAGGTCGGCGCGAATCAGGTCGTCTTCATTCAGGGTCATGCCACGCCAGACCGGCAAGCGTCCGTTGTCGATGGCCTGCTCCCAACTGGGCAGGTCGCGTGGATTCTGGCTGAAGCTCGGGCCGATATGGCTGATGGCGCTGACACCCAGACCGACGAGGTCACTGTCGGCGTGCGTGGTATAGCCCATGAAATTCCGATGCAACCCACCACGTGCCTGGGCTTTGGCCAGGTCATCCTTGGGCAGGGCAAAATGATCCATGCCGATATAGATGTATCCGGCCTCGCCGAGCTTGTCTATCGCACACTGCAACAAGCCTAGCTTTACCTCGGGCGTTGGCAGGTCATCGGCATTGATCTGTGTCTGCGGCCGGAACAGGTGTGGCAGGTGCGCATAACTGTAGACGGCCAGCCGCTCCGGGCGCGCTTCCAGGACGATATCCAGCGTGCGCGAGAAGCCCTCGAGATTCTGTTTGGGCAGGCCATAGATCAGATCGACATTGATCAAGCGCAAGCCATGTCGACGGCATGCTTCGATGACATCGAGGGTTTCCTTTACTCCCTGGATTCGATTGACAGCCTGCTGTACTTCCGGATCGAAATCCTGGACGCCAAAGCTGACCCGGTTGAAACCGGCCTCCGCCAATGTGTGGATGCCATCGGCATCGATGAAGCGGGGATCGATCTCGATGGAGAAGTCGCGGTCTTCGCGCCGGGAGAAACTGAAATGCCTGTGTGCCACTTCCACCGTATCGGCAAGTTGTCGCGGCGTGAGAAAATTTGGCGAGCCGCCACCGAAATGCAATTGAATGACGCCGCGTTGCGGACTGAACAACGATGCCATCATTTCGATTTCGCGATGCAGGCGGACGACATATGCATCGCCACGCGATTGGTCTCTGGTGATGACGCGGTTGCAGCCACAGTAGAAACAGGGGCTGCTGCAAAACGGGATGTGCAGATATAGAGAAAGTTCCCGTTCGCTGCCCATTGTCTTCGCTGCTTCCGTACGCAGCATCTCCTCTCCGAAGCGATCGCTGAATTGCGGCGCGGTGGGATAGGAGGTGTAACGCGGGCCTGGCTGATCGTAGCGGCGCAGCAGTTCCGGATCGAAAATCAACGGGGTGGAAATCATTCCGGTACGCTATCGGGTTGTTACAAAGGTGTCTTTGATGACGATCAAGAGAATGCGCGCAAGGAGGCCATGGCTTTCAGCGATGTAAGCGGGTACTCGCGCGTGCGGGAACACAACTATCCTGCCATTGGTTTGGACCGGGAAACGATGCCTGTAAAAAGGCGGATAGTGCCGGCGGGGGGAATATCAATGCCCGTCTGGATTGGTTTCGCTTATCTGACTCGAATGGATGGCCTATCGCTTGCAAGTCGGCGGGCGGATACGAATGACGACGGTGTAACCTATGGATCCATTCTTGCGACGACGGCTGAGAATCGTGCCCATTGACGAGTGCAAATAAAAGAACGTGTTGCATTGTACGTTACGCCGAGCCAGTAAAAATGCCCGGAAATGACACCGAATGACCGACAATCCAGCAATCCAATATTCACATAACTCACTGAAAAAAATTGAAAATAGCCGCTATACCGCATCTCTGCGTCTTTCCGTCGCGCCGATGCTGGACTGGACCGATACGCATTGCCGTTCGTTCCACCGGATACTTGCTCCGGATGCCCGTCTGTACACCGAAATGGTGCATGCCAATGCCGTGTTGAAGGGCGATCGCGACAGACTGTTGGGATTCGATCCGGCCGAGCGCCCGCTCGCGCTGCAACTCGGCGGCAGCGTCCCTGCCACTCTCGCCGCCGCTTCACGCATCGGCGAAGAGTGGGGCTACGACGAGATCAACCTCAATGTCGGTTGTCCCTCCGACCGGGTGCAAGCTGGCCGGTTCGGCGCCTGTCTGATGAAGGAACCCACGTTGGTCGCAGACTGTATCGCCGCGATGATGGCGGTGACCCGGTCGTCAAAGATCACCGTGAAGTGCCGGCTGGGTGTGGATGAAGACCGGGATTTCGGAAAATTCCTGGCATTCATCGATACGGTGGCTGCGACGGGATGCGACAGTTTTGTCGTGCATGCGCGCGCTGCGTGGCTGCAGGGACTGTCGCCAAAGGAAAACCGCGATATCCCCCCGTTGCGCTACGACTGGGTCCACCAGCTCAAGAACGAACGCCCCGGCCTGCGAATCGTGATCAATGGCGGAATCGGCGACATCGACGCCGTCCTGGAGCAGCTCCGGCACTGCGACGGCGTCATGCTCGGACGCGCCGCCTATCACGATCCCTATCTGTTGCATGAACTGAATGCCGCGCTGTATGGCTCGCCCTTGCAGGACCGCGCCGAACTGCTGGCAAGCTTCCGTCCCCACGTCGAAGCGCGGCTGGGCGAAGGCACGGCGCTCAAGCACATGACGCGCCACATCCTGGGCCTGTACCACGGCAAACCGGGCGGAAGGCGGTTCCGGCAGATCCTGAGCGAAGGCGCGCATCACCCCGAAGCGGGCTGGAACCTGGTGGAACAAGCCGTGATTGCGACCGAGTAACGGAACCGGTCTTCAACATCCTGATACTATCGATACCCGGATTGGAGCTGCCTCAGGATCTGTGGATAAGTTCAGATCAGATTCACTCCTTCTTTCCAATGATGTAATTCCCTAGAAACAAACCGGCAACGAACGTATTTGGTTTTCGTTTCCCGGCGTTGGGGTTACCGCGAAACATCTGATATCACCATGATTCGTCCCTGCCGCTTGCGTGTTGTACTGTTGTCTGTCGCCTTGTCGGCGGCATGCGCGACGGTGTGGGCGCAGGAACGCTGTCCCAGCAATGCGCCGGTGCCGCGACAGCAGAGGCCGCCCATGCCGGCCGGTCCGGTGAGGGCGAATGTGGTGCCCCAGCGCGGGCGGTCGGTCTCCGAAGCGGTGCGCTGGGTCCGTCGCACCCAGCGCAACGTGCAGATCCTCGGAGTCGAGCGGGTGCCCTTCGAGGGCCGCCACATCACCCGGGTCAAGTATGTAGACGATCAGGGACGGGTCCGGACCGTGGACGACCCGGGCCCTTCCGGCGATGGCCGTCCACGTGGCCGCCATGGGTCGCGTGAAGACACGCAATGACACTTGAGAGACACTCCGGAGATAATCCAGCCTCCGGCGCCAAGCACGGGCGGCACGCATCCATCCGTCACGGTTCAATTCACTCACCATAAGCAGGGAGAGAGCATGCGTATTCTTTTGGTCGAAGATGAAACCCCCTTGCGGGAAACTCTGGCCGCGCGGCTCAAACGCGAAGGCTTCGCCGTGGACGCCGCGCAAGATGGCGAGGAAGGCCTGTACATGGGCCGCGAAGTACCGTTCGATGTCGCCATCATCGACCTCGGCCTGCCGAAGATGTCGGGCATGGAACTGATCAATGCCCTGCGCGAGGACGGCAAGAATTTCCCGATCCTGATCCTCACCGCGCGTTCCAGCTGGCAGGACAAGGTGGAAGGCCTGAAGCAGGGCGCCGACGACTATCTGGTCAAGCCTTTCCATGTGGAAGAGCTGCTGGCCCGGATCAACGCGCTGGTGCGTCGTGCCGCCGGCTGGAGCAAGCCGACCCTGGAATGCGGCCCGGTGGCCCTGGACCTGGGCGCCCAGACCGTCAGCGTCAACGGCAAGAACGTCGATCTGACCAGCTACGAATACAAGGTGCTCGAATACCTGATGATGCACGCCGGGGAGCTGGTCTCGAAGGCCGACCTCACCGAGCATATCTATCAGCAGGATTTCGACCGCGACTCGAATGTCCTCGAAGTCTTCATCGGCCGTCTGCGCAAGAAGCTGGACCCGGACGGCGAACTGAAACCCATCGAGACCGTTCGCGGTCGCGGCTATCGTTTTGCCATTTCGCGGAACGAAAGCTGATCTGACCACGGTTCAATCGGGATGTCACGATGGAAAATCGACGCGGCCGGCTGAAATGGTGGCGGCTGCGTTCTCTGCAGGCGCGCCAGACGACCGCTGCGGGCATCGGCCTGATCGCTTTCCTGGCGCTGGCCGGTTTCGCACTGGACCGGGCCTTCGCCGAGACGGCGTTGAGCAATATGCGCCAACGCCTGAAGAGTTATGCGATGGCATATGCGGACAGCATCGAGTTCGCTCGTGATGGTTCGCTATACACGCCGGAGCTGGGCCCCGATCCCCGCTTCCATCGGCCCGGCAGCGGGCTGTACGCGGAAGTGGAGCTGCCCAACGATGTGCACTGGCTCTCGCTTTCGGCCGAAGGCCCGGTGCTGCCCAAGGCCGACGCCATGCTCAAGCCCGCGGCGGAGTCGTTCGAAGGACCGCTCTCCATGATCCAGATCGACGGCAGCCAGGAGCAGGTATTCCGCTACGGCATCGGCCTGGTCTGGAGCGAGCGTGGTCCAATCGCCGAATTCCCGTACACCATCTACATCATGGAAGACGCGCAGACGCTGGATGCGCAGATACGCGTGTTCCGTGCGGCGCTCTGGGTCTATCTGGGCAGCGCCGGCGTGATCCTGCTGCTGCTGCAGACCTTGATCCTGCAGTGGAGCCTGCGCCCGTTGAGGCGCGTCATCAACGAACTGACCAAGGTCCAGCATGGCGAAGCGGCGCGGATGAGTCAGCAGCATCCGCGCGAACTGGAGCCGTTGACCGAAAACATCAATGCCTTCATCGAAAGCGAGCGTGCGGGCATGGAGCGGCAGCGCAACACGCTGGCCGATCTCGCGCACAGTCTGAAAACGCCCCTTGCCGTATTGCGCTCCCAGCTCGACAACGAGGTTGACCAGACCACGATGTGCAAGGAACTGGATATCCAGTTGCGCAAGATGAATGACCTGGTGTCCTACCAGCTCATGCGCGCCGCCTCCAGCGGCCACAAGCTTTTTTCCGCGCCGATCCCGATCGAAGGTACGGCGGAGGAGATCGTGCGGGGGCTGGAAAAGGTCTATGCGGCGAAAGGGGTTCTGTGCGAATTCGAGATCGCGCCGGAAGCCAAGTTCCATGGCGAAGCCGGGGATTTGCAGGAACTGCTGGGCAACCTGCTCGAGAACGCCTTCAAATGGGCGCACCATCGCGTGCTGCTGACCGCGACGCCCGGACCGCTTTCCAGCAACCGCCGCGCTGGATTACTGCTGGCGGTTGATGACGATGGCCCCGGCATCGCGCCGGACGATGTCACCAGGGTCCTGCAACGCGGAGTCCGCGGCGACGAAAGGGTGCAGGGGCATGGCATCGGATTGTCCATCGTGCAGGACCTGATTCGCGATTATCGCGGCGAGCTCAATGTCACCTATTCCGAGGAACTGGGTGGCGCGCGCTTCGAAGTGCGCCTACCGTCCGTGCTCTGATCGCACTGTCCCAAGCCCTCGCGCAAAAGGCATGAATGACACCTATGCGAGGCGGAAATCCCCGTAGAAACGCGTGAGATGCGCCGCCACCTCCAGCATCTCCTTCCGCAGAATGTCGGCGCCGGAAAAGTGGTATTCGCTGACCACTGCGAAGAACTCCTCGGGCGCTTCCGCGGCATAAGGGTCGATGACGGTTTCCACGCCCCGCTCGACCTGTTCGCAGAAACGATCATAGGTGCGCTGGAAATCGCTCGCCCAGGCTTTCCGCCAATCCCTGGGCAACGGCGGCGCGCCATCGAGCACGCCGTCCAGCGCATCCAGTTTGTGCGCCATCTCGTGCGCCGCCACGCAAAAGCCCGGCTCGGGGTCCTGCAGGTCCGAGCAGACATCCGCCCAGGACAGGATCAAGGGACCTGCTTCCCAGGACTCCCCTATCAGATCGTCCTCGTATTCGTGCAACACGCCTGCGGCATCCATGTGGTCGCGCTTCACCCGGAATGCATCCGGGTAGACGATCAACTGATCCCAACCTCGCAATCCGTTCTCGCCGAACCCGATCAGCGGCATGCAGCACAAAGCCGCCAGCATGACCCGCTGGGTTTCATCCAGTTCCAGGCCGGCCACGGGCGTAATGGTCTTGCGATGCAGGAACACGCCGGTCAGCCCCCGAAGTCGTTCGACACGTTCGTCTTCGAGCGTCCGCGACCAGGGGAGCAGGTTCCATGCTTGCGCCCAAAGTGCAGGGACGACTTCGGGGGGCTTGCGCCGCCATCGTCCGAGCCAGTTCCCGATCAGCGGAACATCCCCGGCAGGAACCGATGCCACTGTACTGGACGTGCCCGGGGCAGGTCGGGTACGTTTTCGGCGACCGGAGGGTTCCCGGAACCGGCACGGGCTTCTCCCGGTGGATGCGGCTCTCCCATCGACAGTGTCTCCGTCGCAAGCGACAGCTCCTTGCCGGATTCAGCCCGAAAACCGGAACCCGCCGCCCAGAACAACAAAGGAGAGAGCAGCAACACAGCCAACGCAAGCCGACGCATGAGAATTCGATCACGCAAGTGGAATGCGCCGAATATAGCGTGCTTTGCCGCCATCCGCAGCGATGCAAGTAGGCTCCGGCATCCCGCTTACGCATAATAGGCGGCCATTTCCCTCTGCTCGTCCGTATGGCCATGCGCCTTTCGATATCCGCTTTCTCCACCGGCTCCGGGACTTTCCCGGACAACCGTTTGTCGCCCGATGCCGCCAATGGATGACCGTTGGCTGCTGCTGCGCCTGGCGGCCGGCCCGGTCTCCGGTGACGAATTGGCGCGGGAAGCCGGGGTGACCCGTGCCGCCGTATGGAAACGCATCCAGGGCCTGCGCATGCAGGGAATCCGGATCGAAGGCCGCACCGGTGGCGGGTACCAGTTGCAACAGTCTCTGGAACTGCTCGATGCCGACGCGATCCGGGCTGGCCTGAGCCGCGCTGCGCAAGCCATGCTCGCCACGCTGAACGTGGTCTGGAGCGTGGATTCCACCAACAGCGAGTTGTTGCGGCATTCGCCCCCCGACGCCGGAGCCGAGGTGTTGCTGGCCGAACGCCAGACCCGGGGACGCGGTCGCCGGGGCCGGGAATGGGAGTCGCCTCTGGCCGCGCATTTATATCTGTCGGTATTGCAGCATTTCTCCGGAGGCTTGGCGCGCCTGGGCGGCTTGAGTCTGGTCGCCGGCATCGCCGCAGCCGAAGCATTGCGTGCGGCCGGCTTTGCCGGTGTCGGCCTCAAGTGGCCGAATGATCTGGTGGAAACGGGCCGCAAGCTCGCCGGCCTGCTGGTGGAAGGCGCCGGGGAATACGCCGGCGCCGCGCATGCGGTGATCGGGCTCGGTATCAACTTCCGTATGCCCCCCCCGTTCGCCGATCGCATCCAGCAAGCCTGGGTGGACCTGAGCACCCTGCAACCCGGATCGCCCCTCTCGCGCAATGCCATCGCAGGCCAGGTCCTGAGCCACCTGCTGCCGGCGCTGGAACTGTTCGACCGTGAGGGCTTGCGGCCTTTTCTGCCAAGATACGAGCGCCTGGACAGCCTGTCGAAGCGGCAGGTCCGCGTTCTGACCGGCAACGCCGAGATTTCGGGTATCGCTTTGGGCATCGCGCCGGACGGCGCGCTCAGATTGGCGACTTCCAAGGGGGAACAATTGTTCCACGCCGGCGAAGTCAGTGTGAGGACACGATGAGCGATTGGTTGTTCGACCTGGGGAATTCACGTTTCAAATTCGCACCGTTGCAGGACGGCCATATCGGCGATATCCGCGCCTGGCCGCACGAAGCCGACCTGGCCGATCGCCACGACTGCGAAGTCCTGCCCCATGGTGAGACCGCATGGCTGGCCAGCGTCGCGTCCCCGGCGCAGACCAAGGCCGTTGTCGGTGCATTGCGTCCGCGCTTCGCCGACGTCCGCTTTGCCCATACCGTATCGCGCTGCGCCGGCGTCCAGATCGCCTACGCCGATCCCGGGAAACTGGGCATCGATCGGTTCCTGGCCTTGCTGGCTGCCTTCGATCATCGACATGATGCCCTGATCGTAGCGGTCGGTACCGCGATGACTATCGATCTGCTGGACCGCGAGGGCGTGCACCACGGAGGCCGGATTTCCGCATCGCCGACCACGATGCGGCAGGCGCTGCACGAACGGGCGGCACAGTTGCCCGAATCCGGTGGCCAATATCGGGAGTTCGCCGACGATACCGGAGACGCGCTCGCTTCCGGCTGCGAGGGTGCCGCGATCGCCCTCATCGAGCGCACCCTGCAGCAGGCCCAGCACCGGCTCGGACGAACTCCCGGGTTGCTGATCCACGGCGGCGGAGCGGATGCGCTGCTGCCTGAATTACCGCAGGCCCAGCACCGTACGAAGCTGGTGCTGGAGGGACTGGCGATCTGGATTCGACACGCCGCCGGTACGGCGACTGCATGATCCCGGCGATGTAATGCCACTCCCGGCCTTCGCCTGTAAAATCGACATCCATGTTCATTCGCGCCGCCCTTCTCGTACTGGTCGCCCTCAACCTCGGGGTCGCGCTGTGGTGGCTGGCGCAACCGGATGCCCCCACCGGAATCGTCCAGCCGCGGGACCCGGAAGTGCCATCCCTGACCTTGCTGACCGAGAGCGTCTCCTATCCGGCTGCGGCCAATCTCCCGGATGGCGTCCCTGTCTCCGAACCTGCCGCCGGCGCCTCCGATGCCGACGCAGTCGCGGTTGTGACACCCGATGCGCCTGATTCTCCGGACAACGAACCCTCTTTCACGCCCACAACCGCGCCGGAACCCACTGCCAGCGCTGCGCCTCCCATCGTCGTCGTTCCGGAACGCTGCTACCGGCTGGGTCCATTCACGTCGGAAACCGCTGCTCGCGCGGTCCGGTCCGAACTAGGAGGAATCGGCAAACGGATGCAGGTCCGCGAAATCGTCGCGTCGGCCCCCATCGACGGCAATCGTTACCGGATCATCCATCCACCGTTGTCCAGCCTGGAACAAGCCGAAGCGGTGGCGCGACGCATCAGCGATGCAGGTTTCCAGGATTATTTCCTGATTACATCCGGACCGCAGGCCAACGCTATCGCCCTGGGCATTTTCCGCAGCCGTGAAGGCGCCGAGCGCCAGCTCAAGGCGTTGCAGGCCGCCGGCTTCCCCGTACAGTTGATCCCGGAAAACGAAAGCCGTACCGGGCCATCGCAATGGTGGCTCGATGCCGAGATTGCCGATATCGGCGCCACACGAACCACCGCCCGCATCAGCGCCCGGCAGGTTCAGACGCTCGCCTGCGACGGCCTGCGCTGATCCGTGTGTCATCCACAGACGTGATCGCACTGCAAGCCAAGGCCTATCGAAATAACGCCTTCGTACCGGTATCATGGGTTAGAATCGCCCACCGCATCGCAATGCCGCTTTAGCTCAGTTGGTAGAGCAACTGATTTGTAATCAGTAGGTCCACAGTTCGAGTCTGTGAAGCGGCACCATCTCTCGTAGTCAGCGCCGCTTCGCGCTGCTCTTTCTGGACTTCGGCTGGAGCTTGGCCGCGCGCTGCTCCAGATACTCGCCCAGCAGGCCGAGCGGCGGCACGCCGAGCGCCTCGGCGAACTCGACCAGCTCCACGGCGTCGATGCGCCGCTCCCCACGCTCGCACTTGGACACGAAGGTCTGCGTGTTGCCCAGCCGCTCGGCCAGATCGACCTGCGACACGCCCGCCCGCTTCTGTGGACTGCTCCCCGTCCATGTGGGCGGGATGCACCTTCTGACGAGACGGCACTTCGACGCCCTTCTTGCGCATGTCGATTGCGTACCGGCGCACCGACTTGGTCGCCGCCGCCGCGCCCGTGATCTGCGCGTTAACCATCTCAACCACCAGCGTGTGCGGGTAAGCAGGTCGCCAATCTTGCTTTTCGGCCATGCTTTCACGCGATTCCCTCCCTCAATCTGTCAATCTCGTCGAGCAGGCGAATCGCCTCGACTCCATGCTCGTGCATCCGCGCGACCAACTCGGCTGCGCATGGCGATCAGAATGATGGAACTGGCAAGCGCGGTTCGCAATGCGGGTTCGTTTGTCGGGTCCTGCTATCGGGCATGCGTCAATGCGCCAGCGAGCGGAGAACGATGTTTCGCTGATGCCGCGCTTGCGTTGGCGCGTCGTACTGGTTGGCGCACCGGAATCCGTAATCAGGCTTCCCTATCGCATGCTGGAAGGCTGGAGTCAAACTCTTGATGAATCCGGATGATTGCTTCAGCATTCGCCACGCCAAGGGAGAATCGACGGTTTCGCGGTAAAGGGATGCTTGACGGACCTGGATCCGGCCGCACAAATTCGATGGGTTCTACGATGTTCAAGATTGCCGATCAAGTATTCAGGATCAACAAAGCTCATTTCCATGCGCGTGTTTCCCGCGATGGAGATGGCTGGCGTCTGCACTGGCATGTCGATTTCGGCGGTGAGGGAAAGGAAGTCAACGGAAACGAGTGGGAACCGGAGATCTCGTCGCAGGGATTGCAGCTCGAACTTCCGGGTTTTTCATCCTGGTCGGGCGTCGAGTGCGCGGTCGCCGATGCCGCGGAGGACGAGCTGTATCCTTTCCGGGTGCATGTCTTCGAGCAGATGCCTTTGCGTCAGGCCAGGCTGAAATTCGGTACTTGGCAGGGCCAGCGCATCGATCTCGCACTGACTGGACTTGCCGACCTGTACGCCGATGAGGACTATCAGGAGAACCTGCCGGTCACCGTGCGCTGCAATCTTCCTTTCCGCGTCATCGTGGCCGATGCCGACGATCTGGCGCAGGCGGAGGCCGCCGTCGAAAAATTTTTCGATCGCAAGCGCCTGTGCGCGGGCCGGCCCGGCGATGAGTCGGGCGAATTCGTATTCGAGGTCGAGGCGTCCAGCGCCGATTGATGGGCCGAAGGCGCGGGACCGTGCGATTGGGGCGGCGCAGTCTCAGCCGTCGGTTGCGATCAGCAACGGCAGACCAGTGTGGCGATGCCAGTAGTCGCGCCCCCGGAACTCGTCCAGTTCGAACAGAACCGATGCGCCGATCACCTCCGCGCCCTGCCGCTGTGCCAGTTGCAGCGCGGCGACCAGTGTGCCGCCGGTGGCCAGCACATCGTCGACCAGAATGACCCGGGCGCCAGGATGCAGCGCATCGGCATGGATTTCCAACTGTCCATGGCTGTATTCGAGCGAGTAGTCCAGCATCAACGTCTGGCCGGGAAGCTTGCCTGCCTTGCGGACCGGCGCGAATCCCGTGCCCAGTGCGCGCGCCAATGCCGCGCCGAGGATGAAGCCGCGCGATTCGACACCGATGACCGCATCGAGAACGGTACCGCGCCAGGGGTCGGCGATGGCGTCGATCGAAGCGACGAAAGCTTCGGCATCCGCCAGCATCGGCATGATGTCGCGAAAGCGGACGCCCGGCGTGGGGAAATCGGGGATGGTGCGGATCAGGTCTTGCCAGCGAGGCATAAAGGAGCCGTCATTGCTATCGGGTGTTCGATTCTAGCGTGATCGATGCTCCAAATCCGCGCCGGGCAGGCAACACTGCCCCCGGAATGGCAACGGCATTCAGTGCGAGCTTCGCTAAAATCGCAATTCCCCCGGCTCGTCTTCTCCGAGTTTCCATGAATACAGATCCGCGTATCGCACAATGGCTTGCGCTCATGACCGTCGAGGAGAAGGTCGGGCAGTTGGGCGTATTTGCCGACATGGCGCGGCCGTTCGCTCCGGACATCAATCCGGAGGCCAACTCCCGCAATGCCGCCGAAGTAATGGAGCAGGTTCGCGCGGGCCGGGTGGGGGCATTGTTCAATGGAGCCGGCGCGGCACAGGGACGGGAAACGCAGCGCGTCGCGGTGGAGGAAAGCCGCCTGGGGATCCCGTTGCTGTTCGCGGCGGACGTGATTCACGGTATGCGGACCGTGTTCCCGATTCCGCTCGGAGAGGCGGCGAGTTTCGAGCCGGAGCTGGCCTATCGCACCGCACGGGCCACGGCGATCGAAGCCACTGCCGCCGGCATTCACTGGACGTTCGCGCCGATGGTCGATATCGCGCGCGACCAGCGTTGGGGGCGCGTGGCCGAAGGCGCGGGCGAGGATGTGGTGCTGGGATGCGCGTTCGCAGTTGCCAGGGTTCGCGGCTTCCAGGGCGACGATCTGAGCGCACCGGACTCGCTGCTGTCCACGCCCAAGCATTTCGCGGCTTATGGTGCGGTCGCCGGCGGCATGGAATACAACTATGTGGATATTTCGCGGCAGACATTGCGCGATGTGCACCTGCCGCCTTTCAAATACGCATTGGACGCGGGCGCGCTGACAGTGATGACCGCCTTCAACGACATCAATGGCGTTCCGGCCAGCGCCAGTCGCGCCTTGCTGACAACTCTGCTGCGCGGCGAATGGCAGTTCCCGGGCGTGGTCGTGTCCGATTACACCGCCGACATGGAACTGGTGGCGCATGGATATGCGGCCGACGAGCGGGATGCGGCGCGGCTGGCTTTCAGGGCCGGCATGGATATGAGCATGCAGAGCGGCTTTTATGCGGCACACCTGCCATCGCTGGTGGAATCCGGGGAAGTCGCCATGGAGGCGCTGGATGCCGCCGTGCGCCGGGTGCTGGAATTGAAGGCCATGGTGGGATTGCTGGACGATCCCTATCGGTCACTGGATCCGCGGCGGGAAGCCGATCGGGGATATCTGCCGGCGCACACGGCGCTGGCGCGCGATGCCGCAAGGCGTTCGATCGTCCTGCTGAAGAACAAGGCCGATGTATTGCCTTTGCGCAAATCCGGACAGCGGATCGCATTGATCGGACCGTTCGCGCAGGACTACGACAATCTGGAAGGTTGCTGGACCCTGTTCGGTGACAAGTCACGCTATGTGAATCTCGAATCCGGTTTGCGCGATGCGCTGCTCGATCCCGCGTCACTGATGGTCGTGCCGGGCAGCGGAGTGGAACGCGCGATCGAAGGCGGCATCGAAGCGGCAGTGGCCGCGGCGGCGGCATCGGATGTGGTCCTGCTGGCGATCGGCGAGCCGCAGCGATACACCGGCGAGGCGCAGTCGCGCACGCAGATCATCGTCCCGGTGGCGCAGCAGACGTTGGCCGAAGCAGTCGCGGCCACGGGCAAGCCGGTCGTGGTACTGCTGCGGACCGGTCGTGCGCTGGCGCTGACCGGGGCCGTGCGGAATGCGCAGGCGATCCTGGTGACCTGGTTTCTGGGCACCGAAACGGGCAATGGCGTGGCCGACGTATTGTTCGGCGATTACAACCCCTCGGCGCGGCTGCCGATCAGCTTCCCGCAGGACTCCGGGCAGCAGCCGTATTTCTACAACCATCCGCGGACCGGACGGCCGGAATTGCCGGGGATGTCGGAATTCAAGGCGCGCTGGCGCGAGATCAGCAACCAGGCGCTGTATCCGTTCGGTCATGGGCTGAGCTATACGGAATTCGCGTATGGAACGCCACGGCTCAGCCATTCGCGACTGGGCTGGGATGAAACCCTCGTCGTCACGACGCTGATCACCAACATCGGCAAGGTGGCGGGCGAGGAAACCGTGCAGCTCTATCTGCACGACCGGGTCGCCAGCCGGATCAGGCCGGTGCGGGAACTGAAACAGTTTCAGAAAATCAGCCTGGCGCCTGGAGAATCGCAGGAAGTGGCGTTCATGCTGGATCGCCATTCGCTGGCGTTCACCAACCCGGAAGGCGGGTTCACGGCCGAGCCTGGAGAGTTCGACATCTGGGTGGCGCCCTCCTCCGCGGCAGGGCAGCCGGTACAGTTCCAGTTGTTGTCTCCGGCCTGAGTCTGCAAGCTGATTAAGCGTGAATCTGCCGATTTCTGTTTCATGGCGAATAGCTGCCATTTTCTTGATGTGAAAGGTTTTTCACAATCCATTTCTCTGTTTTCAAATATGTGATTCAGTCGACATATAATTATCGATAAATGCGCGCTGGTCCACTGAATTTGAAAATACGGCTCTGGAATATTTGTTTCCACTGGATGGCGATCCGCTGCCCGGAATAGCAAGGAGACAAGCATGAGAAACCTAATATATGCAACAGCTTTGATTGGGGTGACATTGGCGGTGCATGGCCAGGCATCCCTTGCCGGCAATGTCCTGGTGGTAAATGGGGGCGCAGATACTTTCGAGCCCGAGACGACGGTGGATATCACCAGAAATCTGCAGGTGGTCTGTAGCGGAAACAACCAATACCGCGTAACCAGCAGCGTCCCGTCCAATCTTTCTGCCTACCAGCAGATATGGGACCTGCGTTATGACGGCGTCATCACCCCCGAGGAGCACGAGCAATATCTCCGCTTCCTGCGTTCGGGAAAGCGGATGTTCGTCATGGGGGAAAACGGCGGATTTCAGGGGCGCAACAATTCAGTGATCGATCTGATCGAGGCCGCAGGCGGGGGCCTGATGACGTTCGCGAAGCCGGGCAATATCCAGACGATTCATGCGCCTTTCGATGAGGGCGGCGCTACGCTGGTCAGCTATCGGAATGTCGGTGGCGTGGTTTCGCCCGGTACCGGCGCCTTCATATCCAGCGGCGCAAGAGGCGGTACCGGCGTCAGCTGGGATACGGGGACGTTGGAATATGCCCCACGCGGGTTGTTGACCGTGATGTTCGATGTCAACTTCATGGAGTCGAAGGCTTCGGTCGCGGAATCGCAGATATTGCAGAACCTGTGCGCATACGTGGACCAGGGTGGCGACCAGACCGGAACGCTGTCCACTACGCTGATCACGACCGGTGCCGCGGTACGCGGCAAGAATGTCTACGTGTGGGGCTTCCGCGGTTCCTCGCAACAGGGCAACGGCCGCATGGTCGTCGACAGCAGGCAGCCCGCGGCGAGGGTCGAGTCGCTATCCGATATCCGGCAGATGACGGGAGGCGCATATCACCTGCTCGCGTTGGACGGGGATGGCAGCGTCTACGGATGGGGGCAGAGCGGATACGGCGAAACCGGATGCCCGGGATTCTATGTGTCCACGCCTTGCAAGGTGATGAGCAACGCGGTCCAGGTGGCCGCCGGCGAATACACCAGTTTTGCATTGACCGCCGACGGCGGGGTCTATGCCTGGGGCCACAACCTCTACGGACAGCTCGGCAGCGGCAATCGCAAGAACAGCAACACTCCGCTGCGCGTCGACCTGGGCGGAGAGCGTGCTCGTCTGATCGGTGCCGCATACGAAGGTGCGTTCGCCGTCACCGAGGAGGGGCATGTCTGGGCATGGGGCGACAACGAAGCCAGCGGACTGGGCGTGCAGGGATCCAATTATGGCGTACAGCGCATCGTCGATCGGCCGATACGTGTGCCGAACCTGGAACAGTACGCGGGTGACATCGTGCATATCGCCGGCGGCAATGGCTGGGGCGAGGTCTTGCTTGCCGATGGCCGCGTACTGGGCTGGGGGCTCAGTGCCTCGATCGGCATGGGTACGCACTCCACGGCCAGTTCCAGTCCGATGCCGAGGGTAATCATGGACAACGTACGACAATTGTTTGCCCGTTACGTAGGTTCCTTCGCGTTGACCAACGGCGGCAATCTCTATACTTGGGGCCAGACCGGAGGCAGTGCGTTCTCGATGGTTTATGGCGAGTCGCCGACATTGAGACAACCGGTTTCCGCGGTCAGCACGATCGGCGGCGGCAAGGAACACCTGTTTTATGAAACCGAGGACGGCAAGCTGTTCGGCGTCGGTTACAACGATCTGTACAAGTTGAACCAGGCGAAGTGCTGCGCTCCCAGCATCGGCTGGCCAGGACAGGAAATCAGGGTCGACTGAATCATTAGATACAGTCCAGCGGGATTGGACTGCCGTTGAGCTTGGCGCCCCGGTATTGAAGACGGGGCGCCATTTTTTCGCCGGCCATGCGCTGGTCAGGCGGAATGCCGATTGTGCCAGTAGACCAGTGATCCTGCCCCCCGATATTGGACGCCATAAAGCGATACTTTGATCGTTCTATGGAGGTTCCTTATGCAACGTACTTCTCGTCGTCGGTACACCGATGATTTCAAGGCTCACGCCATGGCGTTGAAGGCAGCGACATTCCGGCGAACAAGTACATTTTTGCGGTGCAAGGCAAACTGGACGCGCTGGACATGAAGCGAGCCGTGCTACTTGGCGCACAAGCGGCTGCCACCCCGGAGCAGGAGAGTTTCCAGCAACTGGCCAGCATCAACCGCGAG
>JAISFF010000056.1 GCA_031263725.1 Lysobacteraceae bacterium | reverse complement strand
ACCTTCGGCGCGGTGGAGTTGCCGCGTATTCTGAACAATCCAAACGTCACCACGATTGAAGGCATCCCGCGTGAGGTGCTGGTATCACGGCAGCAGACCCATGGCCCGCAGGCGCCATTTGAAATGGTCGTGGCACGTGCCCGCGAACATGTCGGAGAACTGCGCGTCCCAGCTCGCCAGCCGGTGAATTATGCCGGTCAACTGATGCGCGATGGAATCGGTAATTACGAGATCGATAGCCGGGAGTATTTCAAAGGTACGTCGATTGAAGGCAAAACCCCATCCTTTTCGGGCAAGAGCCAGTCGCTGACCGGCCATCTGAATCCGCCCAATCGTTATGCACTGGCAGGTCAGCAGCATTTTGCGGATTTACATGCCGAACAGCCGCATGCATCTGTAGGACGAAGCCCGGCCAGTGTGCGCAACCTCATTGCCCCGGAACTATTAGGCAGTAATTTGCCGCCAGGGGCGCGCGTTATGGGCGCTGTAGGCGTCGCCGCCATGGCTTACGACTTCGGTACGTCAGGCCACAAGTGGGTGCAGCTACGATCCCAGGGCAACACGGCTGGCGCGGACTCCACCGCCACCCATTTCGTGGGCCGCAATGTCGGTGGCGCAGTGGGCGGTTTCCTCGCCGGTGCCGGCGTAGGGCTTGTCACGGGATCCTGGACTGGCCCCGGTGTGATCATCTCCAGCCTCGGCGGTGGCGCTTTGGGTGCTTACCTGGGCGACCGCTGGGCCGAGCAGAAGGACATCGAACGCATCTATACGCAGACCGATGCCTTGGGCCGCACTTGGACGCGCGATCCCGACGATCCGCAAGGCCGTTGGCTGCGCAACGCGCAACAGCAGCGAGTGCAGACGAGCGACCTGAGTGGCGAGATCGAGGTATCGCCAGTGCGAGCCGGCATCGCTGGGCAGGAGGTTCTCCACCACCAGCCCTACGTCGCTGCAGGCCGCCTGGAGCGGCAGTTGAACTATCAGGCCGCCAATGCCTCCTACGCGCTTGGTCTGGCCAACCCACCACCACCACAGAACCCGTTTCGTCTGGATGCCAGTGGCGAAACATTGCCGCCGCGCACGCCCTTCGAGGCCGAACGCGCTTACGTGCGCAATGCGCAGACTGGACAGTGGCAACGTGAGATCAAGGAAGTGGTTGACGGTAGGGCGTCGATTACTCGGATCGACCCTGATCCTGTTAGCCCAGAGCGTACATCGCAGTTGGAACAGCAATCAAGAATCATCATCGCCCAGAACGCGGCCAATTCTCCTGCTGCGATGGCCTCACGCTACATGGTGGCGTATGAGCAATATCGCTACAGCGACTTTGGTCCGCCGTCACCGGCCATCCAAGCGGCGCAGGTGCGAACCAATACTTTACAGGCCAGCGACGGCAACACCTATCAGCGTCAGGCAGACGGACAATGGGGCGGCAAGGGCTGGATCTATGACAGCATGACCAACCGCAACATCAGCGCCGAGCTGGATCTGACTTGGCAGAGCCAACAAGCGGGTCTGCGCGACATGGCGACAATGGCAGGGATTGCCAAGGTCAATCCGCAGCTGAAGCCAGAAGGTATCCGGGGCCAGGTGGCGGCGCTGTATGCCCGCCACGGCATCGACCGCAGCGAAGCACAACTGGACGCGGCGGCGGCGGCGGTGGAACACAACTACGACCGTGATGGGGGGCAACGGGACTTCAGCCTGGAGTTGATGCCAGATCCACGTACGCGGGCGCCAAGTGCGGACAGTGCCATCGCCCTCTTCGCTGACGGCGGCAACAACCGCATGGTGCTTCAAAGCGCTACTACGGCCGAGGACATCGCCCGGATACAAGCCACGCAGCAGCAGCAGACATCCGTTACCGACTCTCCCGAGCGGCGTATCGCGGCGGCGGCGTCCCAGCAGCGCGATGCTCAGGAACAAGCCATGCGCGAGGCGAACCGCGCAGGACTATCGCGCGAGGCAACGGCGCAAGTTGCCACGTTGGCCGCCGTGCAGGCACGCGCTCCACGCCTGGATGCGACACAGATGGGACTTGCCGAGGAGGAGGTCGGGCTAGGACGTGAGAACGCCGCCAACTCCGAAGTACATGCTCCCGCCCACTGCCGGCGACGGGTGTTGCCGATCAGACGATGCAGGTGGCGCTGGTCCGCACGCATCAGGCGAGCCTCTCGCCAGTGGATGCTTCCCAATCCAACCATGTCGCAGCGCCATCGCTGCCAAAGCACACCACTCCACCGCTGGATGTCGCCAGACAGGGTTCGGTGGAATCCCAGGCACACGTTCAAGTGGCGCACGAGGAGGCGCGCCAGGGAACCATCCCGGCAACCGCCACGGCAGGAGAACGGATGCCGCCCACGCCTGCTTCCGACAAGGGAGTAGCGGAAGTGGCTAAAACGGAAGCGCAGTCAACGGCGCGAATGGCGCCGCAGCGGTCTGGCGTGGGCAGCAGTGGAAGCAGCAGTAGAACCGGAACGCGAGAACGTGATGAAGACCACGGTGAGCTGACCCGGTCGCGCAGCCCTGCACCTGCTTTCCCGGCACAACACCGCGATTACGCCCTGTTTGCCGCAGTGCGGGCTTATATGCCGAAGGGCACCCGGGACGAGAAGACGGCGGAGCTGATGTATGAGTGCAAGCGGGACGGCATCGTGTGTGCCGATCGATTGAAAAAGGTGACGGTGATGGACGATAACCGCGCCATCGCCTTCGGCAAGACGCCTGGTTTCTATGGCGAGGTTTCGTTGAACACGCCGGCTCCGCCGTTGGAGCAAACCTTGCAGCAATTGCAGGCGCTGGACGAGAAACGGGTGCAACAGATGGAACAGTTCCGGGAACAGCAGGCCCAGATCAACGCGCAGAGCGAGGGCGGGCCGAAGCTGGTGCGTTGATGCGTACAGATGATGATCTGCTTTTCACTGCGCCATTACAGGTAGGCAGAGGGAACGGGGTCAGGCGGGGCGGTTTCCTTAGCTATTCTGACTTTACGGGGGTGAGTTCTCGGTCTACGCAACAAGCATGATGCATCCTGCGTGGGCGCGTGATGAAGTTGAGTCGTCGTCAATGCCTTCCATAAGGAGTGTTTCGTGCCGAACCAGGTAGCTTGTCCATCGGTCACACCACCATTCAACCGTTTTCGGTCGTATCCTACAGACCATCTGCCAGACCAACCGGAGTCATGCTTGAACATCAAGCCTTTCACCTCGCTACTTCTCACCGCACTCCTGTGCGCCTGCGGGAACCCATCGTCTGACACCGGCGCTACGGCACCGGCAACGGAAGCATCCGCTGCCGTAGCCAGCGCAGCGGAATCCGCCACACCCGCCTTGCCGGCCGTATCCGACACGTTGCCGATATCAAGCGGCTTGAACGAGGAAGAAACGAAATTGCGCGACTCCTTCGACACCTGTGTTGAAGCAACAGAGGGCGCCACGTGGCCCATGCAGGAATGCATCGAGGCTGAATACGCCTATCAGGAGCAACGCCTCAATGACAACCGCAGCGTGCTCGAGGCGAAGCTGACCGAACCGCAACGCGTCGCGCTCGGGCAATCGCAAAACGAATGGACCCGCGCCCATGAGAGCAAATGCCATTGGGATGAAGAAACCGAAGGACAGGGACAGCGCATTGATTCCAACATGTGCACGCTCAACCAGATCGCTGCCAGGGCCGATTACCTGAAAGCCCTGGCCGACGACATCGATTCACCACAGTAAGATCCAACAATTCGAATCAAGAAAAAGGGGGGAACACGACATGCCTGACAACACTTCATGGAGACTGGGGCAAACCTCGGCGAGCTACGAGTCTTCCGGGAATCCCGGCACCATTTCGACCGGCAAAGGCGACCATGGCGGCGTCTCGTACGGGATGTATCAATTCGCTTCCAAGACCGGCGGAGTCCAGGAATACCTCAAGCATTCCAGTTACAGCAAGCAATTCGACGGACTGCAACCGGCCACGGCGGCCTTCGACGCCAAATGGCGCAGTCTGGCCGAGAAGGACCCAGGCTTCGCCAAGGATCAGCACGATTTCATCCAGAGCAAGTACTACGATGTCCAGAATGCCAGATTGAAGGCCATGGGCATCGATCTCTCCAGCCGGGGACCTGCCGTGCAAGATGCACTATGGAGTACTTCCGTCCAGTTCCGTGGTCTGACCCCCGACATCTTCCACAAAGGCATGCAGGAGAAATTCGGCAGGGACTACCAGTTGTCCGATCTTTCGGACAGGGACATCGTGCAATCGGTACAGGACTACAAGATCGCGCATAACCAGACCCTGTTCAAAAGCTCGCCCACATGGTGGAACAATCTCGAATCCCGCGCCTACCGGGAAAAGGCGGATCTGGTGGCCATGGCCGAAGGCTACGACCGGGTCCCGCATGGCACCTCGACTCCTCCTTACCGGACAGACGCGCGAGGCCAGGGGGTCGCCAATCTGCAGAACGATCTGAACCGGCTCGGCTTCACCAACAACGCCGGCAAGGCACTGACGACCGACGGCCAGTTTGGCAACAATACGCGCGAGGCGATCCAGCATTACCAGCAAAATCGTGGCTTGCCCGAAACGGGAACCGCCGACAAGGCCACCCTGGTTTCGATCGAACAGGCGGTAAGAGCACTCGACTGCAATCAATCGATCGACAATCCGAAAACCCAGCAACCCGCCGAATCGCCCCCCCGCGTGCCACAGAGCGTTTCCGATGACGACACGCTGCGGCATGGGCAGCGAAGCGCCGAGGTCAAACAGTTGCAGGAAGCACTGCACGGCCTCGGCTATCGGGACAAGGAAGACAAGCCGCTTTCCACCGACGGAATTTATGGCGACCGGACCAAGCAGGCGGTCGAAGCCTTCCAGCATGCACATGGCATGCCGGTCAATGGTGCCGCCGATCCCGCCACGCTGTCGGCGATCGCACACTCCAGACAAGTACAGGCCCAGCACATCGACGCGGTCAAGCAGGATCAGGACTCGGTCAACCGTGATGCCGCCAGCGCCCCCTCGCAAGCGGCGCCGAGCGTCTCCGACCCGTCCCACCCGCAGCACGCCCTGTTCCAGCAATCCTACGACGGCCTGAAAAAACTCGATCCGGCACGACTGGGCTTCACCAGCGAGCAGCAATATCTCAATGCCGCCGGCACCGCGGCGTTCGAGGCTTCGGTCAGCGGCCTGAAGCAGATCGACCATATCGCCGTGAACCGCGATGGCACCGGCCTGACCGCCGTGCAGGGAGCGCTCGACGATCCTGGCCATCAGCGCGTCTACATGGACAAGAATCAGGCTGCCGCGCAACCGCTGGAACACAGCAGTTCGCTGCTGCGGGAGGAAATGCAGCAACAGCGACAACAGGCGCAGACGCATCAGGCACAGAAGCAGTCCACGCCCGGTCTGTCGATGTAGTGGCGGCCGTCGTTGCATGGATTCGGAAATCGGAAACACGATGCGGACCCGAAACGGGTCCGCATTCCAATATCCAGTCCACTGCATGCCATCGCTGTTTCGGGATACGGAAACGCGGTCGAAACGGCAAGCCCCGGACGCCGATGCAAGGCATCGGTAATGACAATACCGATCATCCGCATCCACCGATAGCAATTGCGTTGTTCAAAAGCGTGCGGGACGCCTTCAGCCGCGTGCCCGGTCGCATCCTGCAAGTCGGCAAAACCACCCAGCGTCACGTTTAAACATCGAACCTTTCGCCTCGGCACTTCCCACCGCGCTTGGCAATCGCCACGGGCCGCGTTGACGGCCGCGCGTGGCGCCACTGTCCATTCCGCGGATGGCGGTGCCTCTCCTGCTCAACATGAACATTCGTATTACGACGGAATGCACATGAGTCGGCCATCGGTCATCGGGTTCTTCGCGAAAGGTCCGATTGCGACAAAAACTGTCACTGCTCCCGCCATATCTCGATCACGATCGGCACAATCGACTGCCGCTCCATGAACCTGTTCATATCGCGCCGCCTTTATTAACCAACGGTTTATTTTCGGGCGAATTTCCTTTACAAAGAGCAGAATCTGTCGGCTTGGACCGCGCACTTTGCCCTGCCTATACTCCATTGTCACGGAAGGAAACAAACGTATGCCCCGATTGCGAAGCAGTGAAGCAATGTCTCCGCCGTCACCACAGATTCTCGATCCGGACCTTGCTCGCGTCGGCGGCGGGCCGCATCAGAATCCAGCTGAACCAGCCTTCTGTTTCAGGATTCCGCAATGAATATCAAGCTGCTTCCGTTTGCCCTCTCCATCCTGTTGCTCGGCGGTTGCGGGAATCCATCATCCGGCACTAGCAGCCCCGCCGAGAGTGAGCCGCCCGCACCCATATCCGGAACCGCAGGCGACGCGTCGACCGCACCCGATGCAACCCGTGCCGCCCACGACGCGCCTGCCGTCCCCAAGCACACCGCCTTGTCGAAGGCCTGCGGTGACATCGAAGCCTACTTGCAATGCGTCACCGATCAGCCAGAAACCGCCTTATCGGTGAACTGCGAAAAAACGAGACTGCTTGTTCGCGCCCGGGACGGAAACACCATCGAAGCCGTCCATCCCGAGGAAATGAAAGACTTCACCGCCCTCGGACTGGCATGCGCCACACAGTCAGGCGAGCCATCGCCGTATGTCGTCGTCCAGTATGGCGAGCTTCCCGCCGGGTGCAGTTTCTGCGAGTGGTTCTACCTGTATGACGCCAACGGCGAAGCGCTCAACCGCAATGACCGGATCGTTCTCAACGACCCCGGGCACCCGCAAGCATCGCAGGTACCCAACAACACCGTATTCGAGGAAGAACTGGAAAAACGCAACCTCGCTTTCAAGGAAACCGACAACATCATCTGCGACTCCGGCCCCATGGGTACGGACGAAGCAGGCAATCCAATCTGCACAAAGGAGTTCTGAAATGGAACCCATCGGGGATATCTACACATCAATGGTACAGCCCAAGGGGCCCGCGTATCGTGACAGCCAGATTGTTGCGCACAGTCACTACAAGGACCCCATCGATCACGCGGAAGGCCGGCTCGCCGGAAACTCGAGAATCTGGGGAGATGCCAGCCAGGAAGTACAGTCGC
The DNA here is from genome assembly GCA_031263725.1 of Lysobacteraceae bacterium. Lineage (GTDB taxonomy): Bacteria > Pseudomonadota > Gammaproteobacteria > Xanthomonadales > Xanthomonadaceae > JAITWM01. The sequence continues at coordinate 9,323 of JAISFF010000056.1, read as the reverse complement.
GCGTCATAGACAAACTGATCGGCGCCTCGGAGAAAGCCGGACTAACGCCTCATGAAACAGCCTACGTGCTGGCCACGGCCCGCGTGGAGTCAGGCTTCAATCCGGATGCCGCCGCCGGCACCACCTCGGCTTATGGCCTGGGACAGTTTATCGACCAGACCGGCAACGCGTATGGCTTGAACAGCAGCACCCGCAACGATGTCGACAAGCAGGCCGAAGCGTTGGTTGCGCACTACATGGACAATCGCAACATCGCCAGAGCAAGGAGCCAGGGCGAAGAATACATCTATAAATACCATCATGATGGCCCCTCGATGGACTACGGTGGCTTGGGTCTTTCACGTCGCGAAGTGATGCCTCGGCTGGCCCAATACGAACAATTCGTCATCGATCACCGCCAGCAAAGAGGACTGACATCCCCGCCGCTGGCTCAGCCAACGCCCAGCGTTTCCGGCATGGCCACATTGAAGTCCGGCGCGCGCGGCGCGGAAGTCGCCCAGCTCCAGGAAACGCTCAACACGCTGGGGTACACCAACCGCAAGGGACAGTCATTGGCGACGGATGCGGATTTCGGTCCGAGCACCAAGGAAGCCGTGCAGGCTTTCCAGCGCGCCAATGGATTGCAGGACGACGGAATCGTCGGCGCCAGGACCATGGCTGCGTTGACTCAGGCTCAACAGGCCCAGCAACAGCAAAACTCCGCTCCCGCCCAGACCGGGCCTTCGGCTCCGGCATCTGTCTCATTGGCCGACCCGGTGCATCCGCAGCACGCCCTGTTCCAGCAATCCTACGACGGCCTGAAGAAACTCGATCCGGCACGACTGGGCTTCACCAGCGAGCAGCAATATCTCAATGCCGCCGGTACCACGGCGTTCGAGGCTGCGGTCAGCGGCCTGAAGCAGATCGACCACATGGCGTTGAATCGCGACGGTACCGGCCTGACCGCGGTGCAGGGGGCGCTCGATGATCCTGGCCATCAGCGCGTCTACATGGACAAGAATCAGGCCGCCGCGCAACCGCTGGAACACAGCAGTTCGCTGTTGCGGGAGGAAATGCAGCAGCAGCAACAGACGCAGACACATCAGGTACAGAAGCAGTCCACGCCCGGTCTGTCGATGTAGTGGCGGCGGTCGTTGCATGGATTCGGAAATCGGAACCACGATGCGGACCCGAAACGGGTCCGCATTCGTTTTGCCTCTGTCACCGCAGCCTGGACCTGACCGGATCCATCATTCAGCGGTGGAAGCAGGTGCCCGCATCCGAACGGGTTCAATCCGTCTCGGATAGCAGCTTGACGATGCTGGAAAAATCCAGACCGCCATTGCCGGCCCGGCTGTTCAGCGCATACAGGTTGCGCGCCAGTTCGCCCAGCGGGATCGAAGCGCCGACACCCATCGCCGCCTCCGCCGCCAGGCCGAGATCCTTGAGCATCAAATCGTTGCCGAAACCGCCGCTGTAGCCGCGCGTCGAGGGCGCGTTCTCCAGCACGCCCGGCCAGGGATTGCAGACTTCGGTCGCCCAGCTGCGGCCGGTACTGACCGCCATCATCTGCGACAGCACCCCGGGATCCAGGCCATGCGCGACACCGAGGGCCAGAGCCTCGCCGGTAACCGCCATGATCACGCCCAGGGCCATGTTGTTGCACAGTTTGGCGACTTGGCCCGCGCCATTGCCGCCCACGTGGAAGATGTTCTTGCCCATGGCTTCGAGCACAGGCCGGGCACGCTCCAGGGTCGCCGCCGCACCGCCGACGATGAAGGTCAGGGTTCCAGCGCTGGCGCCGGCCGTTCCGCCGGATACCGGCGCATCGATCATCTGCAAACCGCGCGCAGCCGCGGCCTGCGCCACCGTCCGTGCCGAAGCCGGAGCGATGGTGCTGCAATCGATCACCAATGCTTTGTCGGGTATATGCGCCAGCAGGCCCGCTTCGCCCAGATACAGACCTTCGACATGACGGCTGGCCGGCAGCATCGAAATCACGATATCGGCATCGGCGACCGCCATCGCGGCATCCGCCGCGGCCTTGCCTCCCGCTTCGGTCACCGATTGCAGCGCCGCCGGAGACAGATCGAAGACGGCCAGATCATGGCCGGCCTTCAACAGATTGCGCGCCATCGGCGCTCCCATGTTGCCAAGACCGATGAAAGCGATACGGCTCATTGCAGATTCCTCCGTTGCGGATCGTCGCGACCAAGATCGGCCAGCGGATGCGCCCCTGGCGGCCACGACGGGGTGAAGAAAAGTTCGGCCCAGGCACTGTCGGCTTGCGCCAGCAGGCGGGGCTGCCAGTGTGGCGTCTTGTCCTTGTCGATCAGCAGCGCCCGGATGCCTTCGCGGAAATCCCCGTGCGCCGCGCAATGCAGGCCCACGGTGTATTCGAGCCGGAATACCTCGGCCAAGGAGAGCCGCGAGCTGCGTTCCAGCAATTCCCAGGCCAGGCGCATCGATCCCGGACAACCGGCCGCCAATGCCGCCTGCGCGCGCGCGATCCAGGGATCGTCAGCGGCCAGCGCCGCAATCGCCGCCACCGTCGCATCGGGCGTGGCATGGCCACAGCAATCGTCGATCTGCTGACGATGCAACTGTAACGGACCGGACGACAATGGCAGCGGCCGCCGACGCAGCAGCTCGGTCAACCGGTGATCGTTCTGCATGCGATCGCGGCTCCAGGCCTGTTCGGTCAATGCCGTCAGCAGCCCCTGAAAACCGGCATGCGCGATGGCGAAATCCGCCAGTCCCGCATACAGCGCATCGGCCGCGTTGAGGGCGGCGCCGGTCAATGCCAGGAAACGGCCAGTACGGCCGGGAACGTGATTGAGAATCCAGCTGCCACCGACATCGGGAAACAGACCTATACCGATTTCCGGCATCGCCAGACGGGATTTTTCCGTGACCACGCGATGGCTGGCGCCTGCCATCAGGCCCATGCCACCGCCCATGACGATGCCGTGGCCCCAGCACAGGATCGGCTTGGAATAGCTGTGGAGCCGGTAATCGAGACGGTATTCGCGCGCGAAGAACCCGCTGGCGTAACGGTTGGCGGCCGGGTTCGCATTGCCGCTTTCGGCATGCTCGCCCATGCTGCGGTACAGGTTCCGCAGATCGCCGCCGGCACAGAAGGCCTTGTCGCCGCTGCCGCGCAGGACGACGAGCGCGAGATTCCCGTCCTCCGCCCAGGTCCGCAGCCTGGCATCGAGCAGATCCACCATCTCCAGCGAAAGACTGTTGAGCGTGACCGGCGCATTCAGGGTCGCGATTCCGATCCGCGTACCGTTGCCGCAGCGCGTCTCCTCGAACAGTACGGGCGCTTCCGGATTCACGACGTGATCCGTTCCATCGCCGCTCATGCGTTGGTCCAGTGCGCAGGCCGCTTTTCCAGGAACGCGTTGACGCCTTCCTTCTGATCGGCGGTGTCGAACAGATCGACGAAAGCCTCGCGCTCGCTGACCAGCGCGGCGGTCTGTGTCTGGTTGCGGGTGGCCTGGACCAGCGCCTTGCATGCGGCCACGCTGCGCGGACTCTGCTCGGCCGCGCGCGCCGCCCATTCCAGCGCGCATTCCCTGGCGGTTCCCGCCGCCACCACTTCCTCGACCAGACCGATGCGCAATGCGGTTGCGGCATCCACCCGTTCCCCCAACAGAATGATGCGCTTGGCCCAGCCCTCGCCCACCAGGCGCGGCAGGTTCTGCGTGCCGCCGGCGCAAGGCAGCAGGCCGACCCCGGCTTCCGGCAGCGCCATCTGCGCCTGTTCCTCGGCAATGCGCAGATCGCAGGCCAATGCGCACTCCAGTCCGCCGCCCATGGCATAGCCGTTGATGGCGGCGATGCTGACGCCACGGAACGCGGACAGCATTTCAAATGCCTCGCCGAAGCGGCGCGCGGCGGCGCGCGCCAGTGCTTTGTCGCCACCGGCGAACTGTTTCAGATCCGCTCCGGCGGAAAAGAACTTGTGTCCTTCGCCGGTGATGACCAGCGCGTAGACATCGCGATTGGCGTTGAGATCCTCGATCAGCCCGCGCAGTGCCGCCAGGCTGTCCACGGTCCAGGTATTGGCGGGTGGATTGGCGATCGCGACGATGGCGGTATGGCCATCGATCTCCAGCTTCAGGTTCTGATACTGACTCATCGGATCTCCTCGTTGGTTTTCAGCAATGCGCGGCTGACCAGCACGCGCATGATTTCGTTGGTGCCTTCCAGGATCTGGTGCACGCGCGCATCGCGCAACAGCCGCTCGATCGGATATTCGCGGATATAGCCGTATCCGCCGTGGAGTTGCAGCGCGTCGTTGATGATGCAGAATCCCGCATCGGTGGCGAAAGCCTTGGCCATGGCGCAATACGTGGTGGCATCGCGATGCCCCGCATCCAGCCTGCTGGCCGCCAGCCGTACCATCTGCCGCGCCGCCGTCAATTGGATCTGCATGTCGGCCAGTTTGAACTGCAGCGCCTGGAAATCGCCGATCTTCCGGCCGAACTGCCTGCGCTCGCCCATGTAGGCGCGCGCGGCATCCAGCGCGCCCTGTGCCGCTCCCACCGAGCAGGCGGCGATATTGATGCGCCCGCCATCCAGTCCCTTCATTGCGAACTTGAAGCCTTCGCCTTCCTCGCCCAGCCGATGATCGGCGGGAACGCGCACATCGTCGAAGCTGATGCCGCCCGTCGGCTGCGAGCGCCAGCCCATCTTGTCCTCCTTGCGCGCATAGGCGATGCCGGGCGTATCCGCCGGGACCACGAAAGCGCTGATGCCTTTGGCGCCATCGCCGCCGGTGCGCGCCATCACCACCAGCGCGTCGGTCGAGCCGGCACCGGAAATGAAAGCTTTGGCCCCGTTTATCACGTAATGATCGCCATCGCGGCGCGCGCGGGTCTTCAGCGACGCCGCATCGGAGCCGGCGCCCGGCTCGGTCAGGCAATACGAAGCCAGCTTCCTGCCGCTGCTCAGCAGTGGCCCCCAATGCGCCTTGACTGCGGGCGAAGCCCACAACGAGACCATCCAGGCCGCCATGTTGTGGATGGTGAAAAACGCCGCGGTGGACGGATCCACACGCGACATTTCCTCGAACACCAGGGTGGCGTCCAGCCTCGGCAATGCCAGTCCGCCAGCGTCTTCCGCCGCATACAGACCGCAGAACCCGAGTTCGCCGCCCTTGCCGAAGACTTCCTTCGGGAAGATGCTCTCGGCGTCCCATTGCGCCGCATGCGGCGCCATCTCGGTATTGGTGAAGTCGCGCGCAGCCTGCTGGATCGCGCGCTGGTCCTCGCTCAGTTCAAAGTCCACGGCACGTCCTCACTTCAGCGAAATCGTGGTGTTGACGCCCGCATGCAGCGTGTCGTCGTCGAACCAGCGCGCGGTCACCGTCTTGGTTTGGGTATAGAACAGCACCACCTGCTTGCCGTACGGTCCCAGGTCGCCCAGCTTGGAGGCGCGTGATCCGGTGAACGAGAACAGCGGCACCGGCACCGGAATCGGCACGTTGATGCCGACCTGCCCCACATCGATGTCCTCCTGGAACTTGCGCGCGGCCGCGCCGGACTGGGTGAAGACCGCGGTGCCGTTGCCGTTCGGGTTGGCGTTGACGATGGCGATCGCCTCGTCCAGGGACTCCGCCGACAGGATGACCAGCACCGGTCCGAAGATTTCCTGATCGTAGATCTGCATGCCCGGCTTGACCGCGGAGAAGATCGTCGGCGCGATGAAATTGCCGTCCTCGTAGCCCGGCACTTCCGGGTTGCGGCCGTCCAGCTCCAGCCTGGCGCCTTCCCGCACGCCGGACTCGATCAGTGATTCGATGCGCGCCTTGGCGCCGCGCGAAATCACCGGCCCCAGGTCCGCGCCGGCTTCGACACCGGCGCTGATTTTCAGCGTCTTGGCCTTGGCGACCAGATCGGGAATCCATTCCTGCGCCGCGCCGACGAACACCGCGGCGCAGGCCGCCATGCAGCGCTGCCCTGCCGCGCCGAACGCGGCACCAACCAGATTGTTGAGCGTCTGCTCCTTGTTCGCGTCCGCCAGCACCACCGCATGGTTCTTTGCCCCCATCATGCATTGCACGCGCTTGCCCGCCAGCGATGCGCGGTTGTACACATGCGTGCCGACCCGGGTCGAACCGACGAACGAAACCGCCTTGATGTCCGGGTGGTCGCAGATGCCGTTGACCATGTCCGGGCCGCCGTGGACGACATTGAGCACGCCCCTGGGAATGCCGGCCTCCAGCGCCAGCTCGACCAGCCGCATCGTCACCATCGGGTCCTGCTCCGAAGGCTTCAGGACGAAGGTATTGCCGGTGGCGATCGCCATCGGGAACATCCACAGCGGGATCATGGCCGGAAAATTGAATGGCGTGATGCCGGCACAGACGCCCAGCGGCTGCAGGATCGAATAGGTGTCCACGCCGGTAGCGACGTTGTTGGCCAGTTCGCCCAACTGTAGCGTGCCGATATTGGCCGCATGCTCGACCACCTCCAGGCCGCGAAAAACATCGCCTTCGGCATCGGGCAGCGTCTTGCCCTGCTCGGCCGTCAGCAGCGCCGCCAGTTCCTTCATGTTCTCGCGGATCAGTTGCTGGTACTTCAGGAAAAGGCGCGCGCGTACTCCGACCGGCGTCTTGCGCCAAGTCTTGAACGCCTCGCCGGCCGATGTCACGGCGGCATCCAGTTCCGCCGGCGTGGCGAACGGTACCTTGGCCAGCACCTGCTGGGTGGCCGGATTGACGATGTCGCGCCACTCCTGGGTCTGGGATTGAACAAACTCGCCATTGATCAGCAATGGAATACGCACAACGTCGGCAGCCATCGGACAGTCCTTACTCGGAATCGGAAATTCGCATTATTCGCAGTCAGGGTTGTTTGTAATCCCATTGAAATGCTTAATTTTGTAAAATTAGCCGAAAGTTCTGTGAATCCTGCAAATGACACGACATCGACTCGGAGTCCGCCTGCAAAGGTTGCGCGAGCAGCACGGCATGAGCCAGGTCGCCCTGGCCAAGGCGCTGCGTCTCTCGCCCAGCTACCTGAACCAGATAGAGCACAACCAGCGCCCGCTGACGCTGGCCGTGCAACTGAAGCTGGAGGAAGTGTTCGGAGCCGGTCTGGAACTGTTCGACGAGCACGCGCAGGCGGTGATGATGGGCGAGCTCAGGGAAGTACTGGTCGATCTGGGCCATACCAGCGTCTCCCAAGCCGAGCTGAAAGCCTTGGCGGGGAATCTGCCGGACGTGGGACGATTGCTGATCGATCTGCATCGCAGCAGCCGCAGCCACCAGGAACGCGCCGACGCGCTCAACGCCTACCTGGGAGAACCGGGGGACCAGATGATGCCGATGGCGGGCGACCAGGTCCGCGACTACTTCAACCAGCGCCACAACCATATCGCCGAGCTGGACGATCTGGCCGAAGCCCTGTTCGACGGGCAACGTCTCGCGGTCGGCCAGGTCGCCCCCTGGATCCGGCAGCGCTTGCTGGAACGGCATGGGGTGATGACGGAGGAAGTCGCCTCCTCCGGCCTGGACAAGCGCCATTTCGATCCGCAGCAGCGGACCCTGCGGCTGCCGGACTATATGCGGCCCGGCCAGCAAGCCTTCCAGATGGCGGCACAGCTGGTATTGCTGGAACACGCGCCCTTGATCGAGCAATTGACCGATGCCGCCGGTTTCGATGACGAGGAACGCCGGCGTCTGGCACGGATCGGCTTGAGCAATTACTTCGCCGCCGCCCTGGTCATGCCCTATACCCGTTTCCTGCAAGCCGCCGAGGCATGCCGTTACGACATCGAACGGCTCGCGCATTACTTCGGCGTGGGCTTCGAAGCCGTCTGCCATCGGCTCACCACGCTGCATCGGCAGGGAGCGCTGGGACTGCCGTTCTTTTTCGTCCGTGTCGATCGTGCCGGCAACGTATCCAAGCGCCATTCCGCGACCAGCTTCCATTTTTCGCATGTGGGCGGTTCCTGCCCGTTGTGGATCGTCTACGAGGCCTTCAACCAGCCCACGCGCGTGCTGGCCCAGGTCGCCCGGATGCCGGACGGCCGCCGCTACTTCTGGATCGCCCGGCAGGTATCCAGCGGACCGATCGGATATGGACAGGGACACAAGACATTCGCCGTCAGCCTGGGTTGCGACCTGCGCCACGCCGACAGGCTGGTGTACTCGCGCGGACTCGACCTGAGTCCGACCGCCGACGCCACGCCGATCGGTCCCGGCTGCCGCGTATGCGAGCGCAACGATTGCCTACAGCGCGCGTTTCCGCCGTTGCCGGGCAAAACCGTTTGATATCGTGTCGCATGCGGCCTTGAACCCATTCGTTCATCAGGCTCTTCCCATCTTCCCGCCGCATGTCCTGGCACGAGAGGAGAGGACGATCGACGGCGCAGAAAAACGGATCAGCCCCTTCCATTGTCCGTTCGACAATCCCGCCTTGCCTGGCGCCGCCGCTCGCATCGGCCGATAAGCGCGCACGCATGGCGACCGTTACACGGACATTGACGAACGAGCAGGATGAAACCGATTTCGCTCACCGCAGGCGAAAGCACAGCGATTGCCGGCAGCGAACGATGCCTGTATCCCCCTGCAGAAACACTCTCGATACGCGGTACTGGCGGAAGCCATGGCACGGCGGCCAGGCATGCCAATCTGAATCCGGTCCACCCTCCTGCAGACTGCCGAAACTGGACTATCCAATCAGGTCCGATCATGCCGGACACAAGAAGGACAGCCCAAAATCCACACTGTCAACAATGCCGGAACCCCGGGCTCCACCGTATCCGGCTCCATCTGCCACCCCTCGAGTGCTGCCGTATCGAAGACACATTGCTGCCGCCAGCTTCCGCGAGACCATGCATTCCCTGCGCATCGCGCATGATCCGCCCAGACCTGCAATTCCCTGCACTCGAACCCGACATGTCGCATACGCATAATCGCGCGCCATCAGGTCCATCGCTTCGATAGCGACCCAATCCTGTCGATTCCGATCATCACGACATGCATGACGTAATTCCGATACATGCGTGCGTGTATCGGCCATCCCGCATTTGAAACCGGATCCGGCAAATGAATCGTCAATTCATTGCCGTCCATGCCGCTTATCCATACTCCAGATAATGAACGATACAGATACATGATCCGAGGCAATGGAAAACCATTGATGGCATTTCCAAAATGCTTAAAAAGCATCGCATTGCTAGAACCTATCTCAAAATCAGAAATCCGTACGAAAGGCCTGTAAAATAGCCACATGCTGAAGATTTCCGACACTCACTGGGAACGGATCAGGCATCATTTTCCAGAGGAAAACATTCCCGATGGGCGTCCTGGCCGCAAGCCGGTACCG
>JAISFF010000015.1 GCA_031263725.1 Lysobacteraceae bacterium | reverse complement strand
CCGTACTTGGCTCGCCACTGGTAGAAGCTCGCGGGGCTGAAACCATGCTGGCGACACAGCTCAGACACCGCCATGCCGGCCTCGGCTTGCTTGATGAACCCGATAATCTGCTCGGTGGTAAAACGACTCTTGCGCATGTCCGTCCTCGTAGGTTGACAGACTTTACAGCTTCAACTGGTAGGGCTACAGGGGGGCAGGTCACCCGCTGGATATCCGGGAGCAGTACGAGCGCCAGCTCAAGCAACTGCAGGAAGCCTACGGCGAGGCGATGCTGGAGTCCCGAATCCAGCGATGAACCTAAAAATGGCGGATTATCCTCGATGCTCGCGCATCAGATATTCCTCGCTCTGCATTTCGATCAGGCGCGAAGCGGTGCGTTCAAAGGCGCCCTGCAGACGCTGGCCGGTATACAGCGTCGGCGGCGGCACGGCGGCAGTGCAGACCAGGTTGACCTGGCGGTCGTACAGCTCGTCGATCAGATTGACGAAGCGTCGTGCCGGATTCTCGCGCTGCACGTCGAATACGGGAATGCCGTCCACCAGTACCGTGCTGAACTCGCGCGCGATCTCGATGTAATCGGTACCGCCGCGCGGTCCCTCGCACAGTGCGGCGTAGTCGAACCAGATGATGTCGCAGTCGCGCGCGCGATACGGAATCTCCCGGCTGTCGATTTCGATCCCGCCAGCCTGTACCGGGGCGCTGTTGCTGAGCTCGTTCCAGCGCCGCAGGAGCCAGGATTCGGCTTGCGCATCCAGCGGCGAGCGATACACCGGCGATTGGGTCAGCGCACGCATCCGGTAGTCCTCCTGGCCGTCCGATCGCAGCACGATGCAGTTTTCCTGCAGCAGGCCGATGGCGGGCAGGAAACTGGAGCGCTGCAGTCCGTCCTTGTAGAGATTTTCCGGCGTGGTATTGGAGGTGGTGACCAGGGTCACGCCCTCGGCGAACAGCCTTTCCAGCAGGCGCGACAACAACATGGCGTCGCCGATGTCGGTGACGAAGAACTCGTCCAGCACCAGCACGCGCAGGTTCTCGCGCCATTCCCTGGCGATCTGCAGCAACGGGTCGGCCTGCCCGGCATGCTCGCGCAGGCGGTCGTTGATGCTACGCATGAAACGGTGGAAGTGCGTGCGGAATTTCTTCTCGACCGGCAGGCCGTCGTAGAACAGATCCACCAGAAAGGTCTTGCCGCGCCCGACTTCGCCCCAGTAATACAGGCCTTTCACCGCGCCCGGTTTCTTTTTGCGCCAGAAACCCAGTCCCTTGCTTTCGGGCACGGATAGCAACTCCTGCTGGATGCGGTCGAGCTCGCGCAATGCCGGGTGCTGCGCCGGATCGTCGCGCCATTCGCCGTGTTGCGCGCCTTCGGCGTAACGTTGGGAAGGAATCATAGGGCTCATCGATAAGGATGGGGCAATATCTCGCCCCGATGGGTCATCAGTTTGACAGACGCGGTATCGATGCGGGCATCGAACCATGAACGGACCGTTGCAGGCCGCCGGTCGATCCACCCCGGCGCATTGCTGTGATAGCGCGCTTCGCCGCCGTCGCTGTCGCTGGTCGGCGCGATCCAGAAGCGGCCGTCGGCGGCTCGCATCAGCAGCGCGCAAGGGGGGTTCAGGCGGCAATCGCGACCGCTGAAGGCCAGCGCGTGATCGCCGTTGGGTGGGGTGTATCCGTCCAGGTGCAGCAGGCGTTCGCCGATGCGGGCCTGCCATCGCGGACGATAATGCTCGGCATCGCTCGGCTGGATATGCGGTGTGTAACGATAGAGCCGGCCGCCGTTCCGCCGCCGGTCCCCCGGCCAATCGAAGTGGACGTTTCCGGTGCTGCTTCGCAGCGAAACCAGGCGTTCGCTGTAACGCCGGCGCAGACAGGGAATATCGCCCTGGCAGCGGTCGTGCCCGGCCAGCCATGCCGCTTGTGCGGTTCGCATCCGCGGCAGGGATTTGCGTGGCGAAAGCGGGTCCAGCCGCTGCCGGTTCACTTCCTTGTCCCGGCGATTCAGTACCGGATCGCCGCGGACAGCGGTTTCGACCAGCGTGCGCGCCTGTGCGCAATCGAAGCTTGCGGCCGCCGCATCGGTACCGGGGAAAGCGAGAATCACGGCCAGACAGGAAACGAAGATCCGCATTGCCGCAGGCCATCAATCGATGGTCGGCAGCCAAGCCTTGACGCCGTGCTGTATCGCACCGCGCAGGTCGATCAGTTTGCGATGGAAGAAATGGCTCGCATCCTGCATCCGGATCAGTTCGGGTTTCTGGTTCAACGAATCGACCCAGTCGTACACGACCTGCGGATCGACGATCTCGTCGGCGTCGCCCTGGATCAGCAGCCACGGGCAGCGCGGCAGCACGATCTCGTCGAATTCCCAGCGGCCGACCGGCAGGGCGATCGAAATCAAACCGTCCGCCCGCAGTTCGCCGGCGGCGCGCAACGAGACATAGGCGCCGAAGCTGAAGCCGGCCAGCCACAGCGCGTGCCCGGGATACTGCGGTCGCACCCATTCCACCACGGCGCGCAGATCATCGATTTCGCCCACGCCATGATTGAACTGTCCGCCGGATTCGCCGACGCCGCGAAAATTGAAGCGCACCGTGGTGACGCCCAGCTCGCGCAGTGCGCGCGCGGTCATGGTCACCACCTTGTTGTGCATGCTGCCGCCTTCGATCGACAACGGATGGCAGACCACGGCGATCACCGGCCGCGACGCCGTATCGGCTTCGGGGAGGTCCAGCGCGACTTCCAACGGACCGAGCGGACCTGGCAGCAACTGCACGGGGGAGTTGGCGGAAGTGAGGATCGTGGTCATTCCACTATCATAATGTTTTATGCCGATGGCGGCCTCGCGACCGTATCACCCTGCGCACGACCGCGCCACGACAAGGCTTTGGACCCCGATGAGCGCTTTTCTTTCCCTGCAGCGCGTCTCCTATGCGACGGTTTCCGGACAGCAGCTGTTCGACGGGTTGAGCCTGGATTTCGGCCTCGAACGCAGTGGTCTGGTCGGCCGCAACGGTATCGGCAAATCCACGCTGCTGCGCTTGCTGGACGGTTCCCTGCTCCCCGGCAGCGGGCAGGTGCGGTGCGAAGGCCGCCGCCGGATGCTGCGGCAAACGGCGGCTATCGAATCTGGAACGCTGATCGGGGCGTTCGGCGTGGCGGAAGCCTGGGCCCGGCTGCGGCGCATCGAACAGGGCGAAGGCGGCGCGGAGGATCTGCAACAGGCCGACTGGACCTTGCGGGCGCGAATGGAAGCGGCATTGGCGCGGATCGGCCTGCCGGACTGGCCGCCGGATTGGCCATTGGCGGCGATGAGCGGCGGCCAGCGTACGCGGGTGGCACTGGCGGCGCTGATTTTCGATGAGCCGGATTTCCTGCTGCTGGACGAACCAACCAACCATCTCGACCGCGAAGGCCGCGAGCAGGTGGCGCGCCTGCTGCAGGAATGGCGCGGCGGCGCGATCGTCGTCAGCCATGATCGCGAGCTGCTCGAGCGGATGGACCGGATCGTCGAACTGTCCACATTGGGTGCGCGCATCTATGCGGGCAATGGCAGCGAATACCGGTTGCAGAAGCAGGCCGAGCTGGCGCAGGCCGAACAGGAGCTGGGCAGCGCCGCGCGCAAGCTCAAGGCGGTGCGGGAAGGCATCCGGCAAGCGCGCGAGCGCAAGGCGCGACGCGACGCCAACGCATTGCGTGACCGTGCGCGCGGCGGGCAGGCCAGGATTCTGCTCGATCGCGCCGCCGAGCGCGCGGAAAAAACACTGGGCCGCGGCAGCCATCTGGCGGAACGGCAACTGGGCGATGCGCGGCGGGAGGTGCAACAGGCGCGCGCGCAGTTGGAGTCGTTGCGGCCGCTGATGGTGGAGATCGACGGAACCGGGCTGCCGCAAGGGCGCCAGGTGCTCGTGTTCGAGAAAGTGAGCGGCGGCCCCGTGGATGGCGTCGATGTCCTGCGCGACATCAGCTTCGGCATCACCGGACCGGAGCGGGTCGCGGTCGTCGGCCGCAATGGTTCCGGCAAGAGCACGCTGCTGAAACTCGCGGCCGGTCTGTTGCAGCCGTCGCGAGGCCGCATCGAACGGCCGCTGCGCGCGGCGCTGCTCGATCAGGACGTGATCCTGCTGGATGACGCGCAGTCGCTGCTGGAGAACTTCCATCGTCTGAATCCCGACGACAACGAACAGACCGCCCGCGATGCGTTGGCGCGTTTCCTGTTCCGCACCGATGCGGCGCTGAAGAAGGCCGGCCAGCTCAGCGGCGGCGAACGTCTGCGCGCGGGTCTGGCCTGTCTGCTCGGCAGCCGCACGCCGCCTGGGCTGTTGCTGCTGGACGAACCGACCAATCATCTGGATCTGCAGTCGATCGAGGCGGTGGAGGCGGGTCTGGATGCGTTCGATGGCGCCTTGCTGGTGGTCAGCCACGACCGTTTCTTTCTTGACGCCATCGGCATACAGCGCAGTATCTCGCTGGACCCGCCCGAAAGAATCAATGCCGGAGCGGGCGGCGAAGATGCTTGATCCGTTACTGTGCCTGCTGGGCAGCGTCCTGTGCAGTGTCTCGGTTGCCGTGTTGCTGAAACTGGCGCCTGCGCGGCGCTGGAATGTCGGCCAGTTGGTGACCTGGAACTATCTGGCCGCCGCGCTGTTGTGCTTTGCGGTGTTGCGTCCTTCCTTGGCGGGCCTGGCCGCCAAGGACGCGCCTTGGGCATCGTTGCTGGTCCTGGCGGTGCTGTTGCCTTCGCTGTTCCTGGCCTTGGCGCGGTCGGTCGCTGTCAGCGGCATCGTACGCACCGATGTGGCGCAGCGCATGTCGCTGCTGCTGTCTTTGCTGGCCGCGTTTGCCTGGTTCGGGGAAACGGCCGGTCCCGGCCGGATCGCGGGACTCGTTCTCGGCCTGCTGGCGATCGCTGGAATCCTGGTGCGGCCGGACACGGCGAGCAGCTCGCGATACGGCGGGGGCTGGCTGGTGCTGGTGTGGACCGGGTTCGCGCTGATCGATGTCCTGCTCAAACGCGTGGCTCAGGCGGGTACATCCTCGGTAGCGACGTTGCAGGTCGTGTTCGTGATCGCTTTCGCGTTGATGGCTTTGCGCCTGGCATGGCGTTGGCGGTACCGCGCGGAGCCGCCTGATTGGCGCAGCCTGGGTGCCGGTTTGCTGCTGGGCGTGTTGAACCTGGGCAATATCTTCCTCTATGTACGCGCGCACCAGTTGTTGCCGGAACACCCGGCGGTGATATTCGCGGCGATGAATATCGGCGTGGTGGTGGCCGGTACCCTGATCGGCGTGGCGGCATTCGGCGAAAAGACAGGCTGGCCGAACCGGATTGCGATCGTGCTGGCGGTGGCGGCGATCGGGTTGATCGTCGCTGCTCCCGGAGGGTAACTTCGAGGCATGATGATGACCGGATTCCGGCATCCACCGTGAGCGGATAGCGGACGGAGGCGTTTTCTCTTGCGGCTCCCGTCATGGCTTGTTCCGATTCGGTTACCGTCGCCATGGACGGACTCTCCGGCTGTAGGGACGACGCCATTGTGTCGGGCTCGCGGTTATCGAATTATCGTCCAACCGCATTGATATTAAAGAATAAAATAAATCATTCAATAAATGCCCCCCTCAACGTTGTCCCAGACATGGACTGCTTGGAATTCAGGAAAGCATTTGGATTTTCCGGGATGTCCGGGAATCCATATCCCCGTTTTGCGCGGGAACATCCTTTCTGGACGGCCCACAGTTTACCGTTGGATCAGCCCATCTTCGGCCCACCCCGGGTCGGGTCATCCTGCCCTCTCTGCTGGGCCAGTGGCCGTTCCTGTTCCCGCTGTCGCTCCAGCTCGCGGTGGATGCTGGCCAGTTGCTGGAAACTCTCTTGCTCCGGGGTGGCAGCCGCTTGTGCACTAAGTAGCACAGCCCGCTTCATGTCCAGCGCGTCCAGCTCACCCTACACCGCAAAAATGTACTTGTTCGCCGGAATGTCGTTGCCTTCACGATCTTTGCCCGCCGGGTTGAACACCACATGGTCCACCTGCGTCAGCTCCTCCCGCCTGGCTTGTATAAACAGACTGGCGGCCGCTTGGTCGGTTTTCCATGCGGGACAGTTCTTTCTATACCGCTTTTCGGAACTATTGTTTCCCGGCGGTCGTCGGAAACTTTCGGTATCCACCTATTTTGCAGGCAATTCCTTCAGATTTCGATTTTGAAATAGGTTCTGGACGTTAAAAATAATTGCGCTTTTTGAATCTTGATGGCACTCCAGTCCGGATTCTCTCGCAGAAAACAGAAAAGGCCCGGTCGAGCCGGGCCTTTCCGATATGCGCCTTTGCCGATCACTCAATGCGGCGCATACATCTCGTCCATTGCCGCGCGTACGGTGTCGTGGACTTCCGGCATCATGACGCGCACATCCAGATGCTCGGCGATGGCGTCGTCCAACACTTCCTTGCAACCGTCGGCGGAGGCCTGTCCGTCAAGGCGACGATCAAGCTCCTGGCTCGCCTGTTCGTCGAAACCGGGCATCTGCGCTTCGTAGAAGGCATTCGCGGCATCTTCGCCATTGCGCCTGAGCATGTCGGCGCGGGCGAAACGGAAATAGCGGTTCGCCGCTTCGACCAGATTGCCGTTGCGCTCGTTCCAGCCTGCCATCGCGGTTTCGGTCAAGGTTCTGGTGGGCGCATCCACGGCCGAGCAGGTTTCGGTCAGCTTGTCGGCGAACTTGCCGAGCATGATGACCATGCCGGCGGAGGCATTGCGATCCTCGGTGATTTCCGGAGCGACGGCGGTACGCTCGGCGGCCGGTGTCGCTTCAGGCGTGGCCGACAAGGGTCTGCCGGTCTGCGCTTGCGCCGTGGCACCGAAGGCGGCGGTCAACAGCAGCGCCGGGAAAATCATTGCGAGACGGGTGTGGGTTCTTTTCATCGATCGGTTTCCCCAATGAGTCTTTTGAATGGCAGTTCGGATTGCTGCCCCCCTTTTTGGCGTGGCTAGTCTAGCCGCAGATGGCGGAACGGACGCCATATGGCGGGATTACCGTGGCGCGGAAAAGCCGGAACTGGCGCGCGGTTTCAGGCCGGAACGTAACCGTCCGTTCAATCCGGCGGGCGGATACTCCCCGTCCAATGCCTTGTGCGGCGACGGGAGAGTCCCATGAACGCTGGGTTCCTGAAAGACATGCTGCTGGCCTTCGCTCTGGTGACCGGCCCGGCCTTGGGTGCGGGCGCATCGCCGGCGACCGTCACCGATCCGAACATTCCCCGCCATCTTCCGGGAACAGGACCGGTGCAGGTGCAATGGACCGATCCGTCGCGGTTCAGCGACATTCTGGCCAGCGGCAACCGCTGGGAGGCCAGGCGCGGCAATTGGGTCTGGCAACTGGCCGAGTACCTGCGGGCGCGCGCCGTGGCGCAGTTGCCACCGGGCGAGCGCCTGGACGTGACCATCACCGACATCCAGCGCGCCGGCGGCTACGAGTCCTGGCATGGCCCGCAGGCCGGCAACGTCCGCATCGTGCGCGATATCCATCCGCCCCGGATCAGTCTCGTCTTCAAGCGTTACGACGCGCAGGGGCGGATCATCGGCGAGGGCGAGCGCAGATTGACGGACTACGCGTTCATGCAGAACTCGATCGGCCGGGCCGGCGACAGCGATCCGCTGCGTTACGAGAAACGCCTGATCGACGATTGGTTGCGGCAGGAGCTGAAAACCGGCCGCCAAGACGGGGAAAGCGTTTCCTCCCGGCGCTGGATCAACCGCCCTGATACAGCCGCGGCATCCGTTTGAGTCCGCACAGCAGCTGATAGGCACTGGTGCCGCCGCGACGCGCCAGTTCGGCGGCCGGTACCTGTCCGCCCCACAGTTCGACCTGGCTGCCCAGGCCGGCCTGCGGATGATCGGTGAGATCCACCGTCAGCATGTCCATCGAGACCCGGCCGATCAATTGTCCGGGCCGGCCTTCGATGGCGACCGGAGTGCCGTTGGGCGCGAATTGCGGGTAGCCGTCGGCATAGCCTGCGGCGACCACGCCGATCCGGGTCGGCCTGACGGTGGTGAAACGTGCGCCATAGCCGATCGGTTCGCCCGTCCCCAGTTCGCGTACGGCGATGATCCGGGATTCGACGCGCATCACCGGTTTCAGCCGGTCGGCGACCGGATGCGGCTGCGGGAACGGGCTGATCCCGTACAGCATCAGGCCGGCACGGCCCCAGGTGCCATCGCCCAGCGGCGACCAGCCGAGCAGTCCCGCCGAATTGCACAGACTGCGGCTGTCCGTGCCGAGCGTGTCGATGATCGCGGCGAAGACCTCCGCCTGCTCGGCGGTGCGCGGATCGTCCAGCTCGTCGGCGCGGGCGAAGTGGGTCATCGGCACGACCGCTGCGATCTTCGGCGAGGCGATCAGACGTGCATAGACATCGCGGTAATGTTCCGGCGCCAGCCCCAGCCGGTGCATGCCGCTGTCCAGCTTCAGCCAGACCCGCAGCGGCCTGCTCAGCGAAGCCGCTTCGATGGCCTGGACCTGCCAGTCCGCCTGCACCGCCGTCCACAGACCGTATTCGGAGATCAGCGGCAATTCGTCCGCATCGAAAAAGCCTTCCAGCAGCAGGATGGGCGCACGGATGCCGGCCGCGCGCAGCGTCAGCGCTTCCTCGATGCAGGCCACGCCGAAGCCGTCGGCCTCGTTCTCCACGGCGCGCGCGCATTCGACCGAGCCGTGCCCATAGGCATCGGCCTTGACGATGGCCAGCGCCCTGCCGCCGGCCAGTTCGCGGCCCAGACGGTAGTTGTGGCGAAAGGCGGCAAGATCGATCAGGGCGCGGGCGGGACGCATGGACGGTTCTTCTTGTACGGGGAAAAGGGCGGGTTGTCGTCGTGGAATGGCGCGATGACGCATGCGGATCGTGAAGCCGGATTCTACGCCCGCGATCGGCAGTATCGGATGCGGGCCGGCGGCGGCTATGATCGTAACGGTCACGCCGTGGCACGGCGAACGGGGGGAGCCATCGATGAATTTCAAGACTATGCCGATTTCCCCGCTGGCGCCGGAGCGCCACGCCGCGATGCGGAATCGCATCCAGCGCTTCATCTCGGCCTGGCATGCCAATTTCGCCGGTGTCGCCGGCGTTTGCCAACCGCGCGGCGACGGTGGCATCGATGATGTCCACGCTCTGGACTACGCCATCTACGAAGGGCTGTGGCCGCAATATGCCGATGGCCAGGCCGACATGATTTTTCTTGGTGCCTGCATGCTGGGGCAGGTGCTGGAAAGGCGGCTGCGGATGCGCTGGTGCCGGATCGGCCTGATCGGCGGCGATCGCGCGGCCTTGGTCAGCGACAGCAATCACGTCATCGTTCCGATCCAGGAAATGGTTTGTCACCGGCTCAGCGCCGATCCGCAGTTCGACGGTTTCGAGCATCTGTTCTTCGACGTGTTTCTGTCCAGGCAAGCTTGGCCGTTGGGTAGCCATCCGCTGGTCGACTGCAACCTGATACTCGGCGATGGCGAGTTCGAGCAGTGCTACGGTTACGAGGTGCCCGAGGACATCCAGCGCGAGACCATGTTGCTGGGTCTGCAGGATGAGGAGGGCTGGACCCGTGCGGCGGGCTTGGCTGCCTATGCGTATGCGGACCGGCAGGACTGGGATGGCCTGCGCCGGCAACTGGCATGGATCAGCGCCGATTTCTGCGAACGCTATGGCGCCGACTGGCGGCGGCGGATAGAACGCCAGAATGCGAACATCTTCGAGGACTGGTCCGAGTGAACACCGGGTCCGGGCGGGCATGCCGAACACCGCGTCGCCTCAGCCGTAGCGCGCAATGCTCAACCCTTCGTCGTTGAAGCCGGGCTTGTTGCCGGCGATCAGGTCGGCGATATAGCGGCCCGAGCCGCAGGCCATGGTCCAGCCCAGCGTGCCGTGGCCGGTATTGAGGAACAGGTTGCGATAGCGGGTGGGTCCGACGATGGGCGCGCCATCCGGCGTGGCCGGCCGCAGGCCGGTCCAGAACTCGCCCCGGTCCAGGTCGCCGCCCTGCGGATACAGATCGCCGACCACCATTTCCAGGGTGGCGCGGCGGCGCGGATTCAACGACAGATCGTAGCCCTGGATTCCGGCCATGCCGCCGATGCGGATGCGTTGGTCGAAGCGGGTCACCGCCACTTTGTAACGCTCGTCGAGCACGGTGGACATCGGCGCCATCGCCGGGTCGGTGATCGGGATCGTCAGCGAATAGCCTTTCAGCGGATAGACCGGTATCCGCAGGCCGAGCGGACGCAGCAGCTGCGGAGAATAGCTGCCCAGCGCCAGTACGTAGTGGTCGGCGGTTTCGGGCTTGCCGTCGATGATGGCGGCGCGGATGCGGTTGCCGTCGTGGTCCAGCCGGTCCAGCGTCTGGCCGTAGCGGAACTCGACGCCAGCGGTCCTGGCCATTTCCTCCAGGCGCTGCGTGAACTTGTAGCAGTCGCCGGTCTGGTCGTGCATCAGCAGCAATGCGCCGGTGAACTTCTCCAGCATCGGTTTCAGCGCCGGTTCGGCGCGGCCGATGCCGTCGCGGTCGAGCAGGGCGAACGGGATGCCGTACTCTTCGAGCACTTCCATGTCCTTGTCCGCGCCATCCAGTTGTTCGACCGTGCGGAACAGCTGCATCGTGCCCAATTGCCGGCCTTCATAAGGAATGCCGGTGGCATTGCGCAGCTCGTCCAGCATGTCGCCGCTGTATTCGGCCATCCGCACCATGCGCGATTTGTTGACGGCATAGCGCGCATGCGTGCAGTTGCGCAACATCCGCGCCAGCCACAGGTATTGGCTCAGGTGCGCGGTCGGTCTGATCGACAACGGCGCATGCTGGGAGAACAGCCATTTCAGCGCCTTCAGGGGTATGCCCGGAGCGGCCCAGGGCGAGGCGTAACCCGGCGAAATCTGGCCCACGTTGGCGAAGCTGGTTTCCAGCCCCGGTCCGGGCTGGCGATCGACGACGGCGACTTCGAATCCGGCCTGCGCCAGATACCAGGCACTGCACACGCCGATGACACCGCTTCCCAGTACCAGAACACGCATTACAACGTTCTCCCAAGGCTCGATGGGCAGGATTGATGATGGATCAGGCGGAAGTATAGGTGGCGGGAATCAGGATTTTCTCCTGGTTTTTCAAATATATCCCCAGGAAAATGATGGTATCGAGGCTGAATGGCCGGGAATTCATATGCGATAGCGCGTGGGATCGACGAAATCGACCGGGAAATCCCGCATATCTTGCAACAGGAGGGCTGGATCTCGTGCACCGGGCTGGGCGAGCGGGTCGCGCTCTCGACCACGCCATGCACAGAGTGCGTGCGCCGGCTGGAGCGGGAAGGCGTCATCGCGGGCTATTGCGCTCGGCGGACCCCACATTGCCTGAAAGCCAGTCCGCTGGTCTTCGTCGAGATCAGTCTGGCGTACGGGTCCGATGATATTTTCGAGGAATTCCGGCGCGCGGCGCTGAAGTTGCCGAACGTGCGGGAGTGCCATCGGGTCTCGGGCAGCTTCGACTATCTGATCAAGGCGCGGATCTCGGCGATGGCCCCTGATCGCAAGTTGCTCGGCAGCAGCCTGCCGACCTTGCCGCATTGCACGAATCGCGCAGCCAAATCGTGATGGCAAAGATCAAGGAGCGCCCGAGCCTGCCGATCGCGGCCTGAATCCGCCGATCGGGAGGTTCAGGCCGGCAACCGGGACCGTCCCGGTTGCGGCTGGCCGGAGCGGACGGTTCAGCGCGCCCAGCGCAGCGCCGAACCGGATTCGAGCAAAACCTGCGCCGAGAGCGGCGGATCGTTGCCGAGCATGTCGATGGCGTTGGCAAGGATCGCCGCGCCCTCGCGCTGCAACGGATCGGGACGCTTTTCCGCCGCCTTTTCGCGCGCCGCGTCCTTGACTACATCGCGCTCGCTGGCCTGCAGGCCGTCGTCGTTGTCGTCGGCCAGGGGGTCCAGCTCCAGGCCCAGTGCCTTGCGCGTGGCCTGACGCTCGCGGCGCTGGTTTTCCTGACGGTCGCGCTCGGCGCGACGTTCGTTTTCGTTGAGCGTAAGGTACTTCTTGGCCGTTTCCTCGCGGTAATGGTCCACATCCTCGATCCACCATTGGAATTCGACATCGTGCGCGATGCGCGCGGCGTGCTGTTCCTGCAGGCGCGGCAGCATCGGCGCGAAGTTGCCGTACTGCTGATGCGGGACATCGGCGATATGGCTCCAGGGCAGTGCATTGTCGTAGGTGCTTTCGCCGAACTCGCTGGCATCGACGCTGAGCGGGTAGGCGATATCCGGCTCCACCCCCTTGTGCTGGGTGCTGCTGCCGCTGACGCGGAAGAACTGCGCGATCGTCAGCTTGACCTGGCCAAAACGCTGCTGGTTGCGGTCGCCGCCCGGCCAGCGGTCCAGGTTGACGATGTTCTGCACCGTGCCCTTGCCGAAGGTGGTCTCGCCGATGACTAGTGCGCGGCCGTAATCCTGCATCGCGCCGGCGAAGATTTCGGAAGCCGAGGCCGAGCCGCGGTTGATCAGCACCGCCATCGGCCCATCCCAGGCGACACCGGGCTTGCGGTCGCCGTTGATGGTGATGCGGCCGCCCGATTCGCGCTCCTGCACCACCGGGCCCTGGTCGATGAACAGGCCGGTCAACTGCACCGCCTCGTCGAGCGAGCCGCCGCCGTTGTTGCGCAGGTCCATCACCACGCCGTCCATGCCTTCCTGCTTGAACTGCTTCAGCAGATTGGCGACATCGCGGGTGGCGGACGTGTAGTCGTCGCTGTTGCGGCGGCGGCCTTCAAAATCCTGGTAGAACGCCGGCAGTTCGATCACGCCGATACGCCGCTCGGACCCGCCGTCGGCGCCGGGAATCGTGTAGGTCTTGCTCTTGGCGGCCTGCTCGGACAACTGTACGCGCTGGCGGGTGATGACGACGGTGTGGTGCGTGCCATCGACGCCGCGCTCGGCGGGAATGTATTCCAGGCGTACCTGCGTGCCCTTGTTGCCGCGGATCTTGGCCACGACATCGTCGATGCGCCAGCCGATCACGTCTTCGATCGCACCGTTCGCGCCCTGGCCGACGCCGACGATGCGATCGCCGGGCTTGAGGGTGCCGTCCAGCGCGGCCGGACCGCCCGGAATGATTTCCCGGATGACCACCACATCGTCCTGCTTCTGCAACTGCGCGCCGATGCCTTCCAGCGACAGCGACATCGCCTGGTTGAAGTTCTCGGCGGTGCGCGGGGTGAAGTAGTCGGTGTGCGGGTCGATGGCGCGGGTATAGCCGTTGAGGAACAGCGAGAAGATGTCCTCGCTCTTCAGTTCGCCGATGGACTGGACCATGTTGGCGTAGCGCTTGTCGAGGGTGGCGCGGATGTCCGCCGGCCGCTTGCCAGCCAGTTTCAGCCGCAGCCAATCGTTCATCACCGATTTGCGCCACAGCTCGTTGAGTTCGCCGGTATCCGCCGGCCATGGAGCCTTCTTGCGGTCGTATTCCCAGCGTTCGTGGCCGGTGAAATCGAAATCCTGATCGAGCAGCTGGCGCGCATAGGTGACGCGCTCGCCCAGGCGCTGCTTGTAGACATCGAAGATCGCGTAGGCCGGCGTCAGGTCGCCGTTGCGGATCGCATCGGCCATCTGTGCCTTGTAGGGCGTGAAGCTGTCGATGTCGGCCTGAGTGAAGTACTGCTTGCTGGTGTCCAGCGACTCCAGATAGCGCTTGAAGACATCGTCCGCCAGCCCGGCGTTCATCGGCTTGGGACGATAGGCGAAGCGGCTGTCGGACAACAGGCCGTAGACCAGCCGGGTCGCGGTGGACTGGTCGGCGGTGGGCGCGAGCGCCTGCTCTTGCGGTTGCGCCTGGTCGGCATAGGCCATGAAGGCCAGTGGGGCGGTCAGCGCAAGCGCCAACAGGAATGCGGGGATCTTGAATTTCATTCGGATGCTTGGACCACGGAAGTGCGACGGAGGGAATGATGCTTGTGGTTAGTGTGGAACGAAAGTGTTGGGTTCACCGGATCGTGTCCAAAGCCTAGCGGGGACGGGATCGGAAAACAAAGGCGGAAGGTCGCGCCCCCGGGCTGTCGTTCACGAAAGCCGTCCCCGCCGACGCGGGCCAGGATGTCCGGCATCCGCGGGGAAAGCATGTTTTCGAACGCTTGCGGATTCCGAGAGGCAAAACGCGGCAATGGATCGTTCCATCATCAGAGCCATCTTGGGTCGGCCGGCGGCGGATACTCCAATATCGCCTCGTTCCGCGAACCCGCCCTCTTTTCCATCCGCGGATGTGAAAACGGCGGGAAGCCCGCCCTTCGGCGACGCTGCGCCTGCGCCAGCATCGGGGCGGCTCCGCTCAGTGTCGGGCAAACGGACGGGTGCCGCCGCCATCCTCGATGAGCTCGACGACATACGGCTGCGTCCCTCCGGCGGGCATTTCCATGCCGGGCGAACCGGCCGGCATGCCCGGCAGCGCCAGTCCCCGGGCTTGCGGCCGGGTCGCGAGCAGCCGTTTCACATCCTCGGCCGGGACGTGGCCTTCGATCACATAACCATCGACTTCGGCGGTATGGCACGAACCCTTGTCCGCCGGTATACCGAATCGCGTCTTGATCGACAGCATGTCGTCCTTGTCATATGTCTCCACGTCGAAGCCCGCGCTGCGCATGTGATCGATCCATTTGCCGCAACAACCACAGGTCGGACTCTTGTGGACGATCACCCGGGGTGGCGCGGATGAAGCGGGAGAAGCCTGGACTGTTGCGGTTGTGGCGAAACGGCCCGGTTGCGGTGGCTGCGCGCAGGCTGTGAGCGCGGCGCCGGTCGCGAGGAGGCCGAGGAAAAGGGGCGGATATCGAAGGACCCGGCGGACGGGCGCGGGGTTCGGAACAGGAGCGCAGCGGGCGGAAAGCGTCATGGAATGGTTCCTGATGGGTCGGAATGGCCTGGTCCGGCATCGGATACGAACCGCGAAGGCCTGGTCTGGAAACGGTCACATCTTCCCAGTGGGGTCATGAACCGCCGGATCATGCGGTTTGCCGCGATGTTCCGGATGCGCGCGACCGCCTGTCCCTCCCGCATCGGGTCCGCATGTGGCCGGTGGGCCGACATGCAGCCGTCCGCCGTGTCCGCCCGCCGGCGGCAGTTCAGTATTCGACTGTGAATTCCAAAAGTCGCATGTACTACGCCGCCCAATGAAGCCTATTATTACATCGATCCTTTGTACTGGTTGCCATCGAACCCGACAACTGGGTCCGGAATTCCACTGCTTGAGGGGACTGGTTCGCCATGCCCGTCCGTAAGATCGCCAAGAGCTACCGCAACGTGACCGGTATCGTCGCCGCGGTGAAGGCGGCTGGGCCAGCCCAGTTCGAGTCGACCCTGGAGCGGGACTTCCTCACCCGCCTGGAGTTCTCGCCCTACGTGCGCAGCTTCGAGGTGCAGCCGGTCGCCCTGCGCTGGCACGACGGGGAGCGCGAGCGGCGCTACACGCCCGACGTACTGGTGCACTTCAAGGCACGGCACGGCTCCGAACCTACTCCGCTGCTGTGCGAGGTGAAGTACCGCTCCGACCTGCGCGAGCAGTGGCTGGACTTGAAACCGAAGTTCCGGGCCGCCGTCCGCTTCGCCAGGGCACAGGAGTGGCGGTTCAAGCTGGTGACCGAGGCGGATATCCGGACGCCGTACCTCGACAACGTCCGCTTCCTGCTGCCGTTCGTGCGGCGCGGTCCGCCGCCTGTGGAAGACATGGACGTGCTCGACCATACGTTGTGCGAACTGGGCGAAACCGACGTGCAGGCTCTGCTGGAGGCTGCCTGCCGCGACGAATGGAACCGCGCCCGGCTTTTGCCGGCGTTGTGGTACCTCGTCGGCACCTTCCACTTCGGTGCGGATTTGAACGCATCACTGACGATGTCCAGCCGTATCTGGAGCAAGGGATGAACTCCACACCCGCGACCTTCGCCGTGCAGCCCGGCACCGAGGTGCTGGTAGGCCGACGGCGTGGCACCGTCACCCGTATCCTCGACCTGGATGCCGTTCTGATCCGCGACTCCGAGACTGGCCAGGTGCGCCAGGTGAGATTGACGGAACTGCAACCAGCCATGCCAAGCGCGACCTTGGCCTCGCCGGGGCTGGAGGATCTGGCCAATGGGGACTGGCAGATGGCGCAACGCAGGCTGGACATCATCCGCCCACTGGTACGCAAGCGCGGCCGCACTCGTGCCGAAGTCAGCCAACGCGCACGCGAGTTCGACCTACATCCCAACACCTTGTACAAGTGGCTGACCGCCTATGAAGCGACAGGACGGCTTACGGCACTCATGCCGAAGACGCGCTGCGACAAGGGCGCGCCGAAGCTTGCTGCCGAGATCGAAGCGATCATCCTGGCGTCGATCGAAGAGGTCTTCCTGACCCCGCAGCGCAAGCCAGTCTCCCGCGTCTGCGATGACGTCCGCCGACGCTGCATGAACGCCGGACTGAAGCCGCCACACGCGAACACGATCCGCAACCGGATCGCGCAGCTGGCGGAACCCCTACGCACCAAGCGCCGCGAGGGCAGAAAGGCAGCCAGCGAGGCATTCTCGCCGATCGAAGGCGAGTTCCCCGGCGCCGATTGGCCGCTCGCCGTCGTGCAGATCGACCACACCAAGCTCGACATCATTCTGGTCGACGACCATCACCGGCGCCCGATCGGCCGTCCATGGATCACGCTCGCCATCGACGTCTTCAGCCGCATGGTCGCGGGCTTCTACGTTTCCTTCGATCCACCAGGCGCTCTGGCGACCGGCTTGTGCATCGCTCATGCAGTCCTGCCCAAGGAGCAGTGGCTGGCGAAGCGCGATATCGATGCGGAGTGGCCAGTGTGGGGCTTTCCCAAGACGCTGCATATGGACAACGCCAAGGAGTTCCGCGGCCTGATGCTGCAGCGGGCATGCGCTGAGTACGGCATCGATATCGACTGGCGGCCAGTGGCGCGTCCGCACTTCGGCGGCCACATTGAGCGGCTGCTTGGCACGGCCAGCAAAGAAATTCACACGCTCCCTGGCACGACCTTTTCCAATCCGCGGCAACGTGGCAGCTACGATTCGGAAGGCAAAGCCGCACTGAGCCTGAGCGAATTCGAAGCGTGGCTGGCAGTGTACGTCGCACAGGTCTACCACCAGCGCAAGCATTCGTCGCTCGGCATGACACCACTCGCCAGATACCGGGAGGGCGTCTTCGGCACCGAACAGCGACCTGGCGTGGGCCTGCCAGCGCGCATCGCCGACGAAGACCGGCTCCGACTGGACTTTACGCCGTTCGTGGAACGAACGGTCCAAGACTATGGCGTCGTGATCGACGACGTGCACTATTACCATGACGTGCTGCGGCGCTGGATCGGCGCAAAGGATCAGACCTCGCCGAAGACGAAGCGCAAGTTCGTCTTCCGGCGCGACCCGCGGGACATCAGCACGATCTGGTTCTTCGACCCGGAGCTGCGCACCTACTTTCCAATTCCATACCGGGACACGTCGCATCCGGCTATCAGCCTCTGGGAGCTGCGCGAAGCCGAGCGCATGGTCAAGCAGGCGGGGACCGCACCGGACGAACGCGCCCTGTTCAAGGCTTACGACCGTATGCGCACCATCGAGGAGGATGCCCAGGCAAAGACCAAGGCCGTGCGGCGAGCTCAGCAGCGGCGACGCGACGGTCTCGGCGCGGCGAAGCCGTCGACGGTGACCGGCCCTGTCGTTGAGACCGCGATTGCCCCAGAGACGATCGAGCCGTTCGACGAGCTAGATCCGCTGAGCGAAGAACATGTCTGACACGCACGCCCACCTGAGCGCCGCTGCGGCAGGATGGCTGGCGCTGCCGACCGCGGAGCGGATCGAACGGATCCGGTCGCCGCGCTGGATCGGTTATCCGCGTACCAAGTCCATTATCGCCAAACTTGAGGACCTGCTGACTTGGCCGAAGTCACACCGCATGCCGAACCTGCTGCTGGTCGGCGATACCAACAACGGCAAGACCATGCTGGTGCAGCGTTTCCGCTCGCTGCATCCCGCGCACGACAACCTACAGGGCCAGGGCGTTCGCGTGCCAGTGCTGGCCATCCAGGCGCCACCCACACCAGATGAGGGCCGGTTCTACAACGCTATCCTCGAACTGCTGTTTACACCGTACAAGCCGAACGACCGCGTCGACAAGAAGCAGGCCCAAGTGGTCAAGTTGCTGCGCTACGTTGGCCTGCAGATGCTGGTCATCGACGAGATCCACCACATCCTGGCCGGGAACCTCAATCGCCAACGCACCTTCCTCAACGTCATCAAGTACCTCGGCAACGAGCTGCAGGTCCCGATCGTGGGCGTCGGCACCAAGGACGCTTTCCGCGCGATACAGACCGATCCGCAGCTCGCCAACCGCTTCGAGCCGGCTCTGCTGCCGCGCTGGACCTTCGATGCCAACTTCCTGCGCCTGCTGGCCAGTTTTGAGCGGATGCTGCCGCTGGCCGAGCCGTCTAACCTGCATGACACGTCGCTTGCGACCAAGCTGTTCTCGCTGAGCGAAGGCTATCTCGGCGAGCTGTCGACATTGCTCACGCTCGCCGGTACAGCGGCAGTCGAATCCGGCCGCGAGCGCATAGACGCCAAGCTGATCGAAGGTCTCGGCTGGGTCTCACCTTCGGAGCGCCGGCGCCAGGCCGAACGGGTGCTGTGATGCCACTGTCCGGCAACCTCTGGCCGGCACATCCCAAACCCATGCCGGACGAACTTCTGTCGTCCTGGATCGTGCGCATCGCTCAGGCCAATGGGCTCAAGCTGCAAACCTTCTGCGACCGCGCGTTCGGCAACGAACATCAACTGTGGAACCGCGACATCGACCGCTTGGCGCCACCCTGGCTGCTCGCCACGCTTGCGCGTCGAACCGGCACTTCGCTTCCCGCCATACGGCGCACTACGCTCGACTGCTATATCGGCCGGCTCTACCGCCGCAAGCAGCAGGCGGGGCAGCTACGCTGGATTCTTCCTGTCGGCGTCTACCACCGCACACGATTTCGTCACGGAATGCAGTTCTGTCCGCAGTGCCTGGCCGAAGATGCCCACCCCTACTTCCGAGCCATCTGGCGTGTGGCTGCATTGACCTTTTGCGCCAAACATCGGCTTCGTCTGCACGACCGTTGCCCTGCATGCAACGCGCCTGTTGCCTACCACCGACGTGAACTCGGACGGCCTGCGGCAACCGATCCCGGCCCATTATCCCTATGCCATACATGCAGCTTCGATCTGCGCAACGCTGAGCGCCTGAGCTTTCTCCCTTACGAGGCGAGCATAGGCGTATGGCTCACTAAATTGGCCTCTTACATAACGGACGGCACAGCTCCCTTGGATATCGGATACACGGATGTGCTGCACCAGCTATGCAAGACAATGGTTAGCCTGCGGAAGTCGGCCAACTTGGCCGAGTTCGTAGCTGACACAATCGGCACACAGGACATCAACATTCCACGCGGCCGCCATGCCTTTGAATCACGCCCTATCGAACAGCGCGACCACATCATCCAATTGGCCTCCTGGGTACTCGCTGCTCCGCAACTGCGCTTGCACGCAGCATGGTGGGCGAGAGCGATGCACTACAACCATCTCATCAAGGACTTCCCATCGCCGCCTGCATGGTATCTCTCAATAATCGAACCATTGAACCGAGGCCGGCGTCAGACATGAGAACGCTGCACCGATGGCATCCACAAACTGCTGACAATCAAGATCGACTTCATGACCGGAAACCACGTGTCTGCCATCGTCGCTCTGTCACACGACGACAAATACAGCTGCAAAGGAAGAGAAGGGGATGCAAACGCTCTCCCATCGTCCTTCGCCTTTGTCCTGTGGCACATGGGCGGCAAGACCCTGAATATCTACCACGGCTAGGCGTGGGTAAGATGCACTCAAATCCCAAAGATGCACGGCGAAATTAAGCAAATCCTGCGCAGTATCCCATTCGTTGCGCGTAACGTAGAAATCTCCGGTCAGACCTGCTCGACTGGCCTTAACCTCAATGCACAACGGCGCGCCATCGCTATCGGACACCGACGACAATACGTCGTAACCATCAGCGTTACTGTCCAACGCAATCCAACGCGCTGGTTTGCCTGTGCGCCGCTCCTCATACTGGAGCGTTAACCGCTCTCCCTGGCGACCTGTTTCGTTTAGACGCACGTCATGAAGGCCGCGCGCACGCGCGGCGAGCAAGTCCCAGAATGCAACGACCTCCGGGACTAATCCCGTTGCCAGTCCTGCTTCGCGACACACTTGGGCGATTTCTGGCGGTGAATACTGCAGCACATGACGACGCCCGAACCGCGCACCCTGAATCCAAGGCGGATCTGTGGCATCCACTAAATCCAACAGCGCCTCGCGCAAGCGCTCTTCTGTACGAGGCATGGCGCGGATGGACTGTCCCCGCACGGTCGGCACCAATAGTCCGGCATCGTTGATCTCGGTCCACCCTAGCAACTGGGCACACGTGGTCACACGATCGGAACTGACCACACCGAGTTTGCCCAAGCTCCGGGCTGCACCCAGCGGCATGGGCGTGGCATCGAGCACGTCCAGTAACTCGAAGCAGCCATATGCGATTCCAGGCGACAGCGCTTCACTCACTGTCGCCACTCAAATCACGAAGCAACGCCTGGACATCGTCGGCATCCAGCCCACCTCCTGACAACTCATCGCTGTCGGTGGGTTGCGAGTCCATTGGGATGGGGTCAATCCGTAA
Source organism: Lysobacteraceae bacterium (assembly GCA_031263725.1). Lineage (GTDB taxonomy): Bacteria > Pseudomonadota > Gammaproteobacteria > Xanthomonadales > Xanthomonadaceae > JAITWM01. The sequence goes on along the minus strand of JAISFF010000015.1, from coordinate 105,745 downwards.
CGAGGTGTCGTTGAGTGCCGCAGCCATGGCGTTGATCTTGGCCCCCAGCCGCATGTCCACTGTTTCGTCCACACTCTTAGCGCATTCAACAATCTCAATCGTGGTGTCCTGATCGGGCGGCAGGCCCAGGCGGTGAATGCGATCCATAGACTGGAGAAAGTGGGCCGCGTTGAAAGTGCGATCCAGGTAGAGCGCATGGTGGCAGACCGTGTGCAGGCTTACGCCTTCGCTGGCGGCGGCCGGGTTGGCCACCATCACCCGCACGTTGGGATCATCATGGAACAGCTTGATGCGGCCTTCTCGGGTGCCGTCGTCATCGTCGTCGCCGGCATCCACACTGCCGTGGATGAACACGGCACCCAAGTCTTGAAGGGACGCGGCAATGAATTCGACGTTGTGGCGAAACGAGGACCAAATCAACACCTTTTTGCCTTCTCGGGCCAGCTCCCGAGAGCGATGCAGCACATACGTCAGCTTTGGCCCCTTGCCCTCCGCCATCACCGCAGCCAGTAATCCGGGTTTGGCAATCTCGATCTCCCGTGACAACAGGGCCGGATGCGACACGAACATGAGCAATCGGGTGACAGATCGCCCTAGATTCCGGAACGCGCCGCGCGTCCGGTCGGTCAGGTAGAGTGCAGCCTGGCGGGCCACCTCACTCTTCATGTAGCCATACAACTCCGTCTGGAGCGGAGACATGGACAGCGTCTTCGTCACCACCGTTGGCGGGCGTAGGCCCAACTCGGCCTTGTTGGTGCGCACATAGATCGGCCGCATCTGGTCAATGACGTTGTCCGACGTGGCCTGGACCTCGGGATACAAGAACGAAAACTGCGGCAGTAGATCATCGACCGCCTGGGGCATGGGCGTGCCCGACATCACCAGCTTGCCAACAGGCAACTGCGACACGCTCAACACCGCATTGGCGGTCATGCGCGCCGCGCCGGCCTTGATGCGATGACTTTCGTCCAGAAACACGTGCACGCGGTGCCGGGCCAAATGCTGAGTGATCAACTCACGCGATCGGGGAACTTGCTGGTAAGACACCAACATGTAGGGTGGATCCTCCTGAAGTGCGCGGGCGATGTTGGCACCGCGCAACCGGACGAACTCGCGGGATTCTCCAGGAAAGCACTCCTTCAACTGTTCATCCCAAGCGGCAAAAGCGTTTTTTGGCGCAATGACCAACAAGCGGTCCCCCGACTCGCGGCGATACGCGAATGTCGCGAGGGCTTCCGTTGTTTTTCCGGCACCGGGAACCGAGAAGGTGGCCGCTGCGGGCAAAGCGGCCAGCCTACGAATGTTGCGGATCTGATGAGACTTGAGCGCACGCGCGAACCCCGCAGCCTGGAGTCTCGCAAGCAAAGCAGCCTCCTCGATCTGATCCCCAGCCGCAGCAGCGACGTAAGACTGCGCATTGCGGGCCGACTGGCGGAGCAGGTCGGTGGCCTGTTCGTCGATTTGGAGGTGCTCACCAACTTGAAGACCAAAGGCCTGGAGCAGATCGCCAAACTGGGCGCGCACCCCAACGAAGGACCACCACGGCAGCGTGATAGACGCGCCGCCTTCCGCCTGGGTGTCATCGCTGGCACGTCCAACCATATCGCGTAAGAGCGAGAGCCACGGCTGGCCAGCATCGCCTTCATCCCAAGACAGGACGGCCCGCTGATCCCTTGGACGATAGGAAAGTCTAAGCATTCTTGCTAGTCAGCCAGTCCCGGATCTTTCCCAGGAGGATGTCGATGCTCTCGACTTGCTGACGGACCCCTTCCGTGGTGCTGTCCGGTCTCAGGCCATCCGATACCGCCGCCTGCAACCGGGTGTGGGCGTCAGTCACCTGTTTGAGTAGATAGCCGGCGTTGTTCAGTTCCTTCCGCAACTCACTCTCGGTGTCAATGACTTCCACCACCAACTCGCGCACTTTATCGGCATGCTCTGGTTTCACGATCTCAGCAGCCAGGGCATACGACACATCGGGATTCGCCTGAATCGGACCACCACCAAACAACTCCTGGGTGGTCGGGTCGGGATCGGGTTGCGCCACTGGAAAGGCGGCGGCCAGCTTGGCTTTGACCTTGGGTAAATGCTCCTGAATCTTCGGGATAGCCGCATACAGTCGGTCACCTGCTGTTCCTGGCTTGTCAATCAATGCGAAGGCAGCGTTTTTCAACAAAGCCTGCTCTGGGGCTGACATCGACTTCTTGGCCGCCTTGTAGAGTTGCTTAAACGCTTCCTCTGACCCGCTGACGTCCGACCATTGATGCTCTCGTCCGCGACTCTTCAGGTAGGCGTCGGCCATCTCCAGCATGGAGCGCGCCTGCTTTACCTCCGACTCGGCCATGTCATACATCTCGGCCAGATCTGCGTCTGTGAAGCCATGTTGCTTTTGCTTGTTGCGCAGCATCATCGCTCGCGCTTCCCAGGAGTATTTCGCCTTGATGTCCTTCTTGATCTGCAGATTGGCCTCGATCCGATCAATTTCCTTGTCATCGCAGTGAGGCAAAACCACTACGTCGATGTGCGCGAAATGAGGATATTCTGCCGGCTCGCTGAAATACAGCGAGCGCCAGCACGACAGGCGTCTATTGCCGTTCACGACAAACCCACTTTCATCCAGAATGATGGGTTCTACTTGCTTGTTGGATTTGTCCCTAAAGTAATCCAGCAGGCCCGCGTCTTTGACGAGCAATAACAGCAGATCGTGCTGAATCTCCTGGACTACATCCAACTCCGGATCGCTTTCGAAGTAATCCGCCGGCTTGTCCGAATTCGAGGCCAACCACTGCTCCTGGAGCGACGCAGTGCGACCGTTACCCAAGCGATACTTGGGTACCTCGATGGGCACACGGAATCTTGTCAGCTCGAGTTTCTCCCCCTTGACCTCCATAGGCCAGGTAGCCGCCGGCACGGCGGGTTTGGAGTCCGCCAACTCCTTCAGACGACGTTCGAACGGATAGCCATACCGGCTTGCATTCATCTTGATCCCCTGTTTAGTAGAACGCGAACACCACCAGCGGCATGTGGATGACCTTGCGGAAGATATCCAGCTCCCGCGTCAACCGATCCGCGTTGGCAATGTTGTCGCCCAGATTCTTAGCGGCATCGTGGCTTGGCACGATCATCGCCCCCACTTTGATAGTGTTGCTCAAAAACATGTGCTGCAACTTCAAAAGGTCGGCATACATGCGGGACATGTTCCCGGTTTGCATACATAACCCTGTCTCTTGCTTCATGCTGGTGATGGAAATTTTGGACGCCCGGCCGGCCAGGGCAACCTCACCCGACCATCCCTCCTTATTCAGCGCCACCATGATGGCGTCTCCGATCTTGCTGGCAGCACGCCGAGCCGGTGCGATCTCACATGCCGACACGGCATTCTCGATCTCCTGACGCAGAGGCACTGGCAAAGCGGCGAGGCCACCTTGATGTTCGTGGGTGGTCATCTTCATCCGCCTGCATCCTCAGACTCGTTGTCCACAACCTGGGACAATTTACTCTTGGTGTGATCGTAGAGTTCCTTGTCATGGGGACGATATCGCGCGACCCCACGCAACGCATCGTCGATGCGCTGGCGACCCTGTTCGGCGTAGTGTGGCAGCAACTCACAGCCCCAGAATCGACGGCCGTGCAGCGCCGCCGCTACACCGGCAGAACCGACGCCTGCGAAGGGATCCAACACTAGCTGGCCCGGCTTCGTCAAAGACAATACTAGACGCTCAATCAGCCCCACCGGGAACTGGCACGGATGGTCTGTCTTTTCGATGTGATTGGACTTCACATTAGGAATGGTCCAGACATCCTCTGGATTCTTGCCTAGGGGGTTTCCCGACAGCTTGCCCTTTTTTGGCCCCTTGAAGTGTCGCTTACCTGGGTACTTGGACGGTATGCGCACGGGGTCCACGTCAAACTGATAGTCGTCGGTTTTGGAATACCACATGACAACCTCATACCGACCAGAGAACCGGCGCTTGTTGTGAAGGCCATGGCCGAAATGCCAGATGATGCGATTGCGCAACTTCAACCCGTGTTTTTTGAAGATAGGTGCCATCTCAATGTCCAACGGCACGATCTGTCCATTGTCCACGAAGTTCCCTACCTGCCAACACAATGATCCCGTGTCTTTGATCCTGGGGATGATGAGATCGAGTATCCGCTCCTGCCATTTCAGGTAGTCATCCAAGGCTGCTTTCTTCTCGTATGACTTGCCTATGTTATATGGGGGCGACGACACCACCAGATCGAATAGCGGCACGGCAGGCAGCGCACACAGCATATCTTCCGCGTCGCCTTGCCAGATCGCGTGGTCGTCCAGGCCGTTGGGCAGCGCCTTGGTGGCCTTGCTCGGTTTAACAATCAAGGCCCGGGGAACCGGCGGTGGGTTCTTGGTCATAGGCCTCTCACATCTCAGGGCAGCAACCTGGGACGCATGATCCTCGAAAACACTGACAATATCCAGCGGCCAAGATGCCCGCACGGCCCCACCCAGTCTGGGTAGCAGGGAGGCCGTTATGACAGCCTTCTGACTCACAGGCTGAGACGCTGACGCTTGGGGTGTCCCAATGTGCAGCACGCGGGCACTCAATTCTCACTCTAACCCCTACCGCAGAGCCTTACAGATGTCGGCGGCGAAAGCTTCCGCTGATGTGCGGCTGTGGTTGAACAGTACCAGTTCCACGTCGATCGGGCGCGGCTTGAGGTTTGCCCAGACGCCTTCAGCCTTGACCAGCGCGTGCAGGAGATACCAGAGCCGCTCGTCGGAAAGTGAAACAGTATCCGACGAGATCAACAGTGCCGCACGACTGCGCTCGTCCTTGCGGCGCTCGAATTCGATCAGGCTCCCACAAGTTCCAGAGCAGTCGATGTCGACGATCATAACTTGCCGCTTGATCTTGTGTTCGGAATCGAGATAGCCCCATTGCCGTCGGCTGCGTGGCTTGGTCAACGGCAAATACTCGAGTCTTGGCGTGGACGGCCGCACATGGGCGGATACGCCACCACTAGCATTGAGAGCACCTACAACGGCCTGCAACGCCTCGAACGAAGTAGGGAGGCCTTGTCTGCGTTGATTTGGCTCCTGCTGGCGCCATTGTGCGCTCAGCGGCGCGATCGCGCTTGGACTGCCGCTGGCTAAACCGGTACCCAGAGCAGCGAGACCTTGTGGGCGACGAAGTTCTGCCGACTTGTAACGACAATGTTCCTTCGGCGTTTTGATGATTTCCTTACCGGCAATGTCCTCGAAGCGCTCACTGGCGAGCGGGATAACGACTTGGCCAATATCGAATTCCGGCGGCTCGGCGCTTTGCATCTCGGTATCCGGGTCGACTTTGCCCACCCTGCGCGGACCACTCCAGGCAGGGCGCTTTTCATTGTCCGGAAGGTCGTGCTCAGCGTCTTCGGCCTGTCGGCCATCGTTGTCCGAGAGGATGTGCAGTTCACGGAACGGCAACAGTGCAGAACAGCTCAGGAGTTCATAGATCAACCATCGCTCGCCATCCTTGATCCGTAGCGGGATGCCCCGCACACGCCAACGAGTGGCACCTTCAAATGGCAGGCCACATTCCGGAAATGCCAATCTCGAATTGGCCGAGTCGCGCAGCAACGAATCGTACACGCGCGCAATGCCTGCTGCCGCAAGAGGTTCCTCCAGCACGCGACCGATAATCCAGCCATCATCGTCGGAAAGCCATTTCCGGCGCTTTAGCACCATGCGCTCGGTACCGGGCACGATGCCGAAGAACTCGGACGTATCGACGATGCTATCCAGATCAAGCTGAAAGCCGCCGGCGAACGCGATGTGCGCCAGGTCCGTCGACACCGCGTAGTAGAAGCGGATTGCCTCCACGACCGGCAGCAGAATGCCGTAAGGATCACCCCCATATTCGATGGCGAAGCAGTGTGATTGCCGAACTCGCCAGTCCAGCCGATGCTTGTAAGGCGGGATCACCCAGCGTGGCTCATCTGGGCCTACCTCAAATTGTGCTCCCGCCTCAATCAACTGTACGGCTGACGACGCAATCTGAACATCCGGGAACACTTTGCCAACACCGACACCCCGAGGCAGTCGATGACGGTCCCGCCATAGAGAGCCGACGGTCAGGAAAGGTAATTGCCCCACACCGACCCGGGCTCTTTCGCCCACCTGTTCGAAATCTTCCTGCCGCTGCGGCACACCGACGTTCGCTTTCGCGGGGCTCAGATAAACGTCGATCAACGCTTCCGACGAGGTCTGCTCCACTACGCCGAGCCAGTCGATCCGCCAGATCCTGTCGTCCTTGGGAAATTCTTGGATCGGCGGGACTCTGGTCGGCATCGTGGGCTAGTACACAATAGCGTTAGATAATCGCCGAAAGCGATGTGGAGTCCACATTGCCGTTGGAATCCACATCGACGCCGGCCTCGGCCGCCTGCCGGTCGGCGTGATAGGACGAACGCACCAGCGGCCCGGAAGCGACGTGGGCGAAACCGATTTCGTTACCGTAGCGTTCCAGTCCGGCGAACTCGTCAGGCGTCCAGTAGCGCAGGACCGGGTGGTGATGCACCGTCGGCTGCAGATACTGGCCGATCGTCACCATGTCCACCTGGTGCGCGCGCAGGTCGCGCAGGGTCGCCTGCACCTGCGCCAGGGTCTCGCCCAATCCCAGCATGATTCCGGATTTGGTCGGAATATGCGGGTGTTGCTGCTTGAACCGCTGCAACAGGGTCAGCGACCACTGGTAGTCCGCGCCCGGGCGCACGTTCGGGTACAGCCCGGCGACGGTTTCGATGTTGTGGTTGAACACGTCCGGCGGATTGACGGCGAGGATTTCCAGCGCGCGCTCCATCCGGCCCTTGCCACGGAAATCGGGCGTCAGGATCTCGATCCGGGTATCGGGGGCCTGCGCGCGGATGGCGGTGATGCAATCGACGAAATGCTGCGCGCCGCCGTCGCGGAGATCGTCGCGGTCGACCGAGGTGACGACCACATAACGCAAACCCATTTCGGCAATGGTGGTGGCCAGATGCGCCGCTTCTTCCGGGTCGGGCGGCCTGGGCCGGCCATGCGCGACATCGCAGAACGAGCAGCGGCGCGTGCAGATTTCGCCCAGGATCATGAAACTGGCGGTGCCGTGGCCGAAGCATTCGTGGATGTTTGGGCAGCTCGCTTCTTCGCAGACGGTGACCAGGCGGTTGCCGCGCAGCCTGGCCTTCAGCCGCCCCACCGATCCGTCGGAAGGAATCCGGACCCGGATCCAGGAAGGCTTGCGCAATACGGACGCATTGCTGAACTGCGCCGGCGAACGCGCGATCTTGTCGCTGCCCAGCTGTTTGTCGCCGGCCTGCAATGGAGGTGCGTCGCCGGATACGACCTGGAGCGGAATGGTACGGGAAGTGGGCTGGGTCATTGCGGTCGGGGAAAAGGAAAACCGTTGGAAAGTACGAACGTCAGGCTGCCAGGATGGGCCGCCCGGCCTCCCAATGCGGCGTCAGCCCGAACTGGCGGGCCAGATGGGCGACAAGGCGGGTCTTCATCGTTTCGGGGCTGGATGGGCCGCCCAAGTCTAGCACCGAGGTCACGCGCAACCCCTGATAGCCGCAGGGATTGATGCGCCGAAACGGCTCCAGGTCCATCGCCATGTTGCAGGCGAGTCCGTGAAAGGTGCAGCCTCGGCGCACGCGGATGCCCAAGGAAGCGATCTTGGCATCGGCGACATAGACGCCGGGAGCGCCTTCGCGGCGTTCGGCCAGGATGTTCCACTCCGCCAGCGTATCGATGATGGCCTGCTCGATCCGGCGGACGTAATCGCGCACGCCGATCTTCAGGCGGCGCAGGTCCAGCAACGGATAGATCACGATCTGGCCGGGGCCGTGATAAGTGACTTGGCCGCCGCGATCCACATGCACCACCGGAATATCGCCGGGCGCGAGAACATGCTCCATCTTGCCGGCCTGTCCCAGCGTGAATACCGGATCGTGCTCCACCACCCACAGTTCGTCGGCGCTGTCCTGGTCGCGGGCGTCGGTGAAACGCTGCATCGCATGCCACACTGGTTCATAGGGCTGGCGCCCCAGGTCGCGGACGATCGCCGGAACCGTTACAGCGTCCATTTCACTTCGGGGTGCGAACGCAGCGCCTGGTGCGCGGCATCGTATTGCTGCCGGCTGTCGGCGCGGAAGCTGATGCGCACCGAGATATAGCGGTTGTTCGACGAGTGCCTCCACTGGATCGATTCCGCCAGCACTTCCACGCCGGCCTGGGTCAGCAATTGCGGCAACTCGGTTTCCAGGTCCTTGCCTGCCGGACCCATGGCGCTCAATTCGAAGATGCCGGGAAACTGGAAGCCGTGTTCGGGATTGTCAGATTTGATTTCCATGGGGCCATTATGGTGGCCGTGCCGGTGTAACCCAAGTGTGGCGCCGGCGCGGAACGCCATGTTCCGGTCCGCCGGCCGGTACCGGGGCACGGAAGCGAAAAGGGCCGCCCGCAGGCAGCCCTTTCCGTAATCCGGAGGGCCGAGGCTTAGCGGCTCATTTCCATCATGGTGGAGGACACCCAGCCCTTGTTGCCCATCTCGTCCTCGACTTCCCACATCGCGCCTTCCTTGTTGCCGGTCGGGTACAGCATCATGCCCGGGTCCAGCGCGCGGACGGTGCGGCCACCGCTGGCGCGGGTGCTCATCGTGGTGACACGGGTCACGGTCACGGCCTGGTGCGCATTGGCGGCCGAGGCATCGGCCGGCAATCCGCCCAGCTGACCGACGATCTGCTTGTAGGCGTCCAGATAGGCCAGGGTGATGACCTGACCGATTTCGGTGTTGCTGTAGCCGCCGACGCCAGCGCCGCCCAGGCCGCTGGAACCGAACAGCGCGCCGCTGCCGGCCCAGCCGATGTCGGTCTTCTTGGCATGGCCTTCGGCCAGGGCCACCTGCTCGGTCGAACGGACATCGGTCACGGTCAGCACAACGTCGGCCGTCTTGCGGCGCATGTTCAGTCCGCTGGCCACGGCGCCCGCGCGTCCACCGATCAGGCCGCCGATCAGGCCGCCGGCGGCGTTGCCGCCGGCATTGCTGTTGCGCGAAATGAGATCGGGCGTCATCACATAATCGGCGGCCCGTATCTGGCCACGGCCGACGTTGGAGCCGCGACGCAGGTCGCCCTGGCCACCGAGCTCGCGCTCGCGTTGCGCCGCATCCAGGCCACGGCCACGATCAACCAGCGTGAAGCAGCGGGACTTGGACACGAAGACCTTGATCAGGGCGCTGGGAGCGGGAAGCTGCTGGCCGGTCCACCAGTGGGTGGCGTCTTCCGGCTCAAGCACGGAAATCGTACCGAGCGGACGGGCGCAAACCGGAATCTCCGCGCTCTGCTCGGCGCGCATCTGCTGGGCGCTACGCAACTGTGCACTGGCAGGCTGGATGGAAGCGGCAAGAGCCGCGCTCAAAACACAGGCCGCCACCGCGAAATGGCGATTGATGGGAAAAGACATGGAAGCCCCTTTATCTGGTTGACCAAACTTCGAAAAGAACGATTGAGCGCATCAGCCCCAGTTCGACAAAGAGTGCCTTGCCGTTTCCGTACCCTTCGCATGGCGCATTTTGCGTCTCCCCCTGTCAGCGCGAATCCAGACAGCCGCTGAATGGTAGCCGAACTTACAGATTGTTGATACCACCCAAAGCGGCCGGGGCGCGCCAATTCCTTGCCGAATGCACTCCGGCAATCGAAACCCGGATATCGATGCGCGAGGTGACGGTCACTCGCGAGTGAATCCGGATGATCGGTACGGAATGCGTTGAAAGCCTGGAATCCCGGACAGGTCGCTTGTTGGTCACGGATCGTCGATGGGCCGGGCGGAGGTATTCGCGGTCGGCAGGCACGAAAATGAAACGGGACGGAGTGACCGTCCCGTTTTCCTGTGCATCGATGCGCAGGACCGTGATCCGGTCCCCCGGCAGGCGTCAGTCGGATTCCCACCACATCCAGAAGGCATCCCAGAGGCGCTTGAAGAAGTTGCCTTCCTCTACTGCGGCGACCGCGACCAGCGGCGCCTCGGTGATGACCTGGTTATCCAGCGAAACCTTGATCTTGCCGATTGTCTGGCCCTGCGAGATCGGAGCCACCAGCGTCTTCGGCACTTCCATGGAAGGCTTGAGTTCCGGATAGCGGCCGCGCGGTACGGTCACCAGCAGCGGCTGCGCCACGCCGAGTTGCACCCGGTCGGCCTTGCCCTTCCAGATGTGTTGTTGCGCGACCGTCTGGCCGGACTCGTAGAGACGGTGGGTTTCGTAGAAGCGGAAGCCCCAGTTCAACAGCGCCATGCTGTCGTCGGCGCGCTGGCGTTCCGAGCCGGCGCCCATCACCACGGCGATCAGGCGCTGGTCGTCGCGTTGCGCGGAGCTCATCAGGCAATAGCCAGCGCCGGAGTGGTGGCCGGTCTTGATGCCGTCCACGCTCGGATCGCGCCACAACAGCCGGTTGCGGTTGGACTGAGTGATGCCGTTGACCGTGAATTCCTTGATCTTGTTGTAGCTGTAGGTTTCCGGATAGTCATGGATGAAGGCCCGGCCCAGCAGCGCCAGATCGTAGGCGCTGGAATAATGTTCCGGTGACGACAGCCCGTGCGCGTTGACGAAATGGCTGTCCTTCATGCCGATGTTGGCGGCGTAGCGGTTCATCAGTTCGGCGAAGGCTTCCTGGCTGCCCGCGGCGTGCTCGGCCAGCGCGATCGCGGCATCGTTGCCGGACTGCACGGCCATGCCGACTTCCATATCGTGCAGGGAAGCGGTCTTGTTGACCGGGAAACCGCTGAAGCTGCCATCGGTGCGCGCACCGCCTTCGCGCCAGGCGCGCTCGCTCATCATCACCTGATCGTCCGCCTTGACCTTGCCGTTGGCCATTTCGGCGGCGATGACATAGGCCGTCAGCACCTTGGTGATACTGGCCGGTTCCAGAGGCTGGTGGATGTTTTCACCGGCCAGCACCTGTCCGGTGGCGTAGTCCATCACGATCCAGGCGCTGGCCTGGGATGGTTCCGGCGCGGCCGGTATCGCTACGGCGGGTTCGGCGGCGGCCGGCGCGGCCGGCGGCGTCTGGGCAAAGGCCAGGCCCAGGGAAAGCGAGACGACAGCGGCAACGGCGAAACGGAATTTCATCTGCAAAAGGCTCCTGCAGCGGTGGGCCGGGAAAACGGTTTTTAGCGAGTGAAAAATAAAAGTATGCGCTCATGTACGCGATTATTCGCGTACCACCTGCGCTTGGTTGAATCCCAGACTCGCCAGACGGCGCACAAGTTCCGTTACATCGCTTTCTTCGGACTGCACGCGCAACCGCCACATGGTGCGGCCGGCGCTCTCGACATCGCTGAGCGTGGCGCCGACGATGCCGGCTGAACTTAGCTGTGCCATCGCCCGGCGGGCGTTTTCCAGGCTGGCGAAGCTGCCGATCTGCAGCCACTTGGACTGGCCGCTTCCGGCGGCTCCGGTCGTGGCGGGTGGGGGCGCGCCTGCCGCGGCGGGCGCGCTCCCGGCATCGTCGCCGAAGCGGCCGCTGAAACCGGTGCTTTGGGTGATGACGCGCGTTTCCGGCGCGGGTGTCGTGGCGGCGGCGGACGGAGTGGATGCTTCGACTGGCAGCGTTCCCACCCACTGATCCATTGCCGTGCTGGCGACGTAGCGCGTCAGTTGCGGTGTGCGTGCCGAGGTGATCGGTTGTTGCGTGGTCGCCAACCGGGTAGTGCCGGACAAGGCGCCGCGGCCGGCAGCGGCCGGTGTTGCGGTGGTCACGCGAACGGTCATCGGAGCATTCGCGTCGCGGGTATTGGCGGGTGCCGCGATGCTTGCGATCGGGTCGGGCCTGACCGGAGCCACCGTGGCCGCCGGTGCGGTCGCTTGCAGCGCCGTTGCGGTGGAAGGCGTCGTACTGTAGCGGGACGACGCGGCGATGGCGGCGATCGGGTCCGCTCGGACCGCGACGGGCGCAGATGTGGCGGCCGCGGTGGCAGTGGTTGATGCCGGCGCGGGCGCGGGAGTGGCGGCGCGCCGGTTGGCCGCCGCCGCGATCTCCGCGATCGGATCGGGTTGGCTGTCGGGCGTGGTTGCCGGCGCGGTCTGTCTGCCGCGCGCGTCACGCTGCTGCTGCCTCGAAGCGACGACCGCGGGGTCGTTGTCGCGCAGCGTCAAGGCGCGCACTTCGACCCGTCCGGTGCCGTTGGGATAGATGCCCAGCCTCGCGGCTGCCGCATAGCTCAGGTCGATGATTCGCCCATCGTGAAAGGGGCCGCGGTCATTGACGCGCACCACGATGGATTCGCCGTTGTCGAGATTGGTCACGCGGGCGAAGCTCGGCAGCGGCAGACGCCTGTGCGCAGCGCTGAAGGCGTACATGTCGTACACCTCCTGGTTGGAGGTCATACGGCCATGAAATTTGCTGCCGTAATAGGATGCGATGCCACGCTCGACATAGCCGTCGGGACGGTCCAGCACCGTATAGCGTTTGCCCAACACCGTATAGGGCGAGCGGTTGCCGATCGCGGAGGGTGTCTCGTCGGTGATCAGCGGTTCGGGAATGCAGCTGACGTCGATCGCGTCCGGCGTGCTATCGCGCACCCCGGGCGCATACAGCCCGCCGGCGGTGTAGTTGCCGCGTTTGCGAGGATCTTCCTGTGCCCGGGCATAGGGCGAACCATTGCATCCCGCCGGCAGCGCCTGGGTTGGCGCATGTCCCGCGGCCGCAGGCGGGTTGCCGCGCACGGGCATGGAGGAGAGGGGCGGTTTTTTCGTGGGCGCGCCGCCGCAGGCGGCCAACGCAAGTACCACCAGCGTCAGCGCCAGGCGTTTCATGCGGGTGGAATCGCCTGGCCGGCAATGGCCTGGGACAACTGGTGCACCGCCATCGCATACATCTTGGAATTGTTGTAGCGGGTGATGGCGTAGTAGTTCTGGAAACCGAACCAGTACTGCTTGCCATTGCGGCCTTCCAGCGATATCGGAGTCGCCGTGATGCTGGCCGGCGCCGTTTCGATCAGGTAATAGCCGCGCACCGCCAGATCCATCATCGTGTAAGTGGGCTGCCAGTCATCGGGATTGAACTCCTGGTAGCCCGGCATCAGATCGGCGCGCGCCACCACCGGTTGGCCGGGCGCCCAGCCGCCTTTCTTCAGGAAATAGTTCGCGATCGACGCGAACACATCGTCGAGATTGCCGAACAGATCGCGGCGGCCGTCGCCGTCGCCGTCCACCGCGAACTGGCGGTAGCTGGAAGGCATGAACTGGCCCATGCCCATCGCGCCGGCATAGCTGCCGGTCAATTGATGGATGTCGAGTTTTTCCTCGTTGGCCAGCGCGAACAACTGCGCCAGTTCATCGCGGAAGAAGCGTTCGCGGCGGATTTCACGCTCCAGCTTGGCCGGATCGCCGCTGCGAGGGTAGCGGAAAGCGAGCGTGTACAGCGCATCGAGTACCGGATAGCGTCCGGTATTCGCTCCGTAGCTGGTTTCCACGCCGATGATGGAAACGATCACTTCGGCCGGCACGCCGGTCTCGCGCTGCACGCGCTCCAGTTTGGCGCGGTGCCTGGACAGGAACAACCTGCCGCCATCGATGCGCGCCTGCGTGATGAAGATCGGCCGGTATTCGTACCAGGGCTTGACCTGCTCGGCCGGTCGCGACATCGCCGAAACGATGCTGTCGCGGAACTGCGCACGGTTGAGCGTGGCCTCGATCATGGCCGGATCGAGATTGAAGCGGGCGGCGGTGTCGCGGACGAATTCCGCGCGCTCGAAGGGCGCGGGCGAAAGGTCGATGATGGGCGCCGGCGCCGTTTCCGCGACGGACGCGGCAGGGGGCATCGGCGTTCGCGCGTTGGCACAGACCACCAGGCCGAAGGAAAACAGGCTTATCAGTGCGTTCTTTATCATCGAATGCAGATTAGCATGTCGCTACAAGTGCTGGAACTGGCTTGTATTTTCTGATCTTCAGCAAGGATTCGGGTAGGCTTCGGAAGCGGCGCGCGGCCATGCCTGGAGATGGGATCGCGGGGCGCGGGCGGGCGGTCGTATTCAGGTAACGCGGCCGGAGCGCGACCTTGCCGGAACGGGGAGAATGAAGGCGGTTAACCGCAGTGCGTCGGGCGATTTCCTCAGGCGCGGCCGAATCACTGGTACGATTCCACGGGTCGATATGAATTCCCAATCCAAGGTACGTCAATGGGTGATGAAAGACAGAGGGATGCCGATCATCAGGCACTGCCGCAACAGCCAGCGTTTCTGAACTTGCCTGAAGGCTTGCGGTCGTTCCTGCTGGCTTCTCCGCGGGCCGGCGCCAGCGTCTCGGCGTTGCTGGAGCGCGATGGCCTGCTGGTGATCGACGCAGACGAACCATTGGCGGCGTATTACGGACACGTGCCGCCCAGATTGCACATCAGCGCCGAACTCGCCGGTTTCGCCGCCGGCGTCCAGACCTATGCCACCCGTCGTCTGGGCTCGGCGATGATCTGCGAATTGGGACGGGTACGGTTCAACCCGGGCAGTTATCTGTTCCCGGAGAAGGGCAACGTGGATCAGTACCTGCATTACCGCGCGCGCCTGGAAGCGATGGCGATCGAGAGCGCATTCCCGGCCTTCGTCGAATTGAGCATGACGCTGCCTGGCTTCATCCCCGATTGGGACGCGCTGGAGCAGTTGACCGGTCTGGCGCTGGAGCCGGTATTCTCGCAATGGCGATCCGACGGCGATACCGATGCCGCCGTGGCCACCCTTGCCGAACAGGTGCTGGAACTGCCTTACGGCAATCAGGCGGCGGCCGACGAGGACGAGCGATCGCTGAAGCGGCATGACCTGTATCGGCGCGACTACACCTATACCCGTGGCGGATTCCAGGATGCCGGGACCCCCGCGACGCAGACCGATCTGTCGCGGCTGGCGCATTACGACGCGCCGCCGCCGGGGCATCCGGACTATGCGATGTATCAGCAGGCCCTGGCCGGCGTGCACCAGCTGGATCTGGAGCACAACCGCATTCCCGACGAATACAGCGAACGGCTGGCGATAAACCTGACCATGCTGGCCAAGCAGAACGGTTTTTCGCGGATCGACCACGTCATGCTCAGCGGTCGCGGCAATCATGCCAAGTACGCGGAAAACGTGTTCGTGGTGCAGGGCAATCTCGACGAGCCCTCGCACGAGCGGGCCTTCATGAAGACGGTGATGGGCGTGCGCTCGGACCGGCCGAAGCAACCGTGCCGCAAGGCCGGCGCCGCAGCGCCGGATCCGGCTGATCCGGCGGGGGGTTCCGTCCAGGAGTGATCGCCGCGCCGTGTTTTCCCGGCCAGCGCAAAGCGATGGCCGGGTTGGTGTGTCGAACGGTGCTCGGCGGTGCCTGCGCAGGGCACAGGAAAACAGCGTATCAGCAATCGAATGCGCTGCCTGTTTTAGGCAAATAAAGACATGGATCAGTCGCTTTGGGCACGAAGTCAGTCTCAGTGCGATTGTTTTTATATTCCGGCAACGCAGGCACCGAACAAAGGCCGCCCATTTGCCGGACGAGTATCGTCCAGACGTGCCCTTCCGGACTTCAGTCAAGCGCTGGCATGACCAATCGCCTTGCCCAGCACGACCGCCAATACACCTCTCGCGGCAGCTGGCTTCCCCAGTCGCTTTGCGTTGTCCCGTATCCTTTGCAGAAGCATGGGTTCATGCACCAGTTGCCACACTCGATATTCCAGCCCCACATCATCCATCGCCTTCAATGCGGCGTCCTGCTCCAGCAGATAATCGGCGTTGCGTTCTTCCTGGCCGGGAATCGGCGAATGCACGATCATCGGCAGCCCCATGGCGAGGCATTCGGAGGTGGTGAGGCCGCCCGGCTTGGTCACGACGACATCGGTACAGGCCATCAGTCGTTCAACCCTGTCGCTGAATCCCTGCGGCGACAGGCGACCGGAATGCTTGCCCGCCAGTGTCTGCAGTTTCTCCAGCAGGTCCGCATTGCGGCCTGCCAATGCGATGACCTGCATGTCCGGATCGATCGTCAGCAGGCGTTCGGCGGTGGCATCCAGTTCGCCCAGCCCGGCTCCGCCGCCCATCAGCAGGATGGTGAAGCGTTCCGGGTCCAGGCCCAGTTCCTTCGCGCATTGCGCCCGCTCCGGCGCGAAGCCGAAGGCTGGCATGACCGGAATTCCGGTCACATGTATTTTCGACGGTTCGATTCCCGCGCGGCGCATGCGGAATGCCACTTCCTCATTGGCGGCGAAATATCCGGCCATATGCGGCATCACCCACAGGCCATGCAGATCGAAGTCGGTGACCTGTACCCAGACGGGACGATCGAAGCGTCCGCGTTCGGTTTCGTGCATCAGTATTTCGGCGGGAAGGAAATGCGTGCATATCACCGCATCCGGCCCGAACTCCGTCACCGCCTTGCGCAAGGCGCGGGTGTTCAGGCGTTCGACCATCCTGCGCAGTTTCTGCGCCATCGCATCGGGCGGGGCCTTGTCGCTGCTCTGGTACAGCAACGACCAGAGCGTGGGATAGCGCGCCACCAGCTTCAGATACAGGGTCGAATAGATTTCGCGGAATCCCGACGGCACATAATCCATCGCATCCAGGTGTTGTATCCGTACCTGCGGATAAATGGTTGCCGCCCATGCGTGCAAGGCCTCGGCGGCGCGGACATGTCCGGCGCCCGCGGAGACGCTGAGCAGCAACAGCCGTTTGGCCGGCACCGGCACCGGGGTATTCATTTCATTCTCCCATTGGCAGGAACAGCAGCAGGGCCGTGCCCAGCAGTATGCGGTAAACGGCGAATCCGGTGAAACGGTGCGATTCGATATAGCCCAGCAGCCATTTGACGACGACGAAGCCGGTGACCACGGCGGCAATGAACGCCACCGCCACGTCCGGCCAGGATTCCTGCGCGCCGCCGCCGTGTCGCACCAGCTCCAGGAACGCGTAGGCGCTGGCCGCGAACATGGTCGGAATACCGACCAGGAACACGAATTCCGCCGCCGCCGAACGCCGGCTCAAACCGGCCAGCATGGCGATGAAGATCGCCGCCGCCGAACGCGAGGTGCCGGGGAACACGCCCGCGACGACTTGCGCCAGCCCCACCAATATGGCCGCTTTCCAGGTGACGTGGTCGTTGTCGGGATGGGCGCCGCGCTCGGCCAGTCGCTCCGCCGCCACCATCCAGACGCCGCCGATGATCAGGGCCCACGCGACCGGGGTCACTGTTTCCGGAAGTTCCCATCCCGCCAGACGCACCGGCAGTCCGACCAGCGCCGTCACCATGAAGGCGACGATCAGCTTGGCGGCGTAGTCGCGGTTTTCCGGATCGCGCCAGCCTGTCGCAAGGTTCCACAGCCGCTGCCGGAACACCAGCGTGATCGCCAGGATCGCGCCGGCCTGGATGACGATGTTGAAGAAATCCGAGCGCGCGCCCAACCAGTGTTGGGCAATCAGAAGATGTCCGGTGCTGGATATGGGCAGGAATTCGGTAAGACCTTCGAGAATGCCCAGCAGCAGGGCGGAAATCAGATCGGACACGGGCGCGGATCAATTACGGAAATGCAAAGGATACGCCAGCGCGTGTATCGGCGTCGGCGAGCGCTTTTCGCGGATGGCCCACTTGGCGGGCATCGATGGCCGACAGGCCCGTTCAGCGTCTTTCCCGCACGCCGGCGCGCATCAGGAACAGCGCGCCGGCCGATCCTCCAGGCCGGTACAGCAGCACCTGCCGGCCGCGCATGACCGGATACCGCTCCACCGAGGGATGCGCATAGTCGTCCAGCAGCTTGAACCGGAACGGCCCATTCGTCGTTTCCACCTGGTAGTAGCCCATATAGGTCAATGTGCGGTCATCGAGCAGGCTCTCCATGCTTTTGCGGCCCTGCAGGGACATCTGGAACGGCCGTATCCTGCCATCGGCCCGGGCAATGGCTCCCGGCGGCTCGCATTCGACGCGCGGCACGGAGGTCGGCCGGTCCGGACCATCGCCGTCGCAGAACCAGGCTTCGGGCTGATAATCCGGCACGCGGAAACGCGTTCCTCCGTAATACAGGTTGCCCTGCCCATCTTCGCGGATATGCGCGCGCATGCCGCGCTCGCTGAAGGCGATATCGTTCACCACATTCAAATCGGTGTCGTAGATGCGCAGGTGCCGATCGCTGTTGCCGCGCAGCGCGTTGATCGGGTTGCTCTCGTGGCTGACCACGAAGGCATGCGGATAGCCTTCGCGCCACATGAAATCGTCGACTTGTTCGCCCGGTGCGTTCAACCGGATCAGGCCCGCGGCCGCCTCCGGGTCGGCGAGGATTTCCGAGAACATCGGAATCTCGGGATACCGGTCCCTGAAGACGGTCAGCATTCCGCAGGAAACCGCCAATATCAGGGCGATCAATAGGATCAGCTGTCTTTGGCTCATCGTTCCGCCCGCCTCATCACGATCGGCTTCGCCCGCATATCACCGTGCATCAGCGGAATACCACTGTCTTGTGCCCGTTGAGCAGGATCCGGTACTCCACATGCCGGCGGACCGCGCGCGCCAGCACCTGCGACTCGATATCGCTGCCGACGCGCACCAGATCGCGCGGGGTCAGGCTATGGTCCACGCGCGCCACATCCTGTTCGATGATCGGACCCTCGTCGAGGTCGGCGGTCACATAATGCGCAGTCGCGCCAATGATCTTGACGCCGCGCGCGTGCGCCTGGTGGTAGGGTTGCGCGCCCTTGAAACTGGGCAGGAAGCTGTGGTGGATATTGATCGCGCGCGCCGCCAGCGCGCGGCACATCGGCTCGGACAGGATCTGCATGTAGCGCGCCAGCACCACCAGATCGATGCTTGCGTGCTCCACGCACCGCAGTATCCGCGCCTCCTGTTCCGCCCGGCTGTCCGCATCCACCGGCAGATGATGGAACGGCACGCGATAGGATTCGGCCAGGCCCCTGAAATCCGGATGGTTGGAGACGACCGCGGCGATATCCACCGGCAGCTGGCCGCTGTGGGCGCGGAACAGCAGATCGTTGAGGCAATGCCCCTGCTTGCTGACCAGCACTAGCAGCCGCGCACGGCGCCGGGCGTCATGGATGCTCCAGTCCATGGAGAACTGCTCGGCCAACGGCGCGAACTGCTCGCGCAGGAAATCGGCATCCAGTTCTTCCGCCAGATCGAAATGCACCCGCAGGAAAAAACGTCCGGTCTCCTCGTCGCCGAACTGCTGCGCATCGCGGATATTGCAGTTCAGCTTGAACAGCAGCCCGGTCACGCCATAGACGATACCGGTCCGGTCCGGGCAGGACAGCGTCAATATATGGTCTTGGGACAAATGGATTTCCCTCCAGGTCGCGACTTCATAGGCTACCGAAACCGGCCGGTCAGACCAACCCGGGCGATATCCCGCCATTCCAGGCGGCTTGCCGGACCCTTGCGCCAGCAATCCGCAATGACCGTGCCGCAACGTCCGGCTTCGCTACAATCCCCGCTGGCCCCTTGTCCTGGAGAACCCGGGTGTCGATCGCCCGCATCCGTCCGCCCCAGTCGCTCGCTCAGCCGGTGGCAGTCCCGGCAGCATGAAACTTTCGACTTTCCAGCGCCTTTCGCTCGCGCTGTCGATGCTGCTGGCCGCTTCGGCGCAGGCCCAGGACCAGCACGACGCCGAGCGCCGTCTCGATCGCATCCGCGGCGAGTTGCGCAGCATCGCCCAGGAGCGGCGCAAGCTGGAAGGCGACCGTGGCAACGCCGCGCGGCAGTTGCGCGACGCCGAGGAAAAGATCAACCGCTCCAGCCGTGCGCTGAGCGAAACCGAGGCCGCGCAGCGCCGCGAGCAGGCGGCGCTGGACGAGTTGCAGCGGCAACGCGATCGCATGCGGCGCGGACTGGAGGAAAACCGCGAACAGTTGGCCAACATGCTGCGCGCCAGCTATGCGCTGGGTTCGCATGCGCCGCTGAAGCTGTTGCTGGGGCAGGACCGCAGCGCCGATGTCAATCGCGTGCTGGCCTACCACCGCTACGCCCAGCGGGAACGCACCCGGCGCATGACCGCCATCACCGCCGGCCTGGAGACGCTGCGGGCCACCGAAACCCGAATCGGCGAACGCCAGGCTGCCCTGGAAGCGACACGCCAGGCCCAACAGAGGCAACTGGCACAGTTGCGGAGCGACCGCGAGGCGCGCAATGCCGCGGTCGCCGATCTGGACAAGCAGTATCGTGACCGTGGCACTCGCGAACGCGCGCTGGGCCAGGACGCGCAGGCGCTGGAGCGATTGCTGGCCTCGTTGCGCGCGGCAGCCGCCCGCCGTGCCGCCGAGGAGAAAGCCGCGGCCGAGCGGGCCGCCGCACTGGCCACTGCCGGCACGCCCGCACCGCCGCCCGCGCCGGAGACCACCGCTCCGGCGCCACGTCCGCCCGTACAGGTCGCCACTGCGCCGCTGCCCCGCGTCGGCGGCATGAGCTGGCCGGCCTCGGGCGATCTGCTGGCGCGTTTCGGCGGCCAGTTGCCCGACGGACATGCCAGCTCCGGCATCCTGATCGGTGCGCCGCTGGGCAGCACGGTCAACGCCGTCGCCGACGGAACCGTGGTGTTTTCGGAGTGGATGACCGGTTACGGGCTGATCCTGATCATCGATCACGGCAACGGCTACATGAGCCTGTATGCGCACAACGATACGCTGCTGCGCGACATCGGCGACCGCGTGAAACGCGGCGACGCCGTCGCCAAGGTCGGCAACTCCGGCGGGCACGGCCGGCCGGCGCTGTATTTCGAGCTGCGCCAGAATGGACGGCCGGTGGACCCGGCCTCCTGGTTGCAGCGTCATTGATTGAGCGCTACGGACTGCCGAGCCGGTTTCCCGCATAATCGGACCCGCACCATCGATTCGAACCTGTGCAATCAGGCTTTCCCGCGCCGTATCTGCGGCACGGGCTTCCCCCAGGAGTGGTACATGCGCATTCTTCGTCCCGTGTTGTTGCTGTCGTTGTTGCTGCCCTGGCCGGCCCTGGCCCAGGATCAGGATCAGGACCAGCCGCCGTCGATCGACGGCCAAGCCGAACCAGGCAACGGCCCCGGTGCCGGGGACGGCAATCCCTCTCCGGTGCCGCTCGAGGAAATCCGCCGCTACGTCGCGGTCTACAACGCGGTCAAGGCCGCCTATGTCGATCCGGTGGACGACCACAAGCTGATGCGATCGGCCGTTCGCGGACTGCTGCTGGACCTGGATCCGCACAGCACCTATTTCGACAAGGAAGACGCGCAGGCATTCGATGAGCAGACTTCCGGCGCCTACCAGGGCATCGGCGTCGAACTGGTGCAGCAGCCCGACGCGACATTGAAAGTCGTTGCACCGATCGACGATACGCCGGCGGCGCGCGCCGGCATCCGCGCCGGGGACGTGATCGTCGCCGTGGACGGCAAACCCATCAGCCAGATCGACGGAATGGAACCGCTGCGCGGCGCTCCGGGCACGCAGGTCATCCTGACCGTGGTGCGCGAAGGCGTTGCCAAGCCGATGACCATTCCGCTGACCCGCGAGACCATCCGCGTCTCCAGCGTCCGCAGCCGGATGCCGGAGCCGGGTTACGGCTATATCCGCATCAGCACTTTCCAGGCCGATACCGGCGCCGATTTCCAGAAGCACCTGGAAGCGCTGAAGTCTTCCGCCAACGGCCGCCTGCGCGGACTGGTGCTGGACCTGCGCAGCAATCCCGGCGGTTTGCTGACCGCCGCCGTGCAGGTTGCCGACGATCTGTTGGAAAGCGGCGCCATCGTCAGCACGCGCGGCCGCATCGCGGTCAGCGATTCGCAATTCAACGCCACCCCCGGCGACCTTCTGGATGGCGCGCCGGTGGTGATCCTGGTCGATGCCGGCTCGGCCAGCGCTGCGGAGGTGCTGGCGGGCGCATTGCGCGATAACGCGCGCGCGCGCGTTATCGGCAGCCGCACCTTCGGCAAGGGTTCGGTGCAGACGGTGCTGCCGCTGGACAATGGCGATTCGGTCAAGCTGACCACCGCCCGTTACTACACGCCGAGCGGACGTTCGATCCAGGCCAGCGGCATCGTTCCCGATGTGGTCCTGCAGCCCGATGCCAAGGAAACCGACGACACGCTCTCGGGCCTGCCCGGGCTGAGCGAAGCCACGCTGCCGGGCCATCTGCATGGCGACAGCGAGGATGACGACAACCAGGCCGGCGAAGCATTGCCCGGCGACGAACCCATCGCCTCCGCGCTCGCCGAGTTGAAGCGCATGGCGACGGCAAACCCGGGATGGCGCATGGAATGAGCGGGATGCGAATTCGCCACGGATGATGCCTTGCTGTTCGGTTGTCGGCCAGGAGGAGGACGACGACGACGCGGCATCCATCCCGGTCATGGACCAGCGGGCGTCCATGGCTGGCGAGGATGATATCGAAACACCGATATTCGGCATGACCCGCCTGTTGGGCAGCATCCAGTCGGCCGAAGGGCTGACCGCCGGCCGTATCCATGCCGAAACCGGCATCGTGCCCCGGCGCGCGGACGGCCTTGCACGGGCGCTGGAATTTTTTCCTGACGCGCAGTGTCCGCCGGACGGTCCCGCCGGACAGATTGCCGCGCGCCCAAGCGGCGGAAAGGAATCCGCAATGCCGGGTCCGCTAGAATGGACAGTTGTTCATCTGCTCAGGACTCGCTATGTGCGGCATTGTGGGCGCGATTTCCGATCGTGATGTGGTTCCGGTACTGATTGAAGGACTCAAGCGCCTGGAATACCGGGGTTACGACTCCTCCGGCATCGCCGTGCTCAGCGAGGGCCAGATGCGCCGCGTGCGCCGGACCGGCCGGGTGGCGGAAATGGCCGCCGCCGCCGAAGCCGAGGACCTGCATGCCGGCCTGGGCATCGGCCATACGCGTTGGGCCACGCACGGTGGCGTGACCGAGGCCAATGCACATCCGCATATCAGTCGCGGCGAACTGGCGTTGGTCCACAACGGCATCATCGAGAACCACGAAGCCCAGCGCGAGCGTCTCACCGCGCTGGGCTACGGATTCGAATCGCAGACCGATACCGAAGTCATCGGCCATCTCATCCATCACCACATGAGCCAGGGACTGGACCTGCTGACCGCGCTGCAGACCACTACGCGCGAACTGACCGGCGCGTATGCGGTCGCCGTGGTCAGCCGCGCCCAGCCGGACCGCATGGTCTGCGCGCGCATGGGCTGTCCGTTGCTGATCGGCCTGGGCGAAGGCGAAAACATGATCGCCTCGGACGTGTCGGCACTGGTGCAGGTCACCCGCCGCGTCGTGTTCATGGACGAAGGCCAGACCGCCCTGCTCACCCGCGACAGCGTCTCCCTGTTCAACGAGCAGGACCGGGAAATCGAATACGAAGTGCATCTGTCCGATGTCTCGCTGGCCTCGCTGGAGCTCGGTCCCTACCGGCACTTCATGCAGAAGGAAATCCACGAGCAGCCCAGCGCGCTCGCCGACACGCTGGAGGCGGTCATCGATGCCGGCCAGTTCTGCCATTCCATGTTCGGCGCCAAGGCCGAAGCGATACTGGGCGAGATCGAAGGCGTGCAGATCCTCGCCTGCGGCACCAGCCATTATGCCGGCCTGACCGCGCGCTACTGGATCGAGGCCATCGCCGGCCTGCCCTGTTCGGTGGAAATCGCCAGCGAATACCGCTATCGCGAGGCCTACGCGAATCCCAGGCACCTGATCGTCACCATTTCCCAGTCCGGCGAGACGCTGGACACGCTGGAAGCGCTGAAATACGCCAAGGCGCTCGGCCATCCGCACAGCCTGGCGATCTGCAACGTGCCCGAGAGCGCGATCCCGCGCGCCAGCGAACTGATCCTCTACACCCGCGCCGGCGCCGAGATCGGCGTCGCGTCCACCAAGGCCTTCACCACGCAGCTGGCGGCGCTGTTCCAGCTGACCTGCGTGCTGGCCAAACAGCGCGGCCGCCTCAGCGCCAGCGCGGAAGAGGAATACCTGGACCAGTTGCGCTTCCTGCCCGGCAGCGTGCAGCACGCATTGAACCTGGAACCGCAGATCATGGCCTGGGCGGAGCATTTCGCGACCAAGGACAACGCCCTGTTCCTGGGCCGCGGGCTGCATTATCCGATCGCGATG
The DNA here is from genome assembly GCA_031263725.1 of Lysobacteraceae bacterium. GTDB lineage: Bacteria > Pseudomonadota > Gammaproteobacteria > Xanthomonadales > Xanthomonadaceae > JAITWM01. Next base: position 81,670 of record JAISFF010000015.1, on the reverse strand, counting down.
GAAGGCGCGCTGAAACTGAAGGAAATCTCCTATATCCACGCCGAAGGCTACCCGGCCGGCGAACTGAAGCACGGTCCGCTGGCACTGGTGGACAGCGAAATGCCGGTGGTCGTGATCGCACCCAATGACAGCCTGCTGGAAAAGCTGAAATCCAACACTCAGGAAGTACGCGCGCGCGGCGGCGAACTTTTCATCTTCGCTGACCAGGACAGCTGCTTCGAGGAATCCGAAGGCGTGCACGTCATCCGCACCCCGCGCCACGCCGGTCTGCTCAGTCCCATCGTCCACACCATTCCGGTACAGTTGCTCGCGTATCACACCGCGCTGTCGCGCGGCACCGATGTCGACAAACCGCGCAACCTGGCCAAGGCGGTGACGGTGGAGTGACCACAGGACGGATGAGCGACCGGCCGCGCGCGACCTGAACGCACAAGTCCGGCCGGCCCCGAACCAAACGCCCGGAAGCGCTGCGGGCGTTTTGCGTTCAGGCATTGCGATGCATGCGATCAGCCGCGGACCACCGCCACGATCGCATTGGCGACCTGGTCCAGGTTGCCCTGGCTCAACGCCGCGACACAGATGCGTCCGGAGCCGACGGCGTAGATCGCATGTTCCTCGCGCAGCCTCTCCACCTGTTCCTTGGTCAGACCGGAGTAGGAGAACATGCCGGCCTGTTTCTGGATGAAGCCGAAACCGCCGGCGCCAGCCGCTTCCAGCTTCCCGGCCAGGCCCGCGCGCAGGGCATGGATGCGCTCGCGCATGCCGCGCAGTTCCGCTTCCCACACCGCGCGCAGCTCGGGACTGTTGAGCACGCCCGCGACCAATGCCGCGCCGTGCGTGGACGGGCTGGAGTAGTTCGAGCGGATCGTGCGCTTGATCTGCGACTGCACGCGCTTGGCTTCGTCGCGGTCGGCGCAGACGATGGACAGCGCGCCGACGCGTTCGCCATACAGCGAGAACGACTTGGAATAGGAACTGGCCACCACGAACGAGGCGATGCCCGAATCCGCCAGCATGCGTACCGCCGTGGCATCGGCATCGATGCCCTTGTCGAAGCCCTGGTAGGCGAGGTCGACGAACGGCAACAGCCGACGCTCCTTCAGCACGCCGATGACCTGCTGCCATTGGCCGGCATCCAGATCCACGCCGGTCGGGTTGTGGCAACAGGCATGCAGCAATACCACCGTGCCTGGTTCCAGCTTGTTCAGATCGGCCAGCATGCCGGGAAAATTCACGCCATGCGTGGCCGGATCGTAATAGGCGTAGCCGGAGACTTCGAATCCCGACGCCGTGAACACCACGCGGTGGTTTTCCCAGCTCGGATCGCTGATGACGAGCTTGGCCCTGGGCAGGATTCTCTTCAGGAAGTCGCCACCGACACGAAGCGCGCCGCTGCCGCCCACTGTCTGTGCGGTGATGACGCGGCCCGCCTCCAGCAGCGGCGAGTCAGCGCCGAACAGCAGTTCCTGCGTCGCCTGGTCATAGGCGGGCATGCCGTCGATCGGCAGATAACCGCGCGGCCTGGCGGCCAGCGCCAGTGCCTGTTCGACGGTTTTGACCGCTTTAAGCAACGGAATGCGGCCCTGCTCGTCGTAATAGATACCGACGCCCAGATTGACCTTGCCGGGACGGGTATCGGCGTTGTAAGCCTCGGTGAGCCCCAGGATCGGATCGCCTGGAGCCTGCTCAACGGATGCGAAAAAGGACGAAGACACGGGCATTACTCGACTTGAATATAGGAAGTGGAAGATACCATGCGGCGGCATCGCGGGATCGGCGGTTTTCCTCTGGCACGGCCGCCGAACCATCGCATCCTAACAGGCCGAAGCCGGGTCGCCCGGATTTTTCCCGCTTGCGGAAAAGCAGGCCGGATTTTCATGATTCCGGAAACAAAAAACCGGGCGGGTTGCCCCGCCCGGGCGCGTTCGAGTTTGCGGCTTACGCCCCATAAAACAGCGCCGCTCACTCCCCCTCCGCAGGAAGCTGCGCCTGGTCGCTCCCCCTCAGAATCTTCCAGGCGCAGGCATCATTCCCGATTATGCGGCATCAGGCATTCAGATCCAGCACGATCCGTCCTTCGATCTTGCCTGCCTGCATGCGCGCAAAAATATCATTGATGTTTTCCAGCTTATCAGCCGCAACCGTGGCCTTGACCTTGCCCATCTCGGCGAATTCCAGGGATTCCTGCAGGTCCAGGCGGGTACCCACGATGGAGCCGCGCACGGTGATGCCGCTGAGCACCATATCGAAGATCGGCAGCGGGAAGCTGCCCGGCGGCAGGCCGTTCAACGACACCGTTCCGCCGCGGCGGACCATGCCCAGCGCCTGCTCGAAGGCCTTCGGCGAAACCGCCGTCACCAGCACGCCGTGGGCGCCGCCGATTTCCTTCTTCAGGTAGGCAGCCGGATCGGTCTTCATCGCGTTGACGGTCACGGTCGCACCCAAGCGTCTGGCCAGATCCAGCTTGGCGTCGTCCACATCCACCGCGGCCACGTTCAGGCCCATGGCCCTGGCGTATTGCACCGCCATGTGGCCCAGGCCGCCGATGCCCGAAATCACCACCCAGTTGCCGGGCAGGGTGTCGGTCATCTTCAGGCCCTTGTACACGGTGACACCCGCGCACAGGACCGGTGCGATTTCGATGAAATCGACGTTCTTCGGCAGGACGCCAACATAGTCGGCATCGGCCAGCGCGTATTCGGCGAATCCGCCGTTGACCGAATAGCCGGTATTCTGCTGCTGCTCGCACAGGGTTTCCCAGCCGCCCAGGCAGTGTTCGCAATGACCGCAGGCGGTATACAGCCACGGAATGCCGACGCGGTCGCCTTCCTTCACGTGGGTGACGCCGGCGCCGCTGGCCACGACATGGCCGACGCCCTCATGGCCGGGAATGAACGGAGGATTCGGTTTGACCGGCCAATCGCCTCCGGCGGCGTGCAGGTCGGTGTGGCAGACGCCACAGGCCTCGATCTTGACCAGGACGTGGCCCGCATCGGGACGGGGCACTTCGACTTCCTCAATCGTCAGCGGTTTACCAAATTCACGAACAACCGCCGCTTTCATTGTCGTGTTCATTTACTAACCTCGATTCATTGAATGGCAGCATTTCAGCCGCATGTCCTCGACGCCTTGATTCAAATCATGCAATTGCGAAATGGAACATTTCACGCCCGCGAACCGGAACCAAGGATCAAGCCGGATGACAGGGTTAACACGCAGCGGATATATGCCAGCTGACAGTGAATCTCTTATGACACTTTCATTTTCCGGCCATCGGAGTTGGACATTCCCGCCACGGACGCATCGCAATATCCTTAACGCCCCTTGGTTCGAATCGGCGTCATCGCGACACAGGGAAATCACGGTGCTGAAATGGTTGAACAAGGCACTCGGGGGAGCGAGCGCCCGGAGAGCGAAGACATCCGGGCCGCCGCCGAGTGGGCTGAAGCGCGTCCTCGCACAGGCGGACCGCAACCGCATCTCGTCTCCCTCCTGTTCAACATCGCGGCGTTCATCGCCGGCGGGATGCCGGACAAGATGAGCGCGTTCCATCGCGTACCCGATCCGGGCAGCCGGCGCCGCGCGCCGATCCGTGCCGCGATCGAAAACAGGCATCGATCGGCCGCATCGCCAGAGGCGTGTTCGCGGCGGACCTGTTCCTCTCATGCTGCATGGCACCTGGTTCAGGAAATAACGTCGCCCACTGCATCGCCTCGTCATCCACCCACCGCCAAAGTGTCGCTACAATGTGGCGAACGAAAAACCACCTTTCGGGAAAACGGCGATGGTGACTTTGGGCATGATTCTTGCGAGCCTCATGGCAATGGCCGCCCCGGCTCCCGATGCCGGCGACGGCAATGCCGCCGTCGGTATCCATTGCGACTGGCTGCGGATGCACGCCGATCCCGAGGCCCGGGTCGCCGATGCTTCCGATTTCGCGCGTGTCACGCTGTCGATGCAGGTGCCTGAAATCATCGCCCTGCTCGGACCTGCGCAACGCCATATCGTCACTCGTCAGGAAGTCATCGCCGAATGGCGCTCCACCAACCTGGAAACGCTGGCTGTCATCATCGGCGCCGATTGCGGCAACCCGAGCGCGATGTCATGGAGCCATATTCCGGCAGCCGAACTCGAAGGCGTGGAAGCGGCCAGTCCGGCGCTCGCCATCGGCGCGGCCACCGCCCCGGCGCACTGCGAATGGCCGCAACCGCTGATCGATGCCAGGGCGAGGGTCGCCGATGCGTCCCTGTTTTCGCAGATATCCCCGGCCATGATGATGGAGGAGATCGTCGCCAGACTGGGGCCGGCCGCCAAGGATTCCGGATCGGACATCCACGCATTGATCTGGCAGGCCGAGGACGGCACCCAGTTCCGTGTATCCACCTCCGGTCCCTGCGGGAATTTCCGTTCGATCGGCATCGAATCCGCGCAACCCATGCTGTCCCTGTAGGCGGATTCGGGACGGCCTCAATCCCGGTGCCATCCCGAGTACCGCACCGATCGCTTTTCATCCGCGCCTGCAAGCCGGCGCCCGCTTCGGACACGACCTCCATGACCGCCCTTGCTTCCACCATCCTGCGCACTCCGGCCAGACAGACTTGCGCCGATGAGCTGGAACGGCTGTCCGAACACGACAGCGGCCCGTGTCCGCAAGGCGGGAAGTTGTCGCCGCGCGCGCTGGTGCGCGCCATACCGGAAGAGATCGGGTTGTAGCGTGTCGAAGTTGTCGCCGCGCGCGCTGGTGCGCGGGCCGATATGCACGGCGTTGGACGCGCATCCTTTCGGCGATGGCGATGGCGGCGGCGAACACATCGCACGACAATTGATTGGCGCGGTGCTCAAGGACAACCCCGGCGACAGCGGCGAACTGCGCCACGAACTGCACAGGTAAAGACGAAAATGCCCACCGATCAAGACAATGCTCCCGTCACCGACCCCATCCCAATGGGGTGGTTCCAGTTCCGCGATCCCACCGACCATGAAATGCGCATCATCCAGAGCGCCCTGACCCACGGCGGGCGCCTGATCTGGGATATCACCGGACACCAGGTCACCGATACCGAAGCCGATCTGGATCTGATCCAGCACATCATCGATGCCGGAATCATCGAACGCGACGCTGAACTGTCCTGGTACGCGCTGAGTCACGTCCTGGCGCATACCTTCATCGCCTGCCATCTGCATTACTGCACCTGGGCGCTGGCCTACAAAGGCGAAAGGCACAACTGGGTCGTGCGCTATCGCCAGACCCGGTATGCGATCTTTCCCACCCATCTGCTGGAACTCTTCATCACCCGTGGCCATCACGTCGACGTGCGTGCCCACTATTTCCAGGCCGAGAAGGAGTTCGATAGCCTGGAACGGCAACACGCCCCGAACATTCTTCCCCCGGTCCAGTGACCGGCCCGGAAGAGGACCGCCACGTCTTCCCGATATCCGGCGCCATCCGCTGTCCGGGCGCCCGCCTGATCACGCTGGCGCTGATCGTCTTTCCGGCGCGGCATCACAGCCCCGGCTGCGTCTGGCATTTATGGAAACGGTTCCCGGTTCGTCGCGATGCTGCCCGAGCGCAGGCTGGCTTTTTCGCGGATGACGCCAAAGGAAACCGACCGCATCGCCGGAGCCGTCAGCCAACTGCAACGGTTTTTTTGTACCGTCGGTTGAGAAAACCGCTTTGGGCGCCCGTGTGCTTCTGGAGCAAGCGTGCCGGAAATTGCGGGAATATTGGCGCCATTTCCGGCACCCATCGCAAAGCCATATCAGGCGAAAACACCTTGTTTCAAGGGATTCCTGCCACTCACGGAAACGATGGGCCGGTTTACTGGACAGGATCGGTGAGTCCGCTGTTCCAGCCATTGCGCTATGGGCCCCTGCGAAGCGCTTTGTTCTGACCGCGGAAACGACCGGACCCGCCAAGGCGGGTCCGGATTCGCGCGGGATGAATCGGTCACTCGATGTCGAGGAAGCTGCGCAGCTGCTCGGAGCGACTTGGATGGCGCAACTTGCGCAACGCCTTGGCTTCGATCTGGCGGATGCGCTCGCGGGTGACATCGAACTGCTTGCCGACCTCTTCCAGCGTGTGGTCGGTATTCATGTCGATGCCGAAGCGCATGCGCAGCACCTTGGCTTCGCGCGGCGTCAGGCCGGCGAGCACGTCGCGCACCGTTTCCATCAGATTGATGTTGGTGGTGGTCTCGATCGGGGACTCGACGTTGGCGTCCTCGATGAAATCACCCAGGTGCGAGTCCTCGTCATCGCCGATCGGCGTCTCCATCGAGATCGGCTCCTTGGCGATCTTCATCACCTTGCGGATCTTGTCCTCGGGCATTTCCATTTCCTTGGCCAGCTCCTCCGGAGTGGCTTCGCGGCCGAACTGCTGCAGCATCTGCCGGGAAATGCGGTTGAGCTTGTTGATCGTCTCGATCATGTGCACCGGGATACGGATGGTGCGGGCCTGGTCGGCGATCGAGCGGGTGATGGCCTGCCGTATCCACCATGTGGCATAGGTCGAGAACTTGTAGCCGCGGCGATATTCGAACTTGTCCACCGCTTTCATCAGGCCGATGTTGCCTTCCTGGATCAGGTCGAGGAACTGCAGGCCGCGATTGGTGTATTTCTTGGCGATCGAGATCACCAGGCGCAGGTTGGCCTCGACCATTTCCTTCTTGGCCTTGCGCGCCTTGGCTTCGCCATAGGCCATCTGCCGGCTGATCTCCTTGATCTCGGACAGCGGCAGGCTCATGGCCGTTTCGATCTCGATGATCGCTGCCTGCTCGCCGACGATCAGTTCGCGGCTTTCGCGCAGCGCCGACGCCCACTTCTGTTTGCGCTTGAGCATGTCGTCGACCCAGCCGAGATTGGTCTGGTTGCCTTCCCAGGAACGGATGAAGTCCTTGCGCGGCATCTTGGCCACGGCGGTGGACAGATGCAGAGCACGGCGCTCGCGCTCCTTGATGTCGGTCATCACGTTGCGCAGCTTGCCCACCAGACCGTCGGTCAGCGACAGCGGCAGTTTGAAACTGGCGAGCTGCTCGGCCATCGCGGTCCGCAGCGCCATTACGCTCTTGTGCTTGGAACCGTGCTTGGCGTGAGCCTTCTTGAACTTGGACAAATCGGCGGCCAACTGTTCCATCCGCGCCTCGACCTCGGCCGGATTCGGACCGACCGGGCCGGTTTCGGTCTCTTCGGAGCTCCCGTCGGCGTCGTCATCCTCCTCGCCGTCTTCGGCGCTGTCGTCTTCCTCGGTCTGATCGCCGACCGCGGCGAGCGGCGGCCCGGATTCTTCCTCGACCAGGTCGTTGAAGCCGATCACGATCTCGTTCAGGCGGCGCTTGCCGGCCTTGTGCTGGTCGTATTCTTCCAGCAGCAATTCGATCGACATGGGGAAGCTGCCCAGCGCGGCCTGAACCTGGTTCAGACCTTCCTCGATGCGCTTGGCGATGGCGATTTCGCCTTCGCGGGTCAACAGTTCGACAGTCCCCATCTCGCGCATGTACATGCGCACCGGATCGGTGGTGCGACCGCCTTCCGAGTCCAGTGCGGTCAGTGCGGCGGCGGCTTCCTCGGCCGCAGTGTCGTCGACTTCACGACCGCCGGTGGCGGTGTCGTTGAGCAACAGGGTCTCGGCATCGGGCGCCACCTCGTGCACGTCGATGCCCATGCCATTGATCATGCTGATGATGTCTTCGATCTGCTCAGGATCGATCAGGTCATCCGGCAAGTGGTCATTGACTTCGGCATAGGTCAGATAGCCTTGCTCCAGTCCCTTGCTGATGAGCTGTTTGATATCGGATTGCTGAGCAGGATTTTCGTTGGCCATGGGCAGACGCCGTAAGCTGAATGGATGAGAGGGGAACCCGGCATTATAACCCGCGCGCCCGCTTGCCGCTTGACCCGGCTGGAATTTCAAGGATTTTCCGGCCCTCCCGGCGGCGCGGCGCGGCCGTCATTCCCGGTTTTCGCACCCGTCCCTAAGGACGAAGCAGGAAAGTCACCGGGCCGTCATTGGTCAGGCTTACCACCATATGGGCGCCGAACTGGCCCATTTCCACCCCGCCGGGGTGATGTTCGCGACAAATTCCGATCAATTGATCAAAGATCCGTTCAGCCTGAGTCGGCGGCGCGGCGGTGGTGAAGCTGGGCCGCATCCCCGAGGCGGTATCGGCAGCCAGCGTGAACTGGCTGACCAACAGCAGGCCACCGCCGGTGTCGGTCAGCGAGCGGTTCATCTTCCCGGCCTCATCGGCGAATACGCGATAACCGAGCAGCCTTTGCGCCATCCGCCTGGCCTTGGCCTCGTCATCGTCCGGCTCGATTCCGATCAGGGCCAGCAGACCGTGGCCGATAGCGCCGACGGTGCGGTCTTCCACAGTGACCGCGGCCTGGGTCACACGCTGTATCAGGGCAAGCATCGGAAAAGGAACCTTGGCGGTCAAACGGACCTCAAGCATCCGGGTTTCGCCCGCTCAGGGGAAGCCCGTCCAGCGGAACAGCAAGCGTCCGCGGACAACCGGGTACACTGCCACGATGAAGGCTTCTTTTCTCGCCGCACTGTTTTACTGGCTGATGCTGCCCCTGGTGTGGGTACCCCGGGCGCTGCTGCTGGGGCTGTCCGATGCCATGGCGCGGCTGTGGATCCGCCTGGATGCGCGCGAAAGCCGGGTCTGCATGCGCAACCTGGAACTGGCCTATCCGGAACTGTCGGAAACCGAACGCGATTCCCTGCAGCAATCCATCCTGCGGACCACGGCCTACCAGATATTGGAGTCGCTGAGGTTCTGGCTGCGCCCGTCCGCCCGCAACCTGATGCAACTGAAGGAACAGCACGGTACCGAGCTGTACGCCGCCGCTCTGGCTTCGGGCAAAGGCGTCATCGTCATCGCTCCGCACTTCGGCAACTGGGAACTGCTGAACCAGTGGCTGGCCTCGCGCGGTCCGATCAGCGTCATCTACCGTCCACCGGAATCCACGGTGGGTGATGCGTTCCTGCGCCGCGCCCGCGGCGTCCCCAACGTGCACCAGGTCCGTGCCGAGGGGCCGGCGGTCAGGCGGCTGTGGAAGGTGCTCAAGGCCGGAGGCGCGGTCGGCGTGCTGCCCGACCAGCAGCCCAAGAGCGGCGACGGCGAGTTCGCACCGTTTTTCGGCGTACAGGCGCTGACCATGACACTCGTATCGCGCCTGGCCGAACGCACCGGCGCCATCGTCCTGTTCGCCTGGTGCGAACGGCGCGACGATGGCGCCAGTTTCGCGCTGCATGTCGAACCGGCGCCGGCCGGCATCGCCGACAAGGGTTCCAAGACCGCGGTCACCGTGCTCAACCGGGAGATCGAACGCATCGCCCGGCGCGATCCCAGTCAATACCAGTGGACCTACAAGCGTTACACTTTGCGCCCACCCGGCAGCGGCGAACCCAACCCATACTGAAAGCGATGACCCCAGAATCCGGTCCGCCCCCGCTTCCCGATATGCCATCGGCCGTCCCGGCGGCCGCCGATTTCAGCGGCTGGCAACCGCTCCCGCAGCGCGGTGCCTGGCTGTATGCCATCCGCCATGCCGTAGCCGGCGCCTTTCTGGTCGCCATGGCGTTGATCGTCATCTCGCTGCTTCTCAAAACCTTCCCTCGCTGGGAGTGGCTGGCACTGGTCCTCGGCGCCGGTCTGGGCGCATGGATCGGCCTGCGTCGGCATCGGCGCGTTTTCTGGCGGCTGGACAGCGCGGGGTTCGCGGTCCGCTCCGGCAACTGGTGGCGGGTGGACAGCCGCGTGCCGAGGTCGCGCGTGCAGCATCTGGATGTCAAGCGCGGTCCGGTGGAACGCAGCATGGGCCTGGCGACCCTGGTGATCTATACCGCCGGCACGCAGATGGCTTCGGTATCGGTGTCGCTGCTGGACGCGCATGCGGCGGAAACGCTGCGCGACCGCCTCGGCCGTCAGCTCGACTCCAACGACGCGCTATGACCGGGGACGCGCGGGAATCGGTCGCTCCCGAGCAGCGGTTGCATCCATGGTCATGGCTGTTCGTCATGCTGCAACAGCTCAAGCACTACCTCGTGCCCTTGCTGGTGCCGTTGTTCGTGGTGCTGTTCCTGGGCGGCCGCCGCGAATCGGACGATGCCTGGAGCCAGCTCGTCATCCTGATCGTGCTGGCGACGCTGATCACGACCTCGATCCTGCGTTATCTGACTTTCCGCTACCACATCGGCAAGGACGGGCTGACCATCCGCAGTGGCCTGCTGCACCGGAACCGGCGCGAGATTCCGTTCACCCGCATCCACAACGTCGGTATCCATCAAAGCCTGCTGCATCGGCTGTTCAAGGTCGCCGAAGTACGTCTGGAATCCGCCAGCGGACAGACTGCGGAAGCGGAAATGCGGGTGCTGTCGCTGCCGCAGGCGCTGGCCCTGGAAGCCCTGATCCGGCATCACAGCGCTTCCGCGCCGGCCGCCGCCGATGCCGCGGGCGTCGCGGCGGCGGCCACGGCCGGGTCCCCCGTCCTGCTGCGGATGCGCATACCCGAGATCGTCCGCCTCGGCCTGATCTCCAACCGGGGCATGGTCGTCGCGGCGGCGGCCTTCGGTTTCGTCTATCAGCTTTTCCCGCAGAAGATGGTGGGCACATTCATCCAGCACCGCGTCGACGATGCCATCCGCGTCGCCAGTGCGCTGCATCCCGGCCGGATCACCGTGGTGGTCAGTGCGATCCTGATGCTCGCGCTGTTCCTGGCGCTGCTGCGGACCCTGTCGATCGCGCTGGCGATGACGCGTTATTACGGATTCGTCCTCAGCGAGGACCAGCGCCGGCTGACGATCGAACGCGGGCTGTTCATGCGTGTCCGCACCAGTGCGCCACGCCGACGCATCCAGACCTGGAGCCTGCGCGAAGGTCCGCTGCACCGGCTGTTCCGCCGGCGCAACCTGCGCGTCACCATCGCGGTTCCGCAAGGCGACGAAAATCGCGCGTTCAACGAGCTGGCGCCGATCGCCACGCCGCGGCGTTGCGACGAGCTGATCCAGCATCTGCTGCCGCAGGTACGATGGCCGCCCCCGCAATGGCGCACCCTGCCGATGCGCGCCTGGTTCCGCCGGTTCCTGTCCTGGGTGAGCGCGACCGTGCCGCTGACCGCGCTGGCGGTCTGGCACTGGGGCCCCTGGGGCGGATTGCTCGGCCTGTGGCTGCCGTATGGAGCGCTGTCGTCCTATATCCACATCCGGCGTCTGGGTTACAGCATCGACGAGTCCATCGTGGCGATCCGCGGCGGCTGGTGGCGTCGCCACTGGCGTCTGGCCGAGCTGGACAAGATCCAGACGCTGCGGATCAAGCGCACGCCGACGGATCGTCTTTTCGGCATGGCCTCGGTCTCGCTGCATACCGCCGGCGGCACGCTGCTGGATCGGCCGCTGCATCTGCAATATCTGCCGGCGAACGATGCGGACGAACTGTTCGAGCGCCTGAGCCGGATGCTGGCGGCGCGACATCTGCGCTGAAGCGCCGGCAAGCGATACGAATCATGCTGCCCGTTCCGGGCAGTCAGCCCGAGATCGCCAACCGCTCCTGCTGGTAGCGCCGCACTGCGACGAACCAGAGCAATGCCGCCAATGCGAAACCGGCCGCCAGATAGACCAGCCATACCCGCGCTTCGATCGGCTCGTGGCGGATGATTTTCAGCAGCATCTGGTTCTGCGCCAGGAACGGCACCGCGAACTGCCACAGCTGGTTCTTGACCGGATTCACCATCAGCGCGATGGAAGGGATCAGCGGCAGCAGCATCAGCCAGGTCATGTGGCTCTGCGCCTCCTTCATGCTCTTGGCCGATGCCGCCAGCAAGGTCAGCAACGAAGTGCCGATGAACAGCATCGGCAGCAGCGCGAACAGCATTTGCATGATGGCGCGGAAACCCACGTCGAGCTGGCGTCCCAGGCCGGAAGAAAACTGCGCGCTGAGCTTGAATGCCAGCAGGGTGAGCAGCAAAGTGCCCAGCCCCATCGCGCAGGCGGCGGCGATCTTGCCGCTGACGATCGCGCTGCGCGAGGCGGGAGTCGCCAGCAGCGGTTCCAGCGATTGCCGCTCGCGCTCGCCGGCGGTGGCGTCCACGATCAGATACGCGCCACCGATGAACGAGGTCAGGATCAGCAGATAGGGCAGCAGCATCGCCATCAGGATGCCGCGACGCGCTTCCTTCGTCGCCAGATCGCGCACGCCGACATCCAGCGGACGCAGCGCCGAAGCATCGATGCCGCGCGCCAGCAACCGCAGCGCGCCGACCTGCTGGCTGTAAGCGCCCAGCGCCGTCTGCAGACGGCTGGCGGGAATCTCCGCGTCGCGACGGGTGCCGTCGCGGATGATCTCGACCAGGGCCGGACGCCCGGCATGCCAGTTCCCGGCGAAATCCGCGTCGATGCGCAAAGCGACATCGACATCCTGGCGGGCGATGGCCGCTTCCAGATCCTCCGGCGCCGCGGTGGCGCGGATGCCCTGCGTGGCCAGGAACGCCAGCAGGTTCGGCGCATGCTCGCCGCCGATCACCGGCACTTCCAGGGTCCTGTCGATCTGGCTCCTGATCCGGTTTTCCGCCAGCGCGCTGGCGCCGAGAATGAACAGCGGATACAGCAGCGGCGCCAGCAACAGGGCCAGGAACAGCGTGCGCCGGTCGCGCGCCAGATCGCGCAGTTCCTTGACCATCACCGTCCATACGGTCATCAGCGCGTTCATGCGCGCAGCCCCTCTTCCGAACCGATCGCCTTGACGAAGGCATCTTCCAGGTTGGCCTCGCCGGTCATCCCGCGCAGCTCGTCCGGCGTGCCCGCCGCGATCGCGCGACCCTGGGCGATGATGACGATGCGATCGCACAGCGCGGCCACCTCCTGCATGAGGTGGCTGGAGAAGATCACGCAGCGCCCTTCCTCGCGCAGGTGGCGCAGGAATCCGCGCATCGCGCGCGTGGTCATCACATCCAGGCCGTTGGTCGGCTCGTCCAGAATCACGTTCTTCGGATCGTGCACCAGCGCGCGCGCGATCGCGGTCTTGGTGCGCTGGCCCTGGCTGAAGCCCTCGGTCTGGCGATCGAGGATGTCGCCCATGTCCAGCGCCGCCGACAACGCCCCGGTGCGCTGTTCGATCAACGCCGGCGGCATGCCGTGCAGCCGGCCGAAATAGGCGATGTTCTCGCGTGCCGTGAGCCGCTTGTAGATGCCGCGCGCATCCGGCAGCACACCGAGGATGCGCCGTACCGCGATGGGATCGGCGGCCGTGTCGATGCCGTCGACGCGCACCTCGCCCCGATCCGGTTTCATCAACGTGTACAGCATCCGCAGCGTGGTGGTCTTGCCAGCGCCGTTGGGGCCGAGCAGGCCGGTGATTTCGCCGTCGCGCGCTTCGAAACTCACGCCGTCGACCGCCCGGACGAGGATGCGTTTCTGCTTGAACGCCTTGTGCAGATCGTGCGCGGCAATCATGCCTTGCCCGCCCCGTTTTGCATGCCCGTCCGCGACCCTGCCCGCAACCGCATCGAACTCATGGTTCCCACCCGTTGAATGAAGTGAACGGCGGCACATAGTCCAGCGCATCCAGGCAGCCGGCATCCAGCGATTGCGCATCGGCCGTCTCCAGGAAACGATCGAGCAACTTCGGCATGCAGCCGGCGCCGATCGTGTTGTGGCCTTGTCCTTTCAGCAGCAGATGCCGCCCCCGCGAAAGATGCTTCGCCACCTCGTCGCCGTAGCGCGGCGGCGTGGTCGGGTCCAGTTCCCCGGACAGCAGCAGCGCCGGCACATCGGATACCAGCGGTTCGTGGAAATCCGCCGGCGCGGCTCCGGCCGGCCACGCGTCGCATTGCGCACGCAGCAGGCGGCCCATGTCGGCGCCGAGCAAAGTGTCGCGATCGGCCGGCGGCGGCAGTCCCGCGTCCTCGGCGCAGACCACCGACAACTGCATGCCCATGCTCATCTGTTCCAGTGTTTTCTTTTCGACCAGCATCGACAGCGACATCAATGGGCCATGCCGGCCGCGATCCGCCTCGCTCAGCAACAGCGGCAACAGCGATGCCGCTTCCGGCGCATAAGCGAACATCCGCGTCAGCGTGGTCACATGCGCGGCGGTCAGTTGTCCATGCCGCAGCTCGCCGCTGAAGGGATCGCGGTAATCGGTATCGAGCGGCCGCCGCCGCAGGCGCTGGATCAGATCGCGCAGCTGTCCGCGCAGGTCATGGCCGAAACGCGCGCGGCACGCGGCCTGCGCCTGGCAACGCTGGAACTGCGACGCCAGCGCCTCGTCCAGATTGCGCGCATCCTCGCTGCCCAACATCAGCGTGTTCGGCACCACGCCATCGAGCACCATCGCGCGCACATGCGAACCATGCCGCCGCGCGTATTGCTGCGCCACGCGCGTGCCATAGGAAACGCCGACCAGATCGATCGAATCCGCGCCCAGTGCCGCCCGGACCTGTTCCAGGTCGCGCACCGCATCGGTCGTGGCATAGAAACGGGGATCGGCATCCAGCGATCGAGCGCAACGCCGCGCCTCTTCAGCGGCACGCGCCGCATCCGCATCGCGGAGGCGCGCCGCATCGTCTTCATCCTGGGACAGCGCGCAGTTCAGCGGGCCGGATTTCCCGGTGCCGCGCTGATCGACCAGGATGATGTGACGCCGTTTGCGGACATCGGCGAAGATCGGATCGAGCAAGGGCCACGAGCCGACGGCGGCCTGGCCGGGACCGCCGGCCAGGAAGAACACCGGGTCCGCCGCTTCCGCGCCTTCCTCCGTCGCCGGCAGCCAGGCGATGTTCAGCGCGATCCTGCGTCCTTCCGGCGCGTCCGGATTTTCCGCCACCTCCAGTTGCGCGCAGCGGCCCTGCACATTGCCGGACGAATAGGGATTGGTCAGCGTGCACGGCTGGAACCGCAGGTTCCCATAGCGCTGCCCGGAGGCATCTCCGGTCGCGGATTCGGATTGGCAGGATGAAAGCAGTGACAGCGCCGCGATGGCGATCAGGAGTCGAAACGGTTGCGGCATATCCATCCGGCGCGGCAGCGGAGCATGGAATCATGATGCCACGGTTGGCATGCCGCCGGGCATCGTCATGGCGCGGACGGCACCGGGAAACCGCACTTCCCGCCGCCCTTGCCGCCGCGGCAACCGTCCTGGAGGGCGGGCTTCAACCGGCCCACCGGCGCGTGCGGGATAGCGGCCGCTCAGCGCGATCCGTCCTTCCATCGCCGGCAACGGCAGCGCGCAACCGGACGGCGCGCCCGGCAACGGAACGGTGCAACCGGCCATCGCCATCGTGACGATGATCCGGTGCCTCTTGCGGAACGTCATTTCAGCTTCCCGATAACCATTTCCCCATGTCGTCCGCGCCATGCCATCCCGGCGGCGCGGCGCGGACGCCCATGATCCGCCGCGTCAGTTCAGTCATCCGCGATCTCCTGTCCCGGAAACAGCGCATCGATGAAGCCGAACAGGCGGAAGTCGCGTATCCGCGACGGATACAGCCGGCCGCTCAGATGATCGCACTCGTGCTGGACCACGCGCGCATGAAACCCCTCGGCCTCGCGCTCCAGCGGCGCACCGGACGGATCGAAGCCGCGATAGCGGATATGCGTATGCCGAGGCACGCTGCCGCGCATGCCCGGCAACGACAGACAGCCCTCCCAGCCTTCCTCCATTTCGCCGGAAAGCGCTTCGATGCGCGGATTGAGCAGAACCGTGCGCGGTACCGCCGGCGCATCGGGATAGCGCCCGGCACGCTCGAAACCGAAGATCACCAGTTGCAGACCCACGCCGATCTGCGGCGCGGCCAGACCCACGCCACGCGCCGCCTGCATCGTTTCGAACATGTCGGCGATCAGCGTATGCAGCTCCGGCGTGTCGAAGGCCTCGACCGGACGCGCGACTTGCAGCAGTCGCCGATCGCCCATCCTCAGGATCGGGTGGATCACGCCGCGCCTTCCGGCGGCAGCGGCGGCAGACCGAAGACCTGCCGCAGATACGACAGATAGCCCTGGTCGTCGACCATGGTCTTGCCCGGCGAATCGCTCAGCTTGGCCACCGGCTGGCCGTTGCAGCGGACCATCTTGATCACGATCTGCAACGGCGTCGGGCCAAGATCGTTGGTCAGGTTGGTGCCGACGCCGAAGGCCAGCTTGCAGCGCCCGCGGAAGTGCGAATACAGCTGCATCACCTTTTCGATATCGAGACCATCGGAAAACACCAGCGTCTTGCTGCGCGGATCGATACGGTGCGCGCACAGGTGCGCGATGATGCGCTCGCCCCATTCGAACGGATCGCCGGAGTCATGGCGCATGCCGTCGAACAGCTTGCAGAAATACAGGTCGTAGTCGCGCAGGAACGCGTCCAGCCCGACCACGTCCGACAGCGCGATACCCAGATCGCCGCGATACTCCCGCGCCCAGACATCCAGCGCCACCGCCTGCGAATCGCGCAGGCGCGGGCCCAGCGCCTGGAAGGCCTGCATCCACTCGTGCGCCATCGTGCCCAGCGGCGTCAGGTTCAACTCGCGCGCGAACATCACATTGCTGGTGCCGACGAACTGCGGCCCCAGGCGGTCGCGCAGGACGCCGAGCAGCTCGGTGTGCCATTCGCGCGAGTAGCGCCGGCGCGTGCCGTAATCGGCGATGCCGCAAGCGCTGTAGCCCTCGCTGTCGCGCAGCAGCGCGATCTTGGCATCCAGGCGGCGGCGGCCTTCGTCATGATCCGGAATGCCGCCGGCATTGCGGAACCAGACCTCGCTGATGATCGCCAGCAGCGGCACTTCAAACATGATCGTGTGCAGCCACGGCCCCTGGATGGTCAACGACAGCTCGCCGGGCGCCAGCGCCGAAGGCCGCAGCGAAATGTGCTTGCGGTCCAAATGGAACAGACCGAGAAAATCGACGAAGTCCGGCTTGATGAAACGCAGCCCGCGCAGGTATTCCAGCTCGGCGCTGGTGAAGTACAGGCTGCACAGATGATCGATTTCATCGGAGATCTGGTCGATGTACCGCGCCAGGTCGATGCCCGGCGTGCGGCAGCGGAACAGGTATTCCACCTGCGCCGCGGGATGCTGATGCAGCACCGCCTGCATCATCGTGAACTTGTACAGATCGGTATCGAGCAGGGACTGGATGATCATCGCTTCTGGAGGGGGATGGACCGGAACGGGAAGGATACCGGGTCGTCCTGTCTGCACCCGTAACCGGCCGCTGGAACAGCGTGTCGCCACCATCGGACGATGGCAGCGCGCGCATCCCGGGCCGACGGTCGCATCGCGCCGGGCCCTGCATCCGGCAACGGCCTTCCCGGCGGGCCGCCGTCCGGGAAGGCCAGCAATCGGACATATCCGGAGTTCGGATATTCCATACATCATCGAAATCGGGCACATGCGGATTCCCGAAACGGAGGTCCGTCTGGCGCAATGCCCGTCGAGGCCATATCACAGCCACTGAGACGATAGCCCGAGCCAGCGAAATCGCTTTATGAATACGGAAAGACGGATCGAATATCGTGATGCATAGCCACATTTTGTGTATGATCGCCAGCACACAATCAACGTCGCTAATCACGATTAAGGACCGTCATGAACAAAATCTACTCCGTGATCTGGAGCGCTGCGCACAATGCGTGGACTGTCGTCAGCGAACTGGCGCAGCATCGGCGTGGCGGCGGGCAGCGGTCGCGCGGGCCTGTACACAATCTCCGAACTCTCCCCCTTTGTCTGGCCCTCGCACTGGCGCCCGGCGCCGGCGCGTTCGCCGCGAGTCTGCCGGCCGGCGGCGAGATCGTTCTGGGGCAAGGCTCGATCGGCCTGCCCGACGGCCAGCGCCTCGACATCCGCCAGCACAGCGACAAGCTCGCGATCCAGTGGCAGGAATTCAATGTCGGTGAAGGCCATCGCGTCAGCTTCCATCAGCCCGGCGCGGACTCGATCGCGCTCAACCGCGTCCTCGGCGCGGACGGCTCGCAGATCATGGGACAGATCGACGCCAATGGCCGCGTCTTCCTGATCAATCCCAACGGCATCCTGTTCGGGCGCAATGCCCAGGTCGATGTCGGCAGCCTGGTCGCCTCGACGCTGGACATCTCCAACGAAGACTTCGCCAGCGGCCGCTACCATTTCCGCGGCAACGGCAACCCGGGTTCCGTGCAGAACTTCGGCCGCATCAGCGCCGGCGATGGCGGCGCCGTGGCCCTGCTCGGCGGCCGCGTCAGCAACCAGGGGCTGGTATCGGCCCGGCGCGGCACCGTGGCACTGGCCGCGGGCAATGCCATCACCCTGGATTTCGCCGGCGACGGACTGCTCAATGTCAGCGTCGACGCAGCCACCCGCGACGCGCTGGTCGAGAACCATCAGTTGATCCAGGCCGATGGCGGACAGGTGCTGATGACCGCCAAGGCCAGCGCTGCGCTGCTGCAGACCGTGGTCAACAACACCGGCGTGATCGAAGCGCGCACGCTGGAAAACCGCAACGGCAGGATCGTGCTGCGCGGCGGTTTCGACGGCGGCACCGTGCAGGTGGCCGGCACTCTGGACGCCAGCGCGCCGCAAGGCGGCGACGGCGGTTTCATCGATACCAGCGGCGCCCACGTGCAGGTGGCCGATGGCGCCCGCGTCAGCACCTTCTCCACCTACGGCAAGACCGGCGAATGGCTGATCGATCCCACCGACTTCACCGTTTCCGCCGGCGGCGGCGCCTGGACCAGCAGCGGCATCGGCGCCGCCACGCTGTCGGCCAACCTGGCCAATACCAGCGTGATCCTGGCCACTGTCGCCGCCGGCAGCGGCGCCGGCAACATCCATGTCGACGCGGCGGTCGCCTGGAACGCACCGACCATGCTGACCCTGAACGCGCATCGGGACATCTTCATCGATGCGCCGATCACCATCGCCCATACCGGCGGCGGGTTGAGCCTGAATCACGGCAACTATGCCAACACCGGCAGCGTCGACGAAACCAGCGATTACCACGTCAATGCCCCGGTAAGTTTCACCGCCGGGTCCGGCGGACAGTTCTCGGTCAACGGCACCGAATACACACTGATACATACCCGCGAACAACTGGAGAACATTTCGGTCACCGCCCCCGCGGACTGGGACTGGGAACAGGCCGAGTGGAAAGGCAACGCCTATGCGCTGGCGCGCGACCTGGACCTGTTCGGCATCACCTACGGCAGCGTCGTCGTCGCTTCCACCAAGGATCAGCGAGTCTATAGCGACGTTGGCCTGCCGCCGCCGCCGTTCGAGATGATCGGCCGCGTCGTTTTCTCCGGCCTGGGCCACGCCATCGACCGGCTCACCATCGACGGCAATGGCGGCGGTTCCTACTCGTTCGGCCTGTTCGGCTTCGTCGAAAATGGCACGCTCCGCGACTTCACGCTCGCCAACGGCAACGTCTCCGGCTATGCCAGCAACTATGGCGGCACCGGCGCCGTCGTCGGCGCCATGAGTGAGACCCGCGTCAAGAACGTGACGGTAGCGAACACCGCCGTCCAGGGTGGCAGCTATGTCGGCATCATCGCCGGTAATGGGGACTATAGCGCCATTCTCGACAGCCGCGTCACCGCAAGCTCCGTCATCGGCCGTAGCTATGTCGGTGGGCTGGTGGGCGACCTCTACGGCGGCTACGGCAACAGCGGCAGCAACAGAATCAGCATCAGCGGCAGCTACGCCGATGCCTGCGTTCAGGGCGACAGCGATGTCGGCGGACTGGCAGGTAGGAGCGACGGCGTCATCCGCGACAGCTACAGCACCGGTGAGGTCGAGGGCAAGTATTCCATCGGCGGGCTGGTCGGCAGCAACGCCGGCGCCATCCGCAACAGCTACGCCACCGGCAAGGTCGAGGGCGAGAGTTCCGTCGGCGGACTGGCGGGCTACAACGAAGGCACCATCGAGGACAGCCATGCGACCGGCGCGGTCACCGGTTCCTCTGGAAGTATCGGCGGGCTGGTGGGCGTGCACTTCAGTGGAAGCATCAATCGCAGCTATGCGACCGGCGCGGTCACCGTCACGGCCGACCAATACGACAGCGCTGCTGGCGGCCTGGTCGGCACCAACGAGAGCGATATCAACGACAGCTACGCCAGCGGAGCGGTCAGCGGCATCGACTCCGTCGGCGGCCTGGTCGGTGTCAACCACTGGGGCGGCGGCCGCATCAACAATTCGCATGCGTCGGGCGATGTCGAGGGCGGCATGTTCGTCGGCGGGCTGGTCGGCTTCCATAGCGGTGTGGTGAGTGATCGCGATACCTACATCAAGCAGAGTTCCGCCTCGGGTTCCGTCACCGGCACCCAGTCCGTCGGCGGGCTGGTCGGCGGCGCTGGCGAAAGAAGCCTCATCGAGACGAGCCACGCCGCCGGCGAAGTACATGGCCAACAGCAGGTCGGCGGACTCATCGGCAGCCTGGCCGCCAGCAGCACGGTCACCGACAGCTACACCAGCGGCGATATCCACGGCACCGACTATGTTGGCGGGCTGATCGGCAGCCTGGCCGCCGGCAGCACGGTCACCGACAGCTACGCCAGCGGCGATATCCACGGCACCGACTATGTTGGCGGGCTGATCGGCCAAAGTACCGGCAGCCAGGCCGGACCCAACGCCATCGAACACGCCTACGCCACCGGCAATGTCTTCGGCAATCAGTATGTCGGCGGGCTGGTCGGTTTCAACGGCAGTTACAGCCAGATCCACGGCAGCTTCGCGCAGGGCGAGGTTCATGGCGCCGAATCGGTGGGTGGGCTGGTCGGCGTGAATCGTGGCAGCAGCCGCATTGGCGAAAGCTATGCCGTGGGCAACGTATACGGGTGGCTGTATGTTGGCGGCCTGGTCGGCTTCCAAGACGGCAACTCCACGATCCAGCAGTCGTATTCCGCCGGCGCGGTCAGCGCCATTCCCAACCCTGACTCTGGCATGCTCGGCGGCTTTTCGGGTGGCCTGCTCGGCTACGGCAGCGGCGATTCCACCGTCACCGGTTCGTTCTGGAACACCGAGACCTCCGGCCTCGCCAAGGGCATCGGCAACGACAGCAGCCAGACCGGCGTGCAAGGCCTGACCACAGCGCAGATGCAGCGCCTCGACCCGTTCATCGCGGCAGGCTGGAACATCGACGACGCGGGCGGCACGGACAATGCCTGGCGCCTGTACACCGGCTACACCGCGCCGCTGTTGCGCCACTTCATGAAACCGCTGGCCGTCAGCGTGGACGGCAGCACGATCTATGACGGACGGACTTCCGGCAGCATCGCCGATTATCGGGTCGACCCCGCCGATGGCGTGATGCGGGAGCTGATTCTCGGCAGCCTGCAATATCAGATCAGCCACAGCAACGCCGGCCACTATGACACTGCCGATGGTTCGCTGATCCTGTATGGCCTGTATTCGCTGCAGCAGGGCTACGACATCCGCTATGCCGACAGTCATCTGGCGATCGACAAGCGCAACATCCGCATCACCGCCGACGATCTGGGCAAGCTCTACGGCGAGGCCGATCCCGAACTGACCTGGACCCTCGGCGGCCTCGGCCTGGCCGAAGGCGATGCGCTGGAATCGGTGCTCGGCGGACAGCTGACCCGCGCCGCCGGCGAGAACGTCGGCCGCTATGCCATCTACCAGGGTTCGCTGAACCTGTTGGATTCGACCAACTACGACATCGCTTTCATCGAAGGCACGCTGTCGATCACGCCGCGCGCCATCACCATCAGCGCCGACGACTTGAGCAAGCTCTACGGCAACGCCGATCCCGCGCTGAGCTGGCGCGTCACCGACGGCAGCCTGGTCCAGGGCGATTCGCTCGCCGGCGCACTGACGCGACAGACGGGCGAGGACGTTGGCCAGTACGCCATCGGACAGGGTTCGCTGGCCAATGGCAACTACGCCATCAGCTTCATCGACGGCGTGCTCACGATCGCTCCGCGCGCCATCACCATCACCGCCGACGATCTGGGCAAGTTCTACGGCGAGGCCGATCCCGCGCTGAGCTGGCGCGTGACCGGCGGCAATCTGGTCCAAGGCGATTCGTTCAGCGGCTTGCTGGGTCGTCAGGCCGGCGAAAGCGTCGGCCAATATGCCATCGGGCAAGGCACGCTCGCCAACGGCAATTACGATATTTCCTTCGTCGACGGCACGCTCTCGATCACGCCGCGCCCGATCAATGTCACCGCCAACGACCTGACCAGGGTCTATGGCGATGCCGACCCGGCGCTGACCTGGACGGTGGGCGGCATGGGCCTGGCCAATGGCGACAGCAACGGCAACGTCTTCTCCGGCGGCCTGATCCGCGATCTTGGCGAAGACACCGGAATCTACGGCATCCACCAGGGCTCGCTGGCGCTGATCAACGGCAACTACCAGCTGACCGGATTCATTGATGGTGTATTCTCGATCGTGCCGCGCGGCATCGCCATCAGCGTGACCGCCGATGATCTGGGCAAGATCTACGGCGAACTCGATCCCGCGCTGACCTGGCAGGTGACCGACGGCGCGCTGGTCGGCGGCGATACCCTGTCCGGCAGCCTGATCCGCGATGCCGGCGAGAATGTCGGCCAGTACGCCATCCGCCAGGGCACGCTGGCCAACCCCAACTACAACATCACCTTCATCGATGGCGTGCTCACGATCACGCCGCGCGCCATCACCCTCCGCGCCGACGATCTGGAGAAGATCTACGGCAACGCCGATCCGATGCTGAGCTGGCGCATCACCGACGGCCGTCTGGTCCAAGGCGATTCACTCGCCGGCGCGCTGTCGCGACAGGCGGGCGAGAACGTCGGCCAGTACGTCATCGGACAGGGCAGTCTCGCCGATGCCAGCGGCAATTACACGATCAGCTTCATCGACGGCATGCTCACGATCACGCCGCGCGGCATCACCCTCCGCGCCGACGATCTGGAGAAGATCTACGGCAATGCCGATCCAACATTGAGCTGGCGCATCACCGACGGCCGTCTGGTCGAGGGCGATTCGCTCAGCGGCGCACTGGCGCGACAGGCGGGCGAGAACGTCGGCCAGTACGCCATCGGACAGGGTTCGCTGGCCAATGGCAACTACGCCATCAGCTTCGTCGACGGCGTGTTCTCGATCACGCCGCGCGGCATCACCCTCCGCGCCGACGATCTGGAGAAGATCTACGGTAACGCCGATCCGACATTGAGCTGGCGCATCACCGACGGCCGTCTGGTCGAGGGCGATTCGCTCAGCGGCGCGCTGGCGCGACAGGCCGGCGAGAACGTCGGCCAGTACGCCATCGGACAGGGTTCGCTGGCCAATGGCACCTACGCCATCAGCTTCGTCGATGGCGTGTTCTCGATCACGCCGCGCGGCATCACTCTCCGCGCCGACGATCTGGAGAAGATCTATGGCAATGCCGATCCGACGCTGAGCTGGCGCGTCATCGACGGCAGTCTGGTCCAAGGCGATTCGCTCAGCGGCGCGCTCACGCGACGGGCGGGCGAGAACGTCGGCCAGTACGCCATCGGACAGGGCAGTCTCGCCGATGCCAGCGGCAACTACGTCATCAGTTTCATCGACGGCACGCTCACGATCACGCCGCGCGGCATCACCCTCCGTGCCGACGATCTGGAAAAGATCTACGGCAATGCCGATCCCGCGTTGAGCTGGCGTATCACCGACGGCCGTCTGGTCGAGGGCGATTCGCTCAGCGGCGCACTGTCGCGACAGGCGGGCGAGAACGTCGGCCAGTACGCCATCGGACAGGGCAGCCTCGCCGATGCCAGCGGCAATTACACGATCAGCTTCATCGACGGCGTGTTCTCGATCACGCCACGCGGCATCACCCTCCGCGCCGACGATCTGGAGAAGATCTACGGCAATGCCGATCCGACACTGGGCTGGCGCATCACCGACGGCCGTCTGGTCGAGGGCGATTCGCTCAGCGGCGCGCTGTCGCGACAGGCGGGCGAGAACGTCGGCCAGTACGCCATCGGACAGGGCAGCCTCGCCGAGGCCAGCGGCAATTACACGATCAGTTTTATCGACGGCACGCTCACGATCACGCCGCGCGGCATCACCATCCGTGCCGACGATCTGGAGAAGATCTACGGCAATGCCGATCCGACGCTGAACTGGCGCATCACCGACGGCCGTCTGGTCGAGGGCGATGCGCTCAGCGGCGCGCTGTCGCGACAGGCCGGCGAGGACGTGGGCGACTACGCCATCATGCCGGGCACCCTGGGCAACCCCAACTACCGTGTCGATTTCATCGACGGCACGCTTTCGGTGACACCGCGCCGCATCACCATCACCGCCAACGATCTGAGCAAGGTTTATGGCGATGATGATCCCTTCCTCAGCCATACGATCGGCGGCATGGGCATCGCCTCCTGGGACAGCATCGATAGCGTTGTCTTCGGCGCGTTGCAGCGCGACGCGGGGGATAACGCCGGCCGCTACGTCATCGGCCAGGGCTCGCTCACGGCCAATTCCAACTACATCATCGATGCCTTCAACGGCGGCATCCTCAACATCGCGCCGCGCGATCTGGTGATAGCCGCCGATGATCTGGAAAAGTGGTACGGCGACGCCGATCCCCCATTCACCTGGAACATCACCCAGGGCGATCTGGCCTCGTGGGACTCGCTGGCATCGGTCTTCTCCGGCAGCCTGAGTCGCCAATACGGCGAAAGCGTCGGCGAGTACGTCATCCATCAGGGCAACCTGGCCGGATCGCCGAATTACCGGATCGAATTCCAGAATGGCCGCTTCACCATCCGCCAGATCGCCGCTCCGGAACCGCAGCGCGAGCTGACCGTGACCGCGGACATCCTGGCTTCGCCCTATTCGCCGCATTGCCAGGCCGGCGAGTTTTCCGGCGACGCCGGCAACGGCTGCATCGTTCCGGATGCCATCGACGACAGCCCCTACCGCATCATCAACGGCGGCCTGCGCCTGCCATGACCAGAGAAACCCGAATGCGTCGATCCTTCTCCCTGATTGCACTGGCGCTGTATGCCGCCATGTATTCCGCCCATGCACAGCACACTCCGCCGGATGCGGGGCAGTCCATCCGCGAGCTGCAGGAGCAACCGCCGCGCGTCCCCTCGCGCCCGCAGCAGCTCGAACTGACCGTGCCCGATGCCGAGGAACCCGCCACTGCCGAGGACAGCGGCGTTCGCATCGATGTCCAGGGTTTCCGGTTATCCGGCAACTCGGCCTTCTCCGCAGCGGAGCTGTTGCCGCTGTTGCAGCCTTATGTCGGCCGCGAACTGACGCTGGGCGAACTGCAGCAGGCAACGCAACGCATTTCCGCGTATTACCGCGAGCATGGCTATCCGCTGGCGCGCGCCTATCTTCCGGCGCAGGAAATCGATGCCGGCAACGTGCGCATCGACGTGCTCGAAGGCCGTTACGGCGAAATCCGCCTGAACAACCGCACCCGCGTACGCGACGGCGTGGCGGCGACCCCGTTGTTCGCGCTGCGCCCGAACGATCCGGTCAGGGCGGAATCGCTGGAGCGCGGCCTGCTGCTGCTGGACGACCTGCCCGGCGTCAAGGTCGCCGCGACGCTGCAGCCCGGCGCCGAGACCGGCGCCACCGATCTGGTGATCGAAGCCACGCCCGCGCCGATGGTCAACGGCAACGTTTCCATCGACAACCACGGCAATCGCTTCACCGGCGAATACATGCTGTCGACCACGTTCAACATCGACAACCCGCTGCGCATCGGCGACCGCCTGAACGTGCGCCTGCTCGGCACCAATGAAGACCAGTATTACTACCAGCTCGGCTACCAGTTGCCGGTCGGCGCCATGTCCACGCAACTGGGCGTGAACCTGTCCAAGATGGATTACCAACTGGGCAAGGATTTCGCGCCGCTGGACGCGCACGGCACCGCCAGAATCGTCAGCCTGTTCGCCGTCCAGCCGCTGGTGCGCAGCCGCAACTTCTCGATGTACGCGCGCGCGCAGCTCGACCACAAGCGCCTGCGCGACGACATCGATCTCTACGACGACAACAACCGCAAGCGCTCCAACGTCATGGGCCTGTCGCTGTCCGGCAACGGCATCGACCGTTTCGGCGGCGGCGGCATGACCAGCTTCTCGATCGGCGCCAGCCACGGCAATCTGGAAATTCAGGACCCTTATTCGCGCTGGATCGACCAGATGACCGCGCGCACCGAAGGCAGCTTCAACAAGGTCGAGGCCTCGGTGGCGCGAGTGCAGCACCTGGGACGGAACTGGAACCTGTACGCGCGCGCGCAGGGCCAGTGGACCAACGACAACCTGGATTCCTCGGAAAAGTTCAGTCTCGGCGGCGCCTATGGCGTCCGCGCCTATCCGCAGGGCGAAGCCAGCGGCGACCGCGGCTGGCTGGGCACGATGGAACTGCGTTACCTGATCGGCGCGCAATGGCAGGTATCGGCTTTCGTCGATCACGGCGAAGTCCAGTTGAACGCCGATCGCTGGTCGCGCGGACACAACCAGCGCAAGCTCAGTGCCGGCGGCATCGGCGTGCAATGGGCCGCGCACGGTTGGCAGGCCGGCGTCTCCGCCGCCTGGAAGATCGGTGCGGAAGAACCGCAGAGCGACAAGGACCGCTCGCCCAGGCTGTGGGCACTGATCGCCTATTCGTTCTGAGTCCGGCCGCTGGAATCCCGGTCCATGCCGGCCAGGATTCCAGCGGCAACATAACGCCATGCGGGAATGGCCGTGGCGCGGATCGCGCCGCTGGCCGGTTCGGCATCGCTTGCTTGCCGCATGATGCAGGCATACGCGGTGGAGCATCCCGTCGCGGCGCCCGGGAATACTGAAGCGATTCAACCCAGGCTTCCCGCGGAACAGGCACTGTCCAGAACCCTGGATCCGGTTCGCGATGGGAGGCCGGTCACCGGGGACGCACCGGAGTATCCGCGTCGGATGAATTGGATTGGATCTCGGTACCTGCAGCCCTGAATCCTATGGCACAGCGGGAAATACAAGCCGGACCGGGGAATGTATTTTGGGAGCTGTCGTGGATACGGCTGGGCATAAGCGGATGGAATGAGCCTGAACCACTGCGAATCGAGCCGTAAAGCGCAGTTTCGGCGGGCCGGATCTGCGCACTCGAAGCGCCCGCCCGCCAAGCGGACACCCGCTTCCCGCGCATTGATCCGGCCGCTTGCGATCATCGGAAACCCCGCCCCTTTCGCCGGTGCTCGTGCGGATGCATGTTCCTCCCGTATTCACACAGTAGCCAGCTAGCGTTCAGTAGCGCATACTCTGTTCCGGTCCAGATGATCGATGAACACAGCGACACAAGCCATTTGGCCGCCTCGGCGGTGACCGGGTTCGCTGCAAGCGCTTCAAGTTCCAGACCCGACCCCCGCATGGCTCCCGGTTCGTCCATCCGCTGGATGATTCTTGATCTTTTTCTGGGAGTGATCATGCTGGAACACTACGGTTTATTCCTGGCGCTGGGCTGCGCCGTCCTCGCCATCCTCTATGGCATCATCTCGGCAGGCTGGATCTTCAAGCTGCCATCCGGCAACGAACGAATGCAGCAGATCGCCACGGCGATCCAGGAAGGCGCGCGCGCCTATCTGAACCGGCAGTACCTGACCATCACCGTAGTCGGCGTGGTGCTGTTCGTGCTGGTCGGGTTCTTCCTCAGCTGGTACACCGCCATCGGCTTTCTGATCGGCGCGGTGCTGTCGGGCGCGGCCGGCTATATCGGCATGAGCGTCTCGGTGCGCGCCAACGTGCGTACCGCCGAGGCGGCGCGCAAGGGCATCAGCCCCGCCATGGATGTCGCCTTCCGCGGCGGCGCCATCACCGGCATGCTGGTGGTCGGCCTGGGCCTGCTGGGCGTGGCCGGCTACTACTGGGTGCTGCTGAAGATGGGCATCACCGGCGAAGCCGCGCTGCACGCGCTGGTCGGTCTGGCCTTCGGCAGCTCGCTGATCTCGATCTTCGCCCGACTGGGCGGCGGCATCTTCACCAAGGGCGCCGATGTCGGCGCGGATCTGGTGGGCAAGGTCGAAGCCGGCATTCCCGAGGACGATCCGCGCAACCCGGCCGTGATCGCGGACAACGTCGGCGACAACGTCGGCGACTGCGCCGGCATGGCCGCCGACCTGTTCGAGACCTACGCGGTCACCGTCATCGCCACCATGCTGCTCGGCGGCCTGATGCTCGGCGAGGCCGGCCCCAACGGCGTGCTGTATCCGCTGGTGCTCGGCGGCGTGTCGATCATCGCTTCGATCATCGGCACCCTGTTCGTCAAGGTGCGGGAAGGCGGTTCGATCATGGGTGCGCTGTACAAGGGCGTGATCATCTCGGCCATGCTGGCCGCCATCGCGTTCTATCCGGTCACCACGCAACTGATGGGCGGTTTCTACCAGGGCGCGATGAACCTGTACGGCTGCGCGCTGATCGGCCTGGCGCTGACCGGCGTGATCGTCTGGATCACCGAGTACTACACCGGCACCCAGTACGGCCCGGTCAAGCATGTGGCCTCCGCTTCGACCACCGGACACGGCACCAACATCATCGCCGGCCTCGGCGTGTCGATGAAGTCGACCACGCTGCCGGTCGTCGCGGTATGTGCCGCGATCTGGGGCGCCTATGCTTTGGGCGGCCTGTATGGCATCGCCATCGCCGCCACCTCGATGCTGTCGATGGCGGGCATGATCGTCGCGCTGGACGCTTATGGCCCGATCACCGACAACGCCGGCGGCATCGCCGAAATGTCGGAACTGCCGCCGGAAGTGCGCAACGTGACCGATCCGCTGGACGCGGTCGGCAATACCACCAAGGCGGTGACCAAGGGTTATGCGATCGGCTCGGCGGCGTTGGCCGCGCTGGTGTTGTTCGCCGACTACACGCACAACCTGCAGGCGGCGAATCCCGGCAAGGTCTTCACCTTCGACCTGTCCGATCACTACGTCATCATCGGCCTGCTGATCGGCGGCCTGATTCCGTACCTGTTCGGCGCGATGGCGATGGAAGCCGTCGGCCGCGCCGCCGGCGCGGTGGTCGAGGAAGTGCGCCGCCAGTTCCGCGACATCGCCGGCATCATGGAAGGCACCGGCAAGCCACAGTACGACAAGGCGGTGGACATGCTGACCCGTTCGGCGATCAAGGAAATGATCGTGCCGTCGCTGCTGCCGGTCGTGGTGCCGGTGCTGGTCGGCCTGCTGCTGGGTCCGCGCGCGCTCGGCGGCCTGCTGATCGGCACCATCGTCACCGGCCTGTTCGTCGCCATCTCGATGACCACGGGCGGCGGCGCCTGGGACAACGCCAAGAAGCACATCGAGGACGGCAACTTCGGCGGCAAGGGCAGCGAGGCGCACAAGGCCTCGGTGACCGGCGATACCGTCGGCGACCCCTACAAGGACACGGCGGGCCCGGCGATCAACCCGCTTATCAAGATTATCAATATCGTGGCGCTGCTGCTGGTGCCGCTGCTGTAACCGGCTCCCAGGCCATCACATCGCGGCGCAGGGATGCGCCATCGGAAACCGGCGGCAGGCGAGTCCTGCCGCCGGTTTTTCATTGCGCCATTTCGACCGCGTCGCCGGAATTTCCACCCGCCCCGTATCCAACTCCAACCAGACCGTCCGGCGGTTTACTGGCCTGATTTCACTATTTTCCCAAGAAGCGAGTATCCGTATCCCGCCGCCTTCATTGCCGAACGTCCCTTGATGGCGATAATGACAAGTACGATCAGCCTCAGGCAAGGAACCAGCGCCAATCCCATTAAAGGCACATTTATGAAAGCGCCCCATCCGGGCCCATCCATGGCTGAATATATGCCGTAGACACCGCAGCCTATGCCCGCCATCGTCACGGCGAGCACGCGCGCCAAGAAGATTGTCTGAGGCGCGCCATCCACCACAGACGTGATGGCGACCACGGAATAGCCAAGATATAAAGCAACAAAGAGACGTAGGTAAATCGTAATCCGATGGCTGCTTCAGGAGCGGCGCTGTCTCGCTCGTGGTTTTTATTGAGCATGACATTCGATATGTCTGAATGCATGGAACCTCCATTTATTGATTCATGGAACGTCTTCGAAATGCAGATCGAAACAAATTTATGATGCCTGGCTTTTATTATCGTCTGTTATTTCCGTCCCCTGGCGGATGGAGCGCGGGGCATAGCAACAAACCGACATGCTTCGTTTTGATCGGTCGCGTTGTCCAATCCTTTGGGTTATCCGATGGAATCGTGGCATCATGAACAACTCGATACAGAGAAGCTGGAACACCATGAGCAATACCGATCTGCAAGCCGCATCGTCCCTGGCACAACCGGTCGCCGAACCGGCGGGAACGCATGCGATCTTCATCGTGCTGACGCTGAATCCCGGCGACGACAACACGGCCACGGTGCGCGACCTGTGCGCCGACTTCGAGGCACTGGTCCGTAGCGCCAACCTGCGCGACGAGCAGCGCAGCGTCAGGGCCGTGATCGGTTTCGGTGCCGATGCCTGGGAGCGCCTGTTCGGCGCATCGCGTCCGGCCAGGCTGCACAGACTGCCCGAATACAAGGGCGCCAAGCATGTCGCGCCTTCCACGCCGGGCGATGTCTTCCTGCACCTGCGCGCCAGCCGCATGGACCTGTGCTTCGAGCTGTCCCGCCAGATCATGGGCAAGCTGGACGGCGCCGTCACCGCCGCGGACGAAACCCACGGTTTCCGCTATTTCGATGCGCGCAGCATGGTCGGCTTCGTCGACGGCACGGAAAACCCGGTCGGCGCGGAAGCGGCCGAAGCCGCCGTCACCGGTGACGAGGATCCGGATTTCGCCGGTGGCAGCTATGTCATTGTGCAGAAATACCTGCACGACATGACGGCATGGGAAAGGACGCCGGTCGAGGAACAGGAGCGCATCATCGGCCGCCACAAGTTCGACGATATCGAACTGAGCGACGACGAGAAGCCCGCCAACGCGCACAACGCCGTCACCAATATCGAGGACGAGAACGGCAACGAGCTCAAGATCGTGCGCGTCAACATGCCCTTCGGCAATCCCGGCAAGGGCGAATTCGGCACCTACTTCATCGGCTACGCCCGCGATCCCGCCATCACCGAGCGCATGTTGCACAACATGTTCATCGGCGACCCGATCGGCAACTACGACCGCCTGCTGGATTTCAGTACCGCGATCACCGGCAGCCTGTTCTTTGTGCCGGCGGCGACACTGCTGGAGGAGCTGGCGGAGCGAGAAGCCTGAGCGCTTTATGCGTCATCCGGTGCATCGGCATGGCGCACTGTCACGCACTGCAAGCCTATTCGCATCGGCAGATTCAGGCCCCGGCCGGCGCGATCATCGTCCACGGGAGCGGAAGGTTTGATTCACGCCGTGCGTACCACCCTTGAGCAATGGCGAGACGAAGGTTTGGTGCTGCAAAGCGCTGTCGGCGATCGCATCCGGATAGGCCTGATAGACCCGAATGGTCTTGTCGTCATCACGGATCGGCAGCAGCGTCGAGTTCGTCCCGTTCTGCGAAAAACCCCGAATAGCCGAGCCATCCGGGGTTCCGTCTTGCCATCAGCGTCGCGACTCAGGCCACCCGGCGATCCAGCCGTTCGATGATCGCGGCGACGCCCTGGCCCATGCCGATGCACAGGCTGACGACGGCGTAGCGTCCGCCGGTGCGTTCAAGCTGGCGCAATGCGGTCAGTGCCAGACGGCCGCCGGAAGCGCCGAGCGGATGACCAACGGCGATGGCACCGCCGTTCGGATTCAGGCGCGGATCGTCGTAATCGATCTTGAGCAGCTTGGCGCAGCCCAGCACCTGGGTGGCGAAGGCTTCGTTGATCTCGATGACATCCAGATCGGCCAGTGTCAGGCCGGTGCGTTCCAGCGCCTTTTCGATCGCGGGTACGGGGCCCAGGCCCATCAGGCGCGGTTCGACGCCGGCCACCGCGCCGGCGATGACACGGGCGCGCGGCTTGACGCCGTACTTCTCGCCGATAGCCTGGTTGCCGAGGATCATCGCGATCGCGCCATCGTTGATGCCGGAGGCATTGCCGGCGGTAACCACGCCGCCCTCGAACAGGGCGCCGAGCTTGGCCAGTCCTTCGAGATTGGTCTGCGGGCGCGGGTGTTCGTCGGCGCTGACCTGCAATGGCGGCTGCTTGCGGCCCTGCGGCACTTCGATCGTGCACAACTCGCCTTCGTAGAATCCGTCCGCCAGCGCCTTGGCATACAGCGCCTGGCTGCGCGCGGCGAACCTGTCGCTGTCTTCGCGGCTGATCTGCATCTGGCGGGCGATGTTGTCGGCGGTCTGCGGCATGGTGTCGTCGCCGAACTCGGCTTCGATCCTCGGGTTCGGGAAACGCGCGCCGATGGCGCTGTCGAATACCTTGAAGTCGCGGCCGAAAGCCGATTCGCTCTTGGCCACCACGAACGGTGAGCGGGTCATACTCTCGACGCCGCCGCTCAGGAACAGCGAGCCTTCGCCGCAGCGGAGCGCACGGCTGGCATCCAGGATCGCGGCCAGACCGGAACCACACAGACGGTTGATGGTGACGCCGGCGACCTTGACCGGCAGGCCCGAACGCAGTCCGGCGTGGCGGGCGACATTGCGCGCATCCTCGCCGGCCTGGCAGGCGCAGCCCATGACGATGTCCTCGTAGTCGTCGGCCTGGAACGGATTGCGGTCCAGCAGCACGCGCATGGTCGCGGCCAGCAGGTCATCGGGACGGATCCTGGACAGCGCGCCGGCATTGCGGCCGAATGGAGTGCGTACCCCGTCGTAAATATATGCAGTCATGATCAAGCGCTCTCCACCTGGTCGGGTTGATGTAGGGACAGGTTCAGTTGCACGCGGCGGCGCAGCCACGGACTGGGCCGATAGCGCGGTTCTTCGTAGCAGTGCTGCATGCCCTGCAGGATGTTCAGCACATTGCGCGTGCCGTAGTGTTCGCCGAAAGCCAGCGGACCTTTGGGATAGCCGAGGGCCAGCTGGATCGCGCGGTCGATGGTGGCCGGTGCGGCAATGCCGCGCTGGGCGATTTCGCAGCCCAGGTTGACGATGCTGGCGATGATGCGCTGGACGATGAAGCCCGGCGAGTCGTTGATGACTTCGACCGGAACGCCATCGATGCCCAGCGCCCAGCGCGCCTGCGCTTCCAGCGCCGGTTGCAGCGCCGGCTGCCGCATCAGCACGCGGCGCTTGTCGAAGTGGCCCAGCGTCTCCAGTGCCAGCGTGCGTTCCGGCGGCAGGCCCTTGTCGGCGATCACCGAGCTGGCGTCATAGCCCAATGGCGTAATCAGGCAGATGGCCTCATCGGAAGGCTGCGGATCGGATTCGAGCGTTGCCCCGGCCTTTTCCAGCAGCGCCTGGACCTTCGCGCGCAGCCCGGTTTCCTGGCTGTCCAGCCAGAAGGGACGGTCGATTTCGACCGGCACGGGAGCGGGGTCTTCCGGCGTCGCCTGCTTGCCGTCTTCGTATCGGTAGAAACCCAGACCGTCGCTCTTGCGGCCAAGCAGTCCGGCGGCGACGCGCTGCGCGGCCAGATAGGACGGGGTATAGCGCGGGTCGTCGTAGAACTGCCCGAAGATCGACTCCATCACCGCGTGCGAAACATCCAGTCCGGTCAGATCGAACAGTTCGAACGGGCCCATGCGGAAGCCGGCCATGTCGCGCAGGATGCGGTCGACCTGTTCGACGCTGGCGATGCCTTCGCTCTGGATGCGCAGCGCTTCGGTGCCGTAGGCGCGACCGGCATGATTGACCAGGAAGCCGGGCGTATCCGGGGTGACGGCGGGGAAATGTCCGGCCTGTTCGGCCAGTTTGCACAGCTTGTCGATGATGGCCGGATCGGTGCGGGTGGCACGCACCACTTCGACGATCTTCATCAGCGGCACGGGGTTGAAGAAATGGAATCCGGCCACGCGTTCCGGGCGCTGGCAACCGCTGGCGATCTTCGTCACCGACAACGATGAGGTGTTGGTGGCCAGTACGGCGTCCGCGGGCAGGATCGCTTCCAGATTGCGGAACAGGGTCTGTTTGGCATCGAGGTTCTCGACGATGGCCTCGATCACCAGATCGCAATCGGCCAGATCCTCCAGGCGCGAGGCAGCCCGCATGCGGCCCATGATCGCGTCGAACTGATCCTGCGTCAGCTTGCCTTTCTCCAGCGAGCGGCGCAGCAGTTTTTCGTTGAATTCCAGAGCTTGTCCGATGGCTTCGACACGGCTGTCGTACAGCTTCACTTCCCGTCCGGCAGTGGCGAACAACTGGGCGATGCCGCGCCCCATCGCTCCGCTGCCAATGATCCCGATTCGCTCGTACATGAAATTTCCTCGGATAGTGAGGCCGCTTCGATATGGCGGCCGGTCTTCACATGGCTTTCATTGTAAGCGCGACGGCGCAGCATTGTGATTGGATGTGCGTGGCCGCAGCGGTTTTTTGCATGGTTCCGACAATCGGCGGGATTCGCAAGACCGCTCCGGTTCGGAGATATCGACTCCATGCCCGCGAACGGGGCCGGCAAGACGACGGGTGCGAAAAATCAACCGGCGGGACGCAGTGCGTAATCGACAACGATGCCGGCGAAAACCGCCAGCCCGACCCAGTTGTTGTGCAGGAAGGCGTGGAAGCAGGGACCGCGCGCGCGATCGCGCGCGATGTAGAACTCGTAGACGACCAAGAACACCGCGATGGCCAGGCCGATCCAGTAATACATGCCCATGCCCGCCTGCCGGCCCACCAGCACCATCGCCACCAGCATCAGTGCGTAGAGGATGCCCTGGATCACCAGATCCAGATCGCCGAACAGGATCGCGGTGGATTTGGAACCGACCTTGATGTCGTCGTCGCGATCGACCATCGCATACCAGGTGTCGTAGGCGGTGGACCACAGGATATTGGCGCAGAACAGCAGCCAGCCCAGCGCCGGCACGGTGTTCTGCACGGCGGCGAAGGCCATCGGAATACCCCAGCCGAAGGACATGCCCAGATAGACCTGCGGCAGGTGCGTGTAGCGCTTCAGGTACGGATAACTGGCGGCCAGCAGCAGGCCGACGAAGCTCAAGCCGATGGTCAGCCAGTTCAGGGTCAGCACCAGGCCGAACGCGATCAGCATCAGGACCGCGAACAGCGTCAGCGCGCCGCGACCGCTGATGGCGCCCGTGGCCAGTGGCCGGTCCTGGGTGCGCTCGACGTGCGGGTCCAGCCAGCGGTCGGCATAGTCGTTGATGATGCAGCCCGCCGAACGCGTCAACCAGACCCCGGCGGTGAACACGAACAGCAGCCACCATGAGGGCACGCCGCCCGAGGCCAGCCACAGCGCCCACCAGGTCGGCCACAGCAGCAGCAGGCTGCCGATCGGCTTGTGGTTGCGGGTCAGCCGCCAGTACTGGCCGAGGCGCGCGCGCCAGCCGGACGGCGATGGAAGAACCGATGTGTCGTGGTGTTGGGCGTTCATGGCGTTTTGCGGTGATGGCGGGGAGGACGCGCCGGACCGGGGCGAAGCTCCCCCACGCGGGGCTTTCCAGTTTAGGCTAGAATGCGTCCCTTGCCCCGCCGGGCGCGTTCAGTTCCCGAGGCCGCGAAGATGGCGCGGGCATGAGCGGGTCCATTACGCGCCTGTAGCTCAGCCGGATAGAGTAGCGGCTTCCGAAGCCGTTGGTCGGGGGTTCGAATCCCTCCAGGCGCGCCATCCTTTCTCTTTCTATTTCCTGCGTGTCGGCGCGCAGCCGGTGCGGCTTGCGTGCGGGCGAGCGCGGTGTGCCGACAGTGTCTGTCTGCCGCGCGTGATCGAGTGCGTCCGCCCGTTCGCCGGTATCGCTGACCGGCTCGGCATCGCCCAGACACGCGTGCGCGGTACTGAGTAGTTGCGCGGTTTCCAGCACCATCTTGATTACATGGCGGTCGTAGCGGGTGGCCGCTGTGCGGGGATGCGACCTGCATGAACAGTTCGTCATGGGGGGTGATGATGTTTTCTTCGGCAGTGCGTGAGCACAGGGTTGGTGGTGCTGCCATATCGTTTCGTGAAATCCAATTCACAATATTTGGTGTTGACGTGACGCA
Organism: Lysobacteraceae bacterium; assembly: GCA_031263725.1. Lineage (GTDB taxonomy): Bacteria > Pseudomonadota > Gammaproteobacteria > Xanthomonadales > Xanthomonadaceae > JAITWM01. The sequence goes on along the minus strand of JAISFF010000015.1, from coordinate 45,707 downwards.
ACAACCACACTATCTTGTGTCTGTCGGTTCCGACGGCCTGGCCGCCGGATTAATAGGGAAGCCGGTGGAAATCCGGCGCTGCCCCGCAGCGGTATGTGGAAACGAAGTCGCACAGGCACTGGGATCGATCCTGGGAAGCCGCGACGAGTAGGAGGAGGCATCGGCCTCCGTGTCCATGAGCCCGAAGACCTGCCGACAGCCGCGCGAAGCACACCGCGCGGTGCCGGTCGCGGAATCTCCGGGGGGGAGATGGCCGGTGCGCAGCGTCCTGGCACGGCCGGAATCTCCGCCCGTCGCAACGGCTGCGACACCGCGTCTCCATGCTGTCGATTCGTGCGGCCTGCTGTCCGGCGTGGGAAGGGCGGCCGCGTGCATCACGCATGGGAGATAGTCATGACCCAGTCCGACTCCGTTGTTGCGGCCGCCGAAGTCGATGCGGCCGGATTCCTGTTGACCCCGCCTCCGACCGCCACCGCGATGGGCGTGACCAAACGCAATGGTCAACGCGAACCGGTGGACTTGAACAAGATCGTCCGCGCCGTCCAGCGCTGCTGCGATGGCCTGCATGCCGTGGACCCGATGCGTGTGGCCACGCGCACGATCTCCGGTCTGTACGACGGCGCCACGACCCGCGAACTGGACGAACTGTCGATCCGCACCGCCGCGCTGCTGATCGGCGAAGAGCCGGAATACGGCCGGCTGGCCGCACGTCTGCTGGCATCGGTGATCGCCAAGGAAGTTTCCGGCCAGGAAATCCACGCGTTCTCGCAGTCGGTTTCGCGCGGGCACGAGCTGGGACTGATCAACGAGCGTCTGCTCGGATTCGTGCAGACGCATGCGCGCAAGCTTAACGATGCGGTGGACACGCTGCTGGACCGGCGCTTCGATTACTTCGGCCTGCGCACCGTCTACGACCGCTATCTGCTGCGCCACCCGCATACGCGCAAGGTGATCGAAACGCCGCAGCAGTTCTTCATGCGCATCGCCTGCGCATTGTCCGAGGATGTCGGCGAGGCATTGTCGCTGTACCGGAGCATGGCCCGCCTGGACTATCTGCCCAGCTCGCCGACGCTGTTCAACGCCGGCACCGCGCACGAGCAGTTGTCCTCCTGTTTCCTGCTGGATTCGCCGGAGGATTCGCTGGAGTCGATCTATCGCCGTTATGGCGACATCGCGCAACTGTCCAAGTTCAGCGGCGGCATCGGCGTCAGCTTCAGCCGCGTGCGTTCGCGCGGTTCGCTGATCCGCTCCACCAATGGCCATTCCAACGGCATCGTGCCGTGGCTGAAGACGCTGGATTCCTCGGTGGCGGCGGTCAACCAGGGCGGCAAGCGCAAGGGCGCGGCCTGTGCCTATCTGGAAACCTGGCATGCCGACATCGAGGATTTCCTGGAGCTGCGCGACAACACCGGCGATGAAGCGCGGCGCACGCACAACCTGAATCTGGCCAACTGGGTGCCGGATCTGTTCATGCGCCGGGTCGAGGCCGATCAGGCGTGGTCGCTGTTCGATCCGCGCGTCGCGCCGGAATTCACCGACCTGTATGGCGAAGCGTTCGAGCGGGCTTACGAACAGGCGGAGAAACAGGGCAGGGCGATCAAGACGATCAGCGCGCGCAAGCTGTATGCGCGGATGATGCGCACGCTGGCCGAAACCGGCAACGGCTGGATGACGTTCAAGGACAAGTGCAACCTGGCCTGCAATCAGACCGCCAGGCCGGAAAACATCGTGCATCTGTCCAATCTGTGCACCGAGATTCTGGAGGTCACTTCGACCCAGGAAACGGCGGTCTGCAATCTGGGTTCGATCAACCTGGGCCAGCATCTGGACGAGTTCGGCGACTTCGATTTCGACAAGCTGGCCGAAACCGTGCGGCTGGCGGTGCGCCAGCTGGATCGCGTGATCGATCTGAATTTCTATCCGATCGAATCGGCGCGGCGCGGCAACCTGCGCTGGCGGCCGGTGGGCCTGGGCTGCATGGGCCTGCAGGACGTGTTCTTCCGCATGCGCCTGGCTTTCGACAGCGGGGAAGCGCGCGCGTTGTCGGCGCAGATCGCCGAGCATATCTACTACCACGCGCTGGAGACCTCGCTGGAACTGGCGCGGGAGCATGGGCGGCATCCGGCTTTCGCCGAGACCCGCGCCGCATCGGGAGAGTTGCAGTTCGATGCCTGGAACGTCGCGCCGGAGCAGGGCGAGCGCTGGGAATCCCTGCGCGCGCGCATCCGGGAATATGGCCTGCGCAACTCGCTGCTGATCGCAATCGCGCCGACCGCGACCATCGCCTCCATCGCCGGTTGCTACGAGTGCGTGGAACCGCAGATCAGCAATCTGTTCAAGCGCGAAACGCTGTCCGGCGATTTCCTGCAGATCAACCGCTATCTGGTGGAGGAACTGAAGAAACTTGGCCTGTGGACGCCGGAAATCCGCGACCAGATCAAGCAGGCCGACGGCTCGATCCAGGGCGTGACGCGGATTCCCGAAACCCTGCGGCATGTCTACCGCACGGTCTGGGAGATCCCGATGCGTTCGCTGATCGACATGGCCGCCGATCGCGGCGCCTTCATCGACCAGAGCGCCTCGCTGAATCTGTTCATGGAGAACCCGAACATCGGCGCGCTGTCGTCGATGTACATGTACGCCTGGAAGCAGGGCATCAAGACCACGTATTACCTGCGCTCGCGGCCGGCGACCAGGATCGCCAAGACCACGGTCGGCAGCTATGCGCCGACGCAGGCGGTGGCCTGCTCGCTGGAACACCCCGAAAGCTGCGAGGCCTGCCAGTGACGGACGGCGCGACGCACCGGCATCGCTGCGTCGTGCCTTCTCCTGCACGGGAACCCTCCCGACGATGAACCCGTTTTGCCATGCGTCACGGACCGCTTGCCGGGTCTCCGTGCCGCGTCGCTCCACAGAAGGAACCAACCCATGACCGCACGTACTTCCGCCCAGTCCCTGGACTCCCGCCTGCTCGATCCCGGATTCGAACTGACCCTGCGCCCGATGCGCTATCCGCAGTTCTACGACATGTATCGCGATGCGATCAAGAACACCTGGACCGTCGACGAGATCAATTTCCAGATCGACATTTCCGACCTGCACGAAAAGATGTCGCCGGCTGACCGGCATCTGATCCACCGGCTGGTGGCGTTCTTCGCCACTGGCGATTCGATCGTCTCCAACAATCTGGTGCTGAGCCTGTACAAGCATCTGAATGCCCCCGAGGCGCGCATGTATCTGTCGCGCCAGCTGTACGAGGAAGCGCTGCACGTGCAGTTCTATCTGACCCTGCTGGACAACTACCTGCCCGATCCGGAGGAGCGGTTCCAGGCGTTCGCGGCGGTGGAGAACATTCCCTCGATCCACAAGAAGGCCGAATTCTGTTTCAAGTGGATCGAATCGGTCTACGCCGTGGACAGGATCGAGACCCGCGAACAGCGCCGGCAGTTCCTGCTCAACCAGATCTGTTTCGCCGCGTGCGTGGAAGGGCTGTTCTTTTTCGCCGCGTTCGCCTACGTGTACTACTTCCGTTCGCGCGGTCTGCTGCCGGGCCTGGCCTCGGGCACCAACTGGGTGTTCCGCGACGAAAGCTGCCACATGGAATTCGCGTTCGAGTCGGTGCGCGTCGTGCGCCAGGAAGAGCCGGACCTGTTCGACGAAAAAATGGAACAGCAGGTCCGGGACATGCTGGCGGAAGCGATCGAGTGCGAGATGCAGTTCGCCGAGGATGTACTGTCAGGCGGCGTCGCCGGCATTTCCACGCGCGACATGTGCCAGTATCTGCAGCATTGCGCCGATCGGCACTTCACCAAGCTTGGCATGGAGAAGCAGTACCACGTGTCCAATCCGCTGCCCTTCATGGAATTGCAGGACATGCAGGAGCTGACCAATTTCTTCGAGCGCCGCGTATCCGCCTATCAGGTCGGCGTGCAGGGCGAAGTCGCTTTCGACGCCGCGTTCTGAGCGGCCGTTTCCGGAAGGCGGGGCCGTCGCGTCCACGGACGGGCGCGATGGCGTCTGCCCGGACAGAACCATCGCCGCCGCGGATCAGCGCGGCTTGGGCGGGATCGGGAACGGCGTCACGACCTTCTCGCCGGTGGCGGCATCGCGGATCGCGGACTGTCCCTTTTTCTCCACGGCTTCCACCCGGACGATGCTCTGCATCGGCAGATACAGCACGCGGGTATCGCCGAACTCGTCGCGCAGGCGTTCCTCGGTGGGATCGACGACGATGCCATCGTGCACATCGAACACCAGTTCGGCGACCTCGATGAAACCCCACAGGTCGCTGTTGCCGACCTGTCGCGCGAACAGCTCGTAGACCTTGCCGTGGTTGAGGAAGATGATTTTGTAGAGCGTCTTGGACATGTGCCGGATTATATCCGGGCAACGATGGTGCGGATGGGTCAGTAACCGCGTTGCTGGCGCATGCGCTTGGTGATGGCGCTGCGCACGAACAGCGCGTAGATCACGCCGACGACGAAGCCGGCGATGTGCGCCGACCAGGCCACCGTGCCGAAGGCCGGGCCGATGTAGGCGAACCCGACCTGCAGCAGCGCCCAGGCGCCGATCAACAGGGATGCGGGCGTGCGCACGAATTCCAGGAACAGTCCCAATGGCAGCACCACGCCCAGCCGCGCATTGGGAAACAACGCCAGATAGGCGCCGATCACGGCGGAGATCGCGCCGCTGGAACCGATGACGATGTGGCCCGAGCCGCCGATCACGATGCCGGCGACGAGATTGGAAATGACCCCGCCGAGCGCGAACAGCAGCAGGAACCGCCACGGACCCATGAACTTTTCCGCAGGCAGTCCGAAGATCAGCAGGAACACCAGGTTGCCCAGCAGGTGCGACCAGTCCGCGTGCAGGAACAACGCGGTGAACAGGCGCCGCGCGCCGCTGTCCTGCACGGCCGCCAGCCAGTGGCGCGGATCGCCGCCGAGCCCGTGCGCGAGCGCTCCCCAGCTCAGCCAGAGCGCGCGCCTGGCCTCGTCCGGACGGCTGATCGTCCACATGAAGGCGATCCAGATCGCCACGGATAGCAATGGCGTCGCCCAGCGTCTGGCCGGCTTCTGGCGGGTCGGGATTGAAACGAACATGAGGTGTGCCAGATGCAGTGAAAACGAAGAGGGGAATGCGTGTTTGGCGGATGCGCCGAACGACTAAAGTATGGGTCATTCTGGTTCCGACGGTAAGCTATACTCGCTCGCCATGCCATATCCGGAACTCCTGGCGCATGGCGGTTTTTTTGAATTCCACTATTGAACAGAGCGAGCCATTCGGCGGCCTGGCATCGGAGTAAATATATGCAATTCATTCAAAGCATCACTCGCATTTCCGTATTGGCGGCGGGCATCGCTGGCGCGCTGGCGTGCGGACAGGCGCATGCGGCCGCGTTCCAGCTGAAAGAGAACAGCGCCAAGGGCCAGGGCCGCGCCTTCGCCGGCTCGATCAGCGCCCCGGATGACGCTTCCGTGGTCGGCACCAACCCGGCCGCGATGCGTCTGCTCGACGGGCGCCAGTTCCAGTTCGATGTCAGTACCATCCGCTTCTCCGCCAAGTACAGTGGCGAAGCGCACGATGCGTTGGGCCGTCCGCTTACTGGCGGCAACGGCGGTGATGCGGGCATGATCGCGCCGCTGCCTTCGGTCTATGCGCATCTGCCGGTGGGCGACAAGCTGCATTTCGGCGCCTCGCTGATGGTGCCCTTCGGTTTCGAGACCGATTACAGCCGCAACTGGGTCGGCCGCTACAACGGCCTGAGGACCAAGCTGCAGGCGGTGGACCTGGGCGTGTCGATGTCGTATGACGTCAATCCCTATGTCTCGTTCGGCGTGTCGGTGTTTGCCGAGCGCCTGAACGTTCAGCTGACCAACGCGGTCGACTTCGGCGGCATTCTCGCCGGCAGCGGCGTTCCCGGCTATCTGCCGGCCAGCGCCGATGGCATGTCCAGCCTGAAGGGCGACAACACCCAGGTGGGCTTCACGGTCGGCGGCCTGTTCAGCATCACCGACGACACCCACATCGGCATCAATTACCGCTCGCAGATGGTGCACAAGGTCACCGGCGGCACAGTCGATTTCTATGTGCCGGGCGATGCGGCCGCGATCTTCGGCGCGACGCGTCCGGGTTGGTTCACCGATACCAAAGGCCGCGCGACGATCACGCTGCCGGAATTGGCCACAATCAGCCTCACCCACCGCATCAACGATCAGTGGTCGATCATGGCCGACGTTTCGCGCACCGCGTGGAGCAAGTTCGACAGCGTTCGCGTGCACATGAACTCGGGACAGCCGGACAACATGCTGAATTTCGGTTACCGCGATACCACGTTCGCCTCGATCGGCGCCGATTACCGGCTCAACGACCAGCTGACGCTGCGTGGCGGTCTGGCTTACGATCAGACACCGACCACCAACGAGCACCGCGATGTCCGCGTCCCCGACGCAAGCCGCAAGTGGGTGTCGCTGGGTCTCAGCTGGGCGCCGGGCGAGCATGCCGAGTACAACATCGGCTACACGCATCTGTTCGCCAGCGATCCAAGGATCGTCGATTTGACCTCGACCACAGGCACCGTACTGGATGGACACTACAAGGTGAGCAGCGACATCCTGGCCGCGTCGATCAACTACAAGTTCTGATCGATCGCAACGGAAAGCATGTCGTTCGAAGAACCCCGCTCCGGCGGGGTTCTTTCGTCGTGAACGTACCGGGAAAGCGTCGGCGCGCGGATGTACGGCACGCCGGTTCGATGGCGCCTGGGGATGACGGCGATCGTGCGTCGCCGCGCGGGTATGTCCGAAGCGGACACGCCGCGGCTCAGGGATTGAGCAGGCAGTGCAGGGTCGCCTTGATCCGGCGCCCATGTTCCCGGAAATAATCGCGCTCTTCCCGCCAGAGCGGAAAACGCTGTTCGACTTCGTGCCAGAACGCCGGCGAATGATTGGCCTGCAACAAGTGGCACAGCTCGTGTACCAGGACGTATTCGAATGCGGATGGGCGGCACAGGATCAATGCCAGATCCAGCGCCAGAGTGCCGTTGGGCGCCAACGAACCCCACTGCGAAGACATGGGCTTGATCCGCAGACGCGTCGGCGGATGCGGCAACTCGGGCAGATACTTCGGTATCCAGCGACCGATGTCGGCACGCGCTTCGGCTTCGTAGAATCTGCGCAACGCGCCGCGCAGGGTGGTATCGCGGGCTTGTTCCGGCGCATGGACCGTCAGCGCGTTCACGGCCGGCTCGATCTGCAGATAGCGGCCTTCCTTGCACTCGACGGGAAGCGTCCGACCCCGCAGAGGCAACGCGCGCGCATGGCGGGAGAACAGCGGGAACTCCAGCGTCTCGCGATACCGATGCCATTGCGCGGCAAGCCAGTCCTGATGCTGGTGCAGGAACCGCGTGGCGGTCTGCATGCTGCCGCGCAACGGCAGTGTCAGACGCGCGCCTTGTTCATTGACGCTGAGCTTGATGTGTCTTGCGCGCGCATCGCGGACGCACTGCACGTTCAGTCCAGGGATCGTGTCCAACTGGACCGATACGGTATCGGGTTCGGAGGAAAGTGGACGACGCTTTGCTGTCAATGGACTGGATATCCGCAGAAGTATGTGCAGGCCGCGATGGAACATTCGCGGCAATGGCGAGAACCGACATGATACGGAATCCGCTTCGCACAAAATCGACGCCATGCACGATTCCGGATATTGGACGGAAGGTGTGATGCATCGATCGCACGGTTTCACGGTTGCCGACGAGCCTCTGGCGAAACGTATCCGATTGCTTCGCCATGCCGCCGGATGCATGTTGCGCGGATGCGTGAAGAAACCGTGGCGATCCGCATTTGGGCGAAACGTTCCGGAGGAAAACGAAAGCGGATTGCCGCGGGCAACGACGCCCGCGGCGAGTCGGATGATTCAGTCCGGGTCGCTGTTCGCCCTGGCCTTGTCTTCTGCGGTGGCGATGCAGGGACCGGTAACGGCCGGTGCGGTGACCAGCCACCAGCGGCGGCGATTGGAGATGCCGCCCAGCTCGATACGGTCACGGTCGATGCATGACAGCAACGCTGTTTCCTGCACCAGCAGCCAGCGCCGTTCCGGCGCTTCGCTCAGCCAGTCCACGCCGAGCCGGAGTTGCTCGTCCCAGGGAATCACGAAGCCGAAATTGGCCGCCGGGCGATCGGCCATCAGCAGGTTCTGTTCCTTCCATGCGACCAGGCCCAGCTCCGCGTCCGGACCGATGCGCTGTCCCACGGCAGTCATGACGCCGCGCGCGGAATTGGCGTCGTTGACCAGGCCGTATCCGAGCAGACTGAAGATCACCCACAATCCGCCGAGCGTGGAAAACAGAGCGGCCGCCGGCTGTCTGCGCGCGAACACGAGCAGGCTGAGAACGCCCCAGATGCCGATGGCGACCAGCATCCAGGCGCCGGTCGCCAGCATGTGCGGGTCGAAGCCGCGCTGGGAGACCAGCTTCTGCTCGAATCCAGGATTGCCGAACATGATCGCCAGCCCGCCCGCGAGGATGCCCGCGGCGATCAGTGCGGTCAGCGCGCGCAGAATCCGGCGCGGCCAGATCCGGCGCAGGATGCCCGGCAGCAGTGGCGCCAGCGCCAGACACATGATCGGCAGCGCCGGCATGATGTAGACATCGCGCTTGCCGTTGGGGATGGAGAAGAACAGGACGATCAGCGCCCACCATCCCAACAGCAGCAGATAGCGCGCATCGCGCCGCCGCAGCCTGCGTTTCCACGCCGGTAGCGCCCAGGGCAGGGCCAGGATCGGCGGAATCCACATGGTCAGCATCACGCCGAAGTGATACCAGAATGGCTGGTGATGATCCCAAGATTTGGCGTATCGCCCGGCGGTCTGGCGGAACAGGATATCGTTCATGTAGGCGCGGTATTCGGGCTGGTTCGTCGCCAGTGCCACGCTCGCCATCGGCGCCAGCCACAGTGCGATCGCGCCCAGGAACGCCAGCGGCCCCAACCAGAAGCGGACATCGCCGATGCCGATCTTCGACCATTTCGCCAGCGCAGCCACGCTGGCCGGCACCAGCATCAACAGGGCGATGACGCCGACGCCCTTGGTGATCACGCCGAGGCCGGCGGCGAACCAGCCCAGCGTCCACATCTTCCAGTCGGGTCCAAGCAGCAGATGGCGCAGCAGCCCGTAGTTGGCCAGCGTAATCAGGAACGTCACCAGCGGATCGATCTGGGCCTTCTTGGCCTGGTAGGTGAACTGGAAAGCGAACAGCAGCGCCCAGGCGGCATACAGGCCAACCCGGCGCGTCCACAGGCGGCGACCCAGATCATAGACGCAGGCCAGCGTTCCCATCGTCGCCAGGAACGATGGCAGCAGGAAAGCGACGCGCCAGTTTCCGAACAGCGTATAGAACGAGGCCTCCCACCACATCAGCATCGGCGGCTTGTCGGAATAGAGTTCGATGCCCCGGTGCGGGAACAGCCAGTTGCCGCTTTCCACCATCTGCTTGGCGACCAGCGCGAAACGCGGCTCGTCGGCCGGCCAGGGATCGCGCAATCCGAGTCCTGCGCCGATGACCAGCATGGCGGTGATCGCCAGCAACCAGAATTCGCGTGATTGTCGGGTTTTGAGCATGGGGGAGGTGAAATCGGGCCAAGGTTGAGGGAAACCTCTGGAGCAATCGAGGTTCGTGGGCGGGCGGGAAGACGGGGCGAGGGCATGGTGGCCCGGTGGACCGCAAAACGCCGCCTATTATCCGGTAGTGTCTCAATTTGAAATTCAGGCTGGCGCAGGCACCACCGGCGGGAATGCGAAATTCCCCGGCCTGACCGGAATGCGATCAAAAAAATGCATATGTTTCAAACAACTACCGGTATGCGCATATCGCCAGGTCATGGCATGGCAAATTCAAACCGAGACGCTAGCTATTATCGGATGCCGGGAAATTTTTTTGTTCATCGGTTTTGCGGATCCGTGCATAGAAAAATCCGTCCATGTCCTGCTCGCCCGGCAGACGTTGCCGCCCGGGGCCGGCGGCATGGCCGAAGTCCGATGGCAGCGGCTCGACGACGGCAGCGGCGGTACGGTCCAGGAAAGCGGCGACTTGCGCCCGGTTCTCGGCGTCGAGGATGGAACAGGTGGTATAGACCAGCACGCCTCCGGGCCGGAGCGTGGGCCAGAGCGCATCCAGCAGGCGGCTTTGCAGCGCGGTCAGCGTGGCGATGTCGCCGGCTTTCCGGTGCAGCAGGACATCCGGCTGGCGCCGCACGATGCCGGTGGCCGAACAGGGCGCATCGAGCAGGACGGCATCGAAGGCCTCGCCGTCCCACCAGGCCGGGATGTCCGAAGCATCACCCTGTCGCGTTTGTGCGTTCCGTCCGAGTTTCAGCCGTTCCAGCGTGCCGCGCACTTTGGCCAGACGCTGCGCATCCACATCCAGTGCGAGCAGACGCAGGTCCGGTTCGCGTTCGAGCAGGTGCGCCGCCTTGCCGCCGGGCGCGGCACAGGCATCGAGAACCCTGGCTCGCGGTTGCAGGACCAAGGCATCGGCGACCTGTTGCGCGGAACCGTCCTGGATCGAGACATCGCCTTCGGCAAAACCCGGCAGTGCCGATACCGGCACCGCCGTATCCAGCCTGAGCGCGTCCGCCAGCAGGGGCTCGGTCGCGGCCTCCAGTCCGGTCCGCGCCAGTCGTGCCGCATAGTCGTCGCGGGCGACCTGCCGGCGATTGACCCGCAGCCACATCGGCGCGGGGTTCAGCCCTTCGGCGAAAACCGTTCCGGCGTGTTCCGGCCAGTCATGGCGAATCCGCCGGCGCAGCCATTCCGGCCACGCGGCGTCCGCGTCGGTCGGCGGCAGGCCTTCGCGTTGCGCCCGGCGCAGTATCGCGTTGACGAGCCCCGCCTGGTGCGCGCGCCCCAGTACGCGTGCCGCATCGACGGTAGCCGAGAGCGCCGCATGCGCCGGCATCTGCAAAGCATCAATCTGGGCCAGCCCGGCCAGCAGCAACGCCACCAGCTCGCTGTCGCGGCGTCCCGGCGGTTTCTGCAGCCAGCGTTGCAAGGCGGTCCGGTAGCGGGCCTGTCGCCGTAGCGCGGCGAAGCTGATCGCTTCGACCAGCGCGCGATCGCGGCTATCGGCCAACTGTGGCAAGGCGGCGCCAAGTTCCGCCTTCAGCGATCGCCCCTGGTGGATGACGGCATCCAGTACGCGGGCGGCAACGGCGCGCGTTTGGGCGCCAAGGGAGGGGGAAGGGGAAGGCATGCGCGAGTAAGCGAAAATCGACGGGCGACCTCAATCGCGCTGCGTCGGCACTTGGTGCGCGTTGAGATAGTCGGCCACCGGCATGGTCCTGCCGCCGGCGCGCTGGACCGCGCGAATCCGCAGAACGCCTTCGCCGCAAGCGATGTCGATGCCCTCTTTCTGGGCTGCGAGCACAGCGCCCGGAGCGGCCACATGCCCGGCATCCAGGGCGTGGGCCTCGTGGATGCGCAGGCGTTCGCCCGCGATCATGGCTTCGGCAACAGGCCAGGGCTCGAATGCGCGGACCTTGTTGGCCAGTTTGGCGGCGGGCTGGTTCCAGTCCAGCAGTACCTCGCTCTTTTCCAGCTTGTGCGCATAGGTCACGCCTTCTCTGGACTGTGGCTGCGGAACCGGGCGGATGCCGGCCCGCAACAGGCCGAGGCCATCCGACAACGCCTGCGCGCCGAGCTTGGCGAGGCGGTCGTGCAATTGACCGGCAGTCTCCTGCGGATGGATCGGCGTGAGCAGGGACAGCAGGACCGGCCCGGTATCCAGCCCGGCCTCCATCTTCATCAGACAGACGCCGGTTTCGGGATCGCCGGCCTCGATGGCGCGCTGGATCGGGGCCGCGCCGCGCCAGCGAGGCAGCAGCGAGGCATGTACGTTCCAGCAGCCGAATTTCGGGATATCGAGCACCGCCTGCGGCAGGATCAGACCGTAGGCCACCACGATCAGGAGGTCCGGCTCCAGTTGCCGCAGCGAGTGCAGGGACTCTTCGCGTTTCAGGGATTCCGGCTGCAACACCGGGATCTGCAGCGCCTGCGCTTCCTGCTTCACCGCCGAGGCAGTCAGCTCGCGGCCCCGGCCGGCGGGGCGGTCCGGCCGCGTGTAGACCGCGATCGCTTCCTTGTTCCGCGCGGCCGCGCGCAGGCAAGGTACGGCGAAGGCGGGAGTACCGGCGAAGACGATTCTCATGGTTCAGTCACCCAATGGTCGGCGGGACACAGGCGGATTGTGGATGGATCCGGAAGCGGTCGCGGTCCGCAGATCAGCAGGGCCGGTCCGGATTGGCCTTGCTGGCTGCTGGCGCCGCCCGGGCGGATCATGCCGCGTGCTTGCGCATCTTGGCCAGTTTCTTGCGCACCATTTCGCGTTTCAGCGCGGACAGGTAGTCCACGAACAGCTTGCCATCCAGATGGTCGATCTCGTGCTGGATACAGACGGCCAGCAGGCCATCGACACGCATTTCCCGCGTCTGCCCTTTGCGGTCCAGAAAACGCACCGTGATCTCGTTGGCGCGGGTCACGTCGGCGAAGATGCCGGGCACCGACAGGCAGCCCTCCTGATAGACCTGTTCCCCGGATTTTTCCAGAATTTCGGGATTGATCACGACAAGGGGCTGGTTTTTCTCCTCGCTGACATCGATCACCAGGAAACGCTGGTGCACATCGATCTGGCTGGCGGCCAAGCCGATGCCGGGAGCGGCATACATGGTCTCGAACATGTCGTCGAGCAACTGCTGGAACGCAGGCTCGGCGATCTGGGCGGAACCCACCGGCACCGCTTTGGTGCGCAGGCGCGGATCGGGAAATTCGAGAATAGGAAGCATGGCCATAGTGATGTTCGATATGGGTATTGTTCTGATTGGCAAGCCTGTCAACTATCTTAGCGTCAAATTGTTTGCACTTGGTCGCCCGTTTTGGAATATAGTGCTACGACCTCTGTGGGGAGTCAGGGCTGATACAACTATGCTTATTCGTTTACGGACAGTTGTCGCCGCCGCGCTACTGACGGTAGCCGCGTTCGCCACCGCAGTCGATCTGGCGGGCGGGCATCCGGATACTTATGTCGTCAGAAAAGGCGATACATTATGGGATATCGCTGGCCGTTTCCTGCAGAAGCCGTGGTTGTGGCCGGAAATCTGGCAGGCCAATCCCCAGATAGCCAATCCGCATCTGATCTATCCGGGCGATGTGCTGAGTCTGGCCTACCTCAATCGCGCGCCGGCGGTGACATCCACCCCGGGGCCGCGCACCGAGGCGCCGATCAATACGATCCCCTTGAGCGCCATCGAGCCGTTCCTGCGCGATCTGCGCGTGACCGACAGCTTCGAACACCTGCCCTATGTCGTCGGCTTGGAAGACAGCGCCCTCAGGGTCAGCGCCGGTCAGCTCGTCTACATTCGCGGCCTGTCCGCCGCCGCACCCGGCCAGCGCTACATGGTGGTCCGGCCGACTTCGCGCTTCACCGAGGTCGATCCGGCCACGATCAGGAAAGTCGCGACCACGCATGACCGGATCCATTATTCCGACGAGCTGGATTTCCGCGGCCGTCATGTGGATGGCGTCGAGCATTGGACCGCGCGTCCGATCTGGGTGAGGAACAAGGAAACGCTGGGCTACGAACTGGCCCGGGTCAACGTCGGCACCGTGACGCGTGTCGGCGGCGCCGGCGGCGATGCCGATCTGGTGACGCTGTCGCTGGAAGAAAGCGGACGCGAAGTGCGGGCCGGCGACCGGGTACTGCCTGTCGAGACGCAGCCCTACGACCTTCACTTCACTCCGCACGTGCCCAGGCAGGAGCAGGAATACAGCAAGCTGCAGATCCTCGCCGTCGCCGATGGTTTCCTGTTCGGAGGCACGCATGACGTGGTGGCGGTCTCCGGCGGCGCTCGCGAAGGGATCGACAACGGGACGGTATTCTCGGTGTGGCGTACCGGCGAGCGGGTCGTGGACCGCGTTCGCCACGGCGATTACCGCGATGACAACGCGCAAGGCGATCGCAGGACGCGCCTGCCCGATGAGTACGCTTCGCACATCATGATTTTCCGCACCTTCGACAAGGTCAGTTATGGCCTGGTGATGGATAGCACGCGGCGTACCAGGATCGGCGACGAGGTCAAGCATCCCGACGCACGTTGAGTGACGATGCGGCGGGATGTTTCCCGATGACATATGCGGACGGCGCCTGAGGGCGCCGTCTTTGTTTCCGCATTAGTTTGGCGATGGTGGCGGGAATCACAGGTGGTCGGGGAAATGCGTGAAGACACCGGAATGCTGCTGCGGCTGGCGCTGGCCGGAGGCGCCAGCGCACCGCGTCAGGCACTGCTGGCGAAACTTGAGCAAAACGGCACAGGCGGTCTGTCCGCAGGCCGGCGGCTATGCCGCGCGGCGGGGTTGAGCGACGCCCAGATCGAACGCCTGAACCGGCCCGATGAAGATGCCTGGCGACGAAGTCGGGAATGGCTGGCACAGCCGGGCCACTATCTGATCGGGTGGCCGGATCCGGACTATCCGGCGCTGTTGAGGCGGGTTTCCAATCCTCCGCTGGCGCTCTTTGTCGCCGGCGACCCCAGTGTCCTGTGGCAACCCGCCATTGCGGTTGTCGGGAGCCGCTCGCCAAGCGCCGGCGGTCGCGATCACGCCTATCTGTTCGCCCGCGCGCTGGCGCGCCGAAACCTTTGCGTTGTCAGCGGGCTGGCGGCCGGGATAGACGCGGCGGCACACGCAGGAGCTTTGTCGGTGTCCGACGGGCTCACTGCCGCGGTGCTGGGAACCGGACCGGACATCACCTATCCCCCGGCCAACGCCTCGCTGCGGACACGGATCGAGGAAAGAGGGGCGATCGTCAGCGAGTTTCCTCCGGGAACGCCGCCTAAGGCACCGCATTTCCCGAGCCGGAACCGGATCGTGGCGGGGCTTGCCTTGGGCGTGCTGGTCGTCGAGGCGGCCGAACGGTCCGGCGCGCTCATCACCGCCAGGTTGGCGGCCGAAAGTGGTCGCGAAGTCTTTGCCTTGCCGGGATCCATCCACAATCGGATGGCACGGGGATGCCACCGCCTGATTCGTGAAGGCGCTGTCTTGGTCGAAAGTATCGACGAAGTGCTGGATGGCGTGGCCACGGTTGCGGCGGCGCTGGGTCAAGCTTTGCGCCAGCGCCTGGCATCGCAACCCACCGATCCGGATGGCGTGAATGACCGGAATGTCCCGGAGGAGGCGCCATTGCCGCCGCTGCAGCGCCGGGTATGGAAAGCGCTGGGGCACGACCCCATATCCGTGGACGCCCTGTCCGGACGAACCGGATTGACTGCCGCCGAACTGTCCGCCATCCTCCTGCAGATGGAACTGGAGGGATGGGTAACGGTCGAATACGGGCGTTGTTCGCGCAGGTTCTCCACATAAGAAGTCCGGGGCCGGGCGGGACAGGGCGTTCCGAGCCATCTCCACCTCTCATGACGCCTCGCGCAGGCTGAGGATTGATGAAAGAAAGCATTCTGGATGTACTGCTGTACCTGTTCGAACACTATCTGTTCGACAACGCGAATCCGACCCTCGAAAACGGTCCCCTGCACCAGGAATTGATTGAAGCCGGCTTCAGTACCGCCGAAATCAACCGCGCGTTCGACTGGCTGGATGCGCTCGCTGCGCAACGCCCCGAAGCGGCCAAGTCGCGGGTCGATGAGCCGGTACGGATCTATCACGGTCCCGAGCTGGAGAAGCTGGACGTGGAATGCAGGGGATTCCTGCTGTTTCTCGAACAACAGGGCATATTGGATGCCGCGCAGCGCGAACTGGTGATCGATCGGGCGATGGCGCTGGATCAGGACGAACTGGACCAGGACGATCTGAAATGGGTGGTCCTGATGGTGCTGTTCAATCAGCCCGGAGCCGAGGCCGCCTATGCCTGGCTCGAAACGCAGATGTTCGGAGAGGGGTTCGATCCCGCGCATTGAGCGCCGGTCGTCATGATCGGTTATGGCGACACGCCGTTTTCACCGAGATAAACCGGGCCGCTTCGGTTACAGTGACGGTTCCGTTTTCCAGTGAGCAATTCAATGTCGATTTGGCATTACGCGACCGCCGAGGGCCAACAGTTCGGGCCGCTGTCAACCGAAGAGCTGACCGATCTTTTCCACGCCGGTCGGATCGGGCTGCGTACCCGCGTTTGGCGGCAGGGCGATCCCGAATGGAGACTGCTGGTGGATTTTCTCGACGAACTGGGATTGCGTTCCGGCGTTCCGGCTGATTCGCCGGTACCGCCGGCATTGCCGCCGACGCCACAGCAAACGCAGGCGTCCAAGGCATCGGCAAGCGCCACAGGCGTTTTTACACCACCGCCCGCCTCCGCGCCCGCTCCTGCGGGATCGCCGAAAAAAGGGCTATCCGGATGGGCCATCTTCGGCATCGTCGCGGCGATCGTTGGCGTGTTCATCGTGCTGCCGGTCGCGGCCATCGTCGCGGCCATCGCGATTCCCGCCTATCAGGACTCCACCACGCAGGCCAAAATATCGGAAATCATGATCGAGGCCCAGAAAGCCAAGGTGATGGTGGCTGAATTCGTCGCAGGTTCGGGGCGTTGCCCGACCGAAGGAGACGATGTGTATCGGGTCATGGACCAGGAATTGAGGCTCTCCGGTCGAATTTCGTCGCTCGAGCTAGACAGCCCTGACGATTATCGCTGCAGGCTGGACATGACCATCGATATGCCCGGCCAGCGGGATCTGCACGGACATAAGATCTGGTTCGAATTCGACAGCGATACCTACAGTTGGATCTGTGGCTCCGATATTCCCTCCAAGCACATGCCGGCTGCATGCCGGGAATGACTTCGTTTTCTCGATGACCCGGCACACGGTGGGAATACGGCTGGCCGGAATGCCGGCCTGGGGATGCGGAAAGGAGCCGGTCGCTTGCGCGGGAAGCGGGTCGGTATAATCAGGGTTCGCAGGGGGCCTCGCAAGAGTGCTGTAGAGACGAGACGGGCATATCGGCGTATTCGTTTTCATTCCGCCGCGCCGATCGGCTCGGTCCGGCCCGTTCGGTAGAGAATCACGCATGGCTGCCTGTATCGGCGACGATAGACGAGGCAACGGGATACAACATGAGCAATTGGTATTACGCAGATATTGATCGGCAGCAGCACGGTCCGTTGCCGCCATCGCTCATCGGCGACCGGTTCCGCGCGGGCGAGATCAGCATGGAGACCCTGGTCTGGTGCGATGGCATGCCGGAATGGCGGCCACTGCGCGAGTTCGCCGATGAGTTTGCGCTGATCCCGGTGACTCAGCCGCCATTGTCCGCCAAGCCCGAGCAGGCCGGCGCCGCCGAAACACCGGTCGCTGATTCCGGCGAATACACGCCCTATGCCGCTCCCATCGCGGCGTTGTCCGGCGATATCGCACCGGTCACCGGTGGCGAAATCGTCTATGCGGGATTCTGGAAGCGTGTCGCCGCCTATTGCGTGGACAGCGTGGTCATCTGGGTCATCAGTACCGTCATCAACACGATCGTGATGATCGTCATGATCGCCCTCATGGCAGGCGGTACGCGGACATCGGAAACGACGGTGCTGATTTTCCAGATGGTGATGTACCTGATCTCGACCCTACTGACAGCGGCATATTACGCGAGTTTCCATTCCTCCCAAGGCAAGGCGACACTCGGCAAGATGGCGGTCGGGATCAAGGTGGTCCGCAGCGATGGCAGCCGTATTTCGCTGGCACGGGGCGTCGGCCGCTATTTTGCCACGATATTGAGCTCTCTGATTTTCTGCATCGGCTTCATCATGGCGGCTTTCACCCAGCGCAAGCAGGCGCTGCACGACATGATCTGCGATACGCTGGTGGTCGACAAATGGGCATTCACCAATCATCCCGAGTGGCAGAAGCGCGAGCTGGGCACGGTGGCCACCATCATTCTGGTGCTGTTCGCGATCATGGTGGTGATATTCGTTTTCGTGATGTTCTTCTTGCTGGCGGCCATCGGAATAAGCGCGGCGAACCTGTGAACATCGGGGTCGCGGAATGCATCGATGATCGATCATCGGTCGCAGGTTCCGGAAATCGTGCCGATGCGTGACTGGCATCACGCTGGGCGGCGCCTCGTCATCGATGGATCGTCCTGCCCGGATTCGTTGCCGGGTCTGGCCAGCGTTGCGCAAGCAAGCGCTCCTCGACTTCATCTGTGACACCCTGGTTGTGTGTGCGTTCAGTCTCCTCGACGGCAACGGGAGGAACTGGGGTCGGTCGCCGTCATCGTCCTGTTGATCTGTCTCGTACTCACGCTGCTGGCGGTCGGGAGAGAGATCGTGTTGCCGGCGGCCGCTGATCCGCCGATCCGGAAGGGTGATCGGCTTGGCGTATGGAGAGCATTCGACCAACCCATAAGCCCGCCAAACTTGACAGCCGACCCCATAAATGATTCCTCTATGCACGCCGCCGCACGCCCGGAAGCCCTGCTTCCGGGCGTCGGCATCTTGCAAATTACACATTCGCATCCTTGTTTCGAGAGACGTTTTTCGACTCTTCATACCGGTTCAGCTCATCCAAATGGCCAAACACCTCCTCATTGTCGAATCGCCCGCCAAGGCCAAGACGATCAACAAGTATCTCGGCAAGGACTTCCAGGTCCTGGCTTCCTATGGACATGTGCGCGATCTGGTGCCGAAGGAGGGCGCGGTCGATCCGGAGCGCAATTTCGCCATGGACTATGCGCTGATCGACAAGAACGAAAAACACGTCGAAGCCATCGCCAAGGCGGCCGGGGCGGCGGATGACATCTTTCTGGCGACCGACCCGGATCGCGAGGGCGAGGCGATCAGTTGGCATATCGCCGAGATCCTGAAGGAGCGCGGCCTGCTCGAAGGCAGGCCGTTACACCGCGTGGTGTTCACCGAAATCACCCCGCGTGCGATCAAGGAAGCCATGAACCAGCCGCGCAACATCGCCGATGAGCTGGTGGATGCGCAGCAGGCGCGGCGCGCGCTGGACTACCTGGTCGGTTTCAACCTGTCGCCGGTGCTGTGGCGCAAGGTGCAGCGCGGCCTGTCGGCCGGCCGCGTGCAGTCGCCGGCGCTGCGCATGATCGTTGAGCGCGAGGAGGAGATCGAAGCCTTCGTCACGCAGGAATACTGGACCATCGGCGCCGACTGCCTGCACCCTTCGCAGCCGTTCTCGGCCAAGCTGGTCAAGCTGGACGGAAAGAAGCTGGAGCAGTTCACCCTGACCGACGCCGAATCGGCGGAAGACGCGCGCGCGCGCATCCAGCGCGCCGCCGCCGGCGCGCTGCATGTCACCGATGTGGTCAGCAAGGAGCGCAAGCGCCGGCCGGCCGCGCCGTTCACCACCTCCACGCTGCAGCAGGAGGCGGCGCGCAAGCTGGGATTCGGCACCAGCCGGACCATGCGGGTCGCGCAGAAACTGTATGAAGGCGTCGCCCTCGGCGACGAAGGCACTGTCGGTCTTATCACCTACATGCGTACCGATTCGGTCAATCTGGCGGTGGACGCGATCGCGGAAATGCGCGATGTGATCGCGCGCGACTACGGCACCCGGGCGCTGCCGGACAAGCCGAATTTCTATCAGACCAAATCGAAGAACGCGCAGGAGGCGCACGAGGCGATCCGTCCGACCTCGGCGCTGCGCACACCGGCGCATGTGGCCAAATATCTGGACGAGGATGGCCGCCGACTGTACGAACTGATCTGGAAACGCGCGATCGCCTGCCAGATGATCCCGGCCACGCTGAACACGGTTTCGGTGGATCTGGCCGCTGGCAGCGAGCACGGTTTCCGCGCCAGCGGCACCACGGTCGTCGATTCCGGTTTTCTCGCTGTCTACGAGGAAGGCAAGGACCAGAAGGGCGCCGACGATGACGACGAGGGCCGCAAGCTGCCGTTGATGAAGCCCGGCGACAGCGTGCCGGTGGACCGCATCCACGCCGACCAGCATTTCACCGAGCCGCCGCCGCGCTATTCGGAAGCCTCGCTGGTCAAAGCGCTGGAAGAGTACGGAATCGGTCGCCCCTCGACCTATGCCTCGATCATCCAGACGCTGGTGTACCGCAAGTATGTCGAGCTGGAGAGCCGCCGCTTCCATCCGACCGATGTCGGCCGTGCCGTATCCAAGTTCCTGTCCGGCCATTTCACCCAGTACGTCGATTACGACTTCACCGCCAAGCTGGAGGATTCGCTGGATGAAATCTCGCGCGGCGAAAAGGAATGGGTGCCCCTGCTGGAGGAATTCTGGGGTCCGTTCAAGAAACTGGTGAACGAGAAACAGGAATCGGTGGACCGTTCCGAGGCGACCGGCGCCCGCGAGCTGGGCATGGATACCAAGACCGGCAAACCGGTCAGCGTGCGCCTGGGCCGCTACGGGCCGTATGCGCAGATCGGTACGGTCGAGGACGAGGAAAAGCCGCAGTTCGCTTCGCTGCGTCCCGGCCAGAGCATGCACACGATCACGCTGGACGCGGCGCTGGAGCTGTTCAAGCTGCCGCGCAAGCTGGGCGAGAGCAATGGCGAGGAGGTCAGCGTCGGCATCGGCCGTTTCGGGCCCTTCGCCAAGCGCGGCGGCACCTATGCTTCGCTGAAGAAGGAAGACGATCCGCATGTCATCGATCTGGCCCGCGCGGTGTTCCTGATCGAGGAGAAGGAAGAGATCGCGCGCAACCGCATCATCAAGGCGTTCGAGGGCAGCGACATCCAGGTACTGAACGGCCGCTTCGGTCCATATATCAGCAACGGTACGCTCAACGGCAAGATTCCCAAGGACCGCGATCCGGCATCGCTGACCTTCGAGGAAACGCAGAGACTGCTGGAGGAAACCGGCAAGCCGGCGCGGCGCGGTTTCGGCGCCCGGAAAGCCGCGGCCAAGAAGACCACCAAGACCGCCGCGAAGAAGGCCGTGACCAAGAAACCGGCCGCCAAGAAAACGGCGACCAAGAAAACCGTTGCCAAGAAAGCCACCAGGAAGGCCGTCGTCGCAGTGCCGGAGCCGGCCAAGCCTCTGCTCGAAGCCAAGCCGGTGGTGGCCGTCGGCAAGAAAGTGGTCAGGAAGAAGGACGCCTGACGCGAGGATGTCAGCGCATCTGTCGCCTCGCGCCGCCGCCGCCGTCCTGCGCGATGGCGGCGTCATCGCCTATCCGGCCGAGGGCGTCTGGGGCCTGGGCTGCGATCCCGCGTCGCGGCAAGCCGTGCTGCGGTTGCTGCGGATCAAGCAGCGGCCGGTCGAAAAGGGCTTGATCCTGATCGCCGCCTCGCTCGGACAATTGCGCCCCTGGATCGATGCCGATGCATTGCCGCGGGACAACTGGAAGGCGGTGATCGAGTCATGGCCCGGTCCAAATACGTGGGTGCTTCCCGCCGCCGCGGGAGCGCCGGCGTGGATCACCGGCGCGCATTCCGGCATTGCGGTCCGGGTCAGCGCGCATCCGGACGTGGTCGCTGTCTGCAGCGCATTCGGTGGTGCGCTGGTCTCCACCAGCGCCAATTCCAGCGGCGCGGAACCGGCGCGGGAACGCGATCGGCTGGACCCGGCATTGTTGGCGCTGATAGACGGAGTTCTGCAAGGCGAGACCGGCGGACTGTTCCAGCCCACATCCATTCGCGATGCGCTGAGCGGGCAGGTCCTGCGTAGCTGAACACTGGGGCCGGCCTCGCTTTTCCCGCAGGGCGAATATGCGCAATCATGGCGGAATGGGCCGTTTGCTCTCCATCGTTGCCATCGGGTTTGTCTTGCCGCTGATCGCCGAAACGGCTCCGGCGCAGGACATGCGGGTATACCGCTGCGTCGGCCGCAACGGCAGTGTGGCATTGCGCGATACGCCCTGCGAGGCGAACGAGAAGCAGGAAGTGCAATGGGTCAAGCCGCCGCAGGATCCGGTCGCGTACAGCGCGCCATCATCCGTCAACGAGCCGCAGGCGGTTCCGCCGCCGCCCGCGCGGACCGAAATCCGGGTAGTGACCGTGTCGCCGCCGGAACCACTGTACGAATGCGTCACCCCGGATGGGCATGTCTATACCAGCGACAATGCGGAAGGCAATCCGCGCTGGGTACCGCTGTGGACGCTCGGGTTTCCTCCCGGCGCGGTGGGATCTGCGGGAGAGCAACTGCTCACCGGCAGTTATGTCCGCGACAGTTGCACGCGATTGCCGCAACGCGAAGTCTGTTCGCGGCTGACGGATCGGCGTTACGAAATATTGCGTCGCTATGGCACGGTGTCGCCCACCGGGCGCCGTGCGCTGGATCGGGAACAGGAAGTCCTGGACGCGCGCATCGCCAATGATTGCGCGGGGCGCTGAGACATGAGACGTACAGGCATATTCCCGGCTTTGCTGCTTGCCTGGGTGGCCGCTCCGGTCCAGGCGCAGGAGACACTGTTCTACCAGTGTGTCGCCGCCAACGGCGAGAAGACGATCCAGAACGAGCCTTGTCCGGCGGGAAGCACGCAGGAAACCCGTTCGGTCCAGAGCGTGCGTTCTTTCCCGGCGGGTGCGGCGGCGCCCGCCGCGCCATCGCCCGCTGCGGCCTCCGGTATGTCGGCGCCGGCCCCGCGATCGGATGCGCCAGTGCCGGTGGTCGAGCCGGAAAAACCGGCATCGATCAGCGTGGCGGAGAGCGGCGGCACAGCCGTCAGGGCCGCGTCGACAGCCCCGTCGTCGCGTCCGCAGCCGGCGATCTCCGACGGGTCGGCGGAAAGCACGACGTTCTATCAGTGCACGGATGCCGATGGCATCATGCAGATCCAGAACCAGCCCTGCCCACGCGGCAGCCGTCAGGAAACGCGCGTGATGCGCGGGGTGCGCTCGTTCTCGACCGCGCCCTCCGGTCCTGCCGCATCGCCGCCGCCCGCGCCGGGCCGGGATACTGCCACGCCATCGCCGGCATCCGGCACCGCTGGGCCGGTGATTTCCGATGCCCCGGCGGAAAACATCACTTTCTATCGCTGTACCGACGCCAGCGGCACGGCCGTGGTGCAGAACCAGCCCTGTCCGCGCGGCAGCCGTCAGGAAGCGCGCGTGATGCGCGGAGTGCGCTCGTTCTCGACCGCATCGGCGGGACCGTCGTCGGCATCCGCGCCGCCCGCCGGCGAGCAGCCGTTGCAGACGCCGGGACCGGATGCCGGATCCGTCGCATCGATCGAGCCGCCAGCCAAGGACCGCGTGGATCTGCTTCCGCCGCCGTCCCTGTCACGTTGCGCCACTCCCGATGGCGGCGCGTACTCGTACTTCAGCGAAAGCGGTACTCCGGGCGAGCGTTGTGTCCCGATTCGCACCGTGGGCCTCGACGGCAATCCGCGAACGGGTGCCGGGGAAGCCTGCGAGGTCATCCGCGACGAGTGCAAGCTTCTGACCGACGAGGCATTGTGCGAAGGTTGGCGGCAGTACCTGCACGAGGCGGAGTCGAGCTGGCGTTTCGCGCATCCGGACAACAGGGAATCGCGTCAGCGCGAATTCCTGCGGCTGGGCAGGATCGTCAGCGAAAGCCAGTGCGTCGCGCAGTGAACCGCACTGCCGGCGCGGGCTGTTGATCCACGCCGGCTCCGGCATTCGTGGGTGAGGTTCCACTGGCGTCGTTTGCCTGAACTCGGTGCGAATGACGGACATGCCCGACTGGATATGAACCGGGCATTGGCTATCCGGCCTTTATCATCACGCTTCACTTTGCATGGGCCATCGAAAGATATGTCGCGTTCGATCCTGAGTCTGTTCTGTTTCGCCGTGGTATCACTGTGTTCGCCGCTGTGCGCGCAGAATCCGGATGCGCAGCGTTCGCGGATGCGCACCGCGATCGAGGCGGCGCAACGCGGGCAATTCGATCGGACACAGGTTGCGGCACTGGGCTCGCATCCGCTGTATCCGTGGCTGGAGTACGCCAATCTGGCCCGTAACATCGATACGCTGCCGGACTCGCAGATCAGGGATTTCCTGCGCCGTTACGATGGACAGCCAGTGGCTGATTCCCTGCGGACGGCATGGATGCAGTCGCTGGCCAGGCGCAAGGAATGGGTCGGTTTCCTCGGCGCGTGGAAGCCGACCGACAACATCGCCCTGCGATGCAATTGGCTCAATGCGCAGAACGTGGCCGGCAATGCCGGACCGAAGTGGAACGAGGAAGCGCAGACGATCTGGCGCGGCAGCGGCAAGTCGCTGCCCGATGCCTGCGATCCGGTGTTCGAGGCGCTGGCTGCGCGCGGCGGCCTGCCGCCGGAGCTGCGCTGGGAGCGTTTCGCCGCCGCCGCCGAGTTGGGCGAGACCGGTGTGATGCGGCATATCGCACGCGGTTTCACTGGCGCCGATGCCGCACAGGCGACCGATTACGCGGCGTTCGTCGCAGCGCCCGATACGCGCGCGCTGAACTGGCCCCGGAACGCGCGCAGCCGGCGGATGGCGTCCTATGGGCTGGCGCAGCTGGCGCGCAGGGATTCCGGCGCGGCGGAGATGCAGTTGCCGCGATACGCGTCCGCGCTGGGCATGAACGAGGCCGAGCGCGGGCGCGTGCTGTACCAGATCGCGCTATGGACGGTGGCGTCCTACGGCCCCGATTCGGCGCGGCGGCTGGACAGCGTGCCCGAGTCCGCCTACGACGAACGCCTGCACGAATGGCGTGTCCGCGAAGCGCTGGCGCGCGGCGACTGGCCCTCGGCGCTGGCCGCGATCCGCAAGATGCCGGTTGCGCAACGCGAGGATTCGCGCTGGCGTTATTTCGAGGCGCGGATGCTGGAGAAGACGGGCGACAATGCGGCGGCGCGGACGTTGTACCGGCAGGCCGCCACCGCCGCCACTTTCCACGGCTTTCTCGCCGCGGACCGCCTGAACCAGCCTTATCGGTTGTGCCCCTGGCAACCCGGCGACAGCGTCCAGGCGCGCGCGCGGATCGCCCGCGATCCCGGCATCGTCCGTGCGATGGAGCTGTTCAAGATCGACAAGGTCGCCTGGGCGCTGCGCGAATGGAATGGCGCTCTGGCGCGCTTGGACGATACCCAGCGTCGGCTGGCGGTGGAAGTGGCCAACCAGAACGGCTGGTTCGATCGCGCGGTGTTTTCCCTCGGCAAGGCAGTGAACGAACAGCGCCTCTATGAGCTGCGTTTTCCGATCCAGCATACCGATACGATCCGCCGCGAATCGGCCAGAAACGGTCTCGATCCCGTCTGGGTCGCGGCCGAGATCCGCGCCGAGAGCATTTTCAATCCGAATGCGCGTTCCAGCGCCAACGCGATGGGCCTGATGCAGGTGCTGCCCGCCACCGGCGCCAGGGTAGCGCGCGATATCGGCTACAGCGGCGCTTCCAGCCTGTACGACCCGGACACCAACATCACTCTGGGCACCGCCTATCTGCGGCAGCAACTGGACAACTACGGCGCGCCGTATTTCGCCATCGCCGCCTACAACGCCGGCCCGACGCCGGTGCGGCGCTGGCTCGATCAGCGGCCGAACTACGATCCGGACATCTGGATCGAGACCATCGGCTACAAGGAGACCCGCGAGTATGTCGCGCGCGTGCTGGCCTTCAGCGTGATTTACGACTGGCGCATGAACGGCGATGCCTTGCCGCTCAGCGAACGGATGCAGGGAAGAACACAGGCTTCCAGGAAATCCTTCGTTTGCCCGGCGGGCAGTTGAGCGGCGCGGGGCGCGAGCGTGACGGCATCAAGGCGATGAAATACGTTCCCGATACCGTTCATCCCCGGCATTTTGATCCGGTAACGCCTGGACAGCGCTCTCGGGCGCTCTCGACTATTTTGTATTGCTCGGCGGATCGCCTCTGTCGTTGTTCTGTCGTTGTGGCGTTCCCGTGAAGAATCTGGCCCATCGTGCTTCCTTTGAAGGAAACTTCGCCGAGGCGGATGATGGCATCGCATCGGGTTGCTCTCCCCTCCCCCCCGATACTGTATTTTCGCCATGAAACGCTCCTTTTCGTGCACAGTGGCATGTCATTTGCATGGAAAAGACAGGACTCAGGCAGTCGGCGAGGCAGACTGGCGCCGCTTCCTCCACAGGGTTGACATTGATTCACTTCCCTGCGGGGTGCGGACGATTGGCGTAGCACTGGATCGGAGGCGTCCACAGAATGATCCGCAAGTCCGGTACCATCGCTTTGGGGGACGGCTTTAAACGGCGTAGATGACGGATGGCGGC
This sequence comes from Lysobacteraceae bacterium, assembly GCA_031263725.1. Classification (GTDB taxonomy): domain Bacteria; phylum Pseudomonadota; class Gammaproteobacteria; order Xanthomonadales; family Xanthomonadaceae; genus JAITWM01. The sequence goes on along the minus strand of JAISFF010000015.1, from coordinate 19,564 downwards.
GTATCAGATGCCGTGTCGCGCGATCATCGCCGGCCGTACAGGTGGCGGATGCGGCCCATCGCCTGCGCCATCGGACCGGAGACCGGACCCGTACGGTTGGTGAGAGAGCGGTCGAGTTGAACAGGGGAACATCATTGGATACGAAAGCGCTGCATGATCTGGCGGTGGAGTCCATTACGGCCGGATTCGGAGCGATCAGACGACGGTGCGGCGATGAGCAGATGTACGGTTTCGCGCTCGGCCTGGTCGAAGACATCACCGGTTTTTTCTGTGCCGGCAATACGCTGGAAGCGCTGGGCCGGAAGGTCGAAAACCAGGACCTGGAGCAGGAGGACATCGTCTATCTCGCTTGGGCGGCCAGCGAATGGGAATACCAGGACCATCAGTACCTGGATGTCGGGCAGGCCAGCCGCGTCCGTCGTTTCGTCACCGCCGAATACGAAAAGGGCACGCCCGTCGGCGAGCGGGACGGAGGCTATTTCGAAGCGTTCACCCGCCAGTATCACGAAACCCTGATCGAGGCACTGAAGACCTGCGACCGCGACGGGCTGTTCGGTACCGGCGAGGAACGGGAGAACCTCGTCGTGTTCCTGGATTCGGTCGATGATGCCTATCCGGACCTGATGGAAATCTCGTCCGCGCGCATCAATCCTGAACTGTCGCATCAGTGGATCGTCGAGTACACGCAGCGCGTACTGCATCCCGAGGATGATCGCGGGCCGTGACGGCAGGCGCGACGGGATATGGACGTATCCTCGCACAAGTCCGATCGGGAAGCGGGTTGGGAAGCGGTTTCGGAAAAATGCAGTTTCCGCAGGCAACCGGGGCGTGGTCGATTCCGTTGCAGCAGATGCACCGATCGCGGTGACGACGGACTGTCGTCGCAGCCGGTCAGAATCAGCAACAACAGAGGTGGTATCAGGATACGCATGGGACGCCTTTCATGAAGATCATCAGCAGACGAAGACCGGACCACCATTGTCGTCGGTGCCGTATTCCGGGCGATCGATGGAAACCGTTCTCATCCGGCGCGGCCTAGCGACGGGCTTGGCTGGCGCTTCCCGACAGTCGCTTTTCATTGCCGCTTTCATGGGCATAGAATCGAATTTCCCATTCATTTGCGTGTCGCCGCCGTTACGGAAGTGACGGCAGTGATGCCGTCCTCACGGAAGCCGTCATGCCAGATCACCGTTCGAAAACCTCCACCTTCGGTCGCAACATGGCCGGAGCCCGCGCGCTGTGGCGCGCCACCGGCATGAAGGACGGGGATTTCAACAAGCCGATCATCGCCATCGCCAACTCCTTCGCCCAGTTCGTGCCGGGCCATGTGCATCTGAAGGACATGGGGCAGCTGGTGGCGCGCGAGATCGAAAAGGCCGGCGGCGTGGCCAAGGAGTTCAACACCATCGCCATCGACGATGGCATCGCGATGGGCCACGACGGCATGCTGTATTCGTTGCCCAGCCGCGAGATCATCGCCGACTCGGTCGAGTACATGGCCAATGCGCATTGCGCCGACGCGCTGGTATGCATTTCCAACTGCGACAAAATCACGCCCGGCATGCTGATGGCCGCGCTGCGGCTGAACATTCCGGCGGTCTTCGTTTCCGGCGGCCCGATGGAAGCCGGCAAAACCAGGCTGGCCGATCACGGTCTGGACTTGATCGATGCGATGGTGATCGCTGCCGACGACAGCGCCGCCGACGCAAAGGTCGCCGCCTACGAGCGCAACGCCTGTCCCACCTGCGGTTCCTGCTCCGGCATGTTCACTGCCAACTCGATGAATTGCCTGACCGAGGCATTGGGCCTGTCGCTGCCGGGCAACGGCACCGTGGTCGCTACGCATGCCGATCGCGAACAGCTGTTCCTGCGCGCCGGCCGTCTCGCGGTCGAACTGTGCAAGCGCTACTACGAACAGAACGATGCCAGCATCCTGCCGCGCAGCATCGCCACGCTGGCCGCGTTCGAGAATGCGATGACGCTGGACATTGCGATGGGGGGTTCCACCAATACCATCCTGCATCTGCTGGCCGCCGCGCAGGAAGCGGAAGTGCCGTTCGGCATGCGCGAGATCGACCAGTTGTCGCGGCGCGTGCCGCAGTTATGCAAAGTCGCGCCGAATACGCCCAAATACCATATCGAAGACGTGCACCGCGCCGGCGGCGTCTTCGCCATCCTCGGCGAGCTGGGGCGCGGCGGCCTGTTGAATGCCGATGTCCCCACCGTGCATAGCGCCACCCTGGCCGACGCCATCGAAGCCTGGGACATCACCCGCAACACCGATCAGAAAGTGCAGGCCTTCTTCAAGGCCGGTCCAGCGGGCGTGCCCTCGCAGCAGGCCTTCAGCCAATCCGCGCGCTGGCCCAGCCTGGATACCGACCGCGCCGAGGGCTGTATCCGCGATCTGGGACATGCCTTCTCGACGGAAGGCGGTCTGGCGGTGCTGTACGGCAATATTGCCGAAGACGGTTGCGTGGTGAAGACCGCCGGCGTCGACGATTCGATCCTGGTCTTCGAAGGCCGTGCCAAGGTATTCGAAAGCCAGGAAGATGCGGTCAAGGGCATCCTCGGCAACGAGGTCGAGGCGGGCGACATCGTCATCATCCGCTACGAAGGCCCGCGCGGCGGGCCCGGCATGCAGGAAATGCTGTATCCGACCAGCTATCTGAAATCCAGGGGCCTGGGCAAGCAATGCGCCTTGTTGACCGATGGCCGTTTCTCCGGCGGCACCTCGGGCCTGTCGATCGGCCACGTCTCGCCGGAAGCCGCGGCAGGCGGTGCGATCGGATTGGTATGCGATGGCGACAAAGTGCTGATCGACATTCCCCGGCGCACGATCGATTTGCAGGTGAGCGCCGAAGAACTGTCCATGCGCCGCGCCGCGCAGGAAAAGAAGGGCTGGAGACCCGCCGAGCCGCGTCCGCGCAAGGTCAGCTTGGCGTTGAAGGCCTATGCATTGTTGGCGACCAGCGCGGACAAGGGCGCGGTGCGGAACCGGGCAATGCTGGAGGATTGAGTATTTCGCTGCGCATGAAACCATGGAAGCCTTTTGGGAGGATTTGATATGGCTATTGGTGAATATGGCTATCCTGATATTCAGGGAGAGCAAGATAAAGGGAAGGCGACGATGTCCCATGGCATTGCTGGAAGCCATCTCGAAATGGTTTCAACCGCATAATGACCGCCGAAATCTGTACGCAGCCGAGAAAGTTCTCTGGATGAAACTCCCGACGATTTAGCAGGCGGCGCTTATGCTTGATCCGGGCAAGGAACCGCTCCATGATCCAGCGCCGTTTGTAACGAGGTGGTTGTCGTCTATCTTGGGTTTCAGGTTTCTTCCGGTTCCTGCGATGAGGCGATACCCTTTTTATCCCTCGGCCGCGCAAGTCTTTATCCAGATCGTCACTATCGTAGGCACGATCATCGATCAACATCTCTGGCATTGCTTCAAACATTATGGAATCAAGGCTCGGTTGCACGAGCTTTACTTCGTGGTGATGGGAGCAGACCCGGACGCGCAAGGTCGTCGCCGGGGCGGTGATCGCCGACACCATTACCGCCACGCTGCGCTAGGCATGTATCACCGTGCTGACGCAGACCGATCAGGACAATCCGGGCCGCGGGCTGGACATGAAATGCATGTCGCGCAAATCGCCGTCGCCCTTGCCTAAGGGTAGCCATTTCGTCCCGGCTTACACATACTGCAACGTCGCAACGTCACCGATGATCGGGAGATACCGTCAGTGAGACTGCCTTCTTTGTTCGCCCGTGCTCTGGCCGGATTGGTCACTGTCGCGGTCGTTGATCCGGCCCCGGCGCAGCCGTTGATGGATACGCCCTGCGCCGGCACCGATTTCGCCGGGAGACATGCTCGCAACAGGCTCCATCTTGTTCAGGAAGCCTGGGTAAAAGCGGAACATGCGCAGCTGTATATCGGTCCGTTGGTGCGGTGCATGAAACGCGGCGTCCTCGTCGGCCGCGATGCTCATCCGAGCGCGCATTACCGCATCGATGGCTGGATCTGCGTTGTCCATGTCGACCGGGAAGGCGACGAGCAAAGGAGCCGGCTCCAGGAGGGCGATCCGGGACCGGTCGGTGTCCGCGGCGGTGTCGAAGAAACACATGGGCAAACATTCAGGTCATCAGGAGCGTCGCAATGAAATCCGTCGCGTTATTTGCCAGCCTTTTCATCGGTATCGCGATGTCGCCAGCGGTACAGGCGCAGCTGATGATGCTGACCTCGTGCAGCGAGCTGGACGAGCAGGCGCGAAGCCCGGGAAACGGTTTCCATCCGCCGCAGACAGCCAAGGTCAAGGCCAGGCGCGCGTATTTCCATAGCGGCCCGGCGCCACGCTGCGAGGACCGCAAAGCCTTCGCGCTCCGCGATGACTATCTGACCGCGCATTATCGCGTCGACGGCTGGATCTACGCCACCTGGTCCGGTGGGGAGGAACAGCGAGGCGCGTGGTTCCAGCAGCGCGATCTGCAACTGATTCCTGCGCATGGCGATGCGCAGGCGCATTGCACGATCATGGCCGACGACATCGTGGGAGCCTGGGCGGCAAAAGAGGAAGAATCCCATTTCGAGGAAATGACATTCGAACGCGAGAGCGGCCGTCGGGTGTTCAACTCCTGGCTGCATCATCGCCCCGAGATGGTGAATGCGCGTTGGCAACTCGAGGACTGTCGGTTGACCATTGCCGGCGGCCACGTCGGACCGCATTTCCGGATCGTTTCCGCAACTGCGCGGCAACTCGGATTGCGCGCCATTGGCGACGGTGCGGATGCGGGCGTGCAGGTTTACGAACGGATTCCGGAATGATCGGGTAACGGCAGGCCTGCCCGAACAAGCAAAACCCTCGCATATGGGGTGCATGGAGATCTCCGATGACGCGCGCATCGGCCGTTGCCTGATCGGATCCGATACGGTCGCGCGGGATTCCGGTGCGTCCCGCGCCGCCCACGCTTGCTTTACAAGCCGGCCGACTGTCTTTACTGTTCGGTCTGTTTCGGTTCATGTCGGTAGTTTCGGTTGAATATTTCCGGGCATGTTCGAACACCGTTGCCGCATCGAATCGATTGTGGCGCGCGGAGGCCGGAATGATGAAAGGGGAAACGACAGGAAAAGGCGCAAGCTGAATATGGCGGCTTTCCGAGCGGGGTGCAGGGATCGGCAAACCGTTTTCAATTCAAAGGCAGGCATCGCATCGGGACCGATGATCGACCGCCAGCGGTAATTCAATGGGGTCTATCGTATGGCTGGAGCGTTATCGGGTATCCGTGTTCTTGATCTTTCCCGCGTCCTGGCGGGTCCTTGGGCGACGCAGATCCTGGCGGACATGGGCGCCGAGGTCATCAAGATCGAGCGTCCCGGTACCGGCGACGACACCCGCGGCTGGGGCCCTCCGTACCTGAAGGACGGCGAGGGCAAAGACACCAGCGAGGCGGCGTATTTTCTGGCCGCCAATCGCGGCAAGAAGTCGGTCACGATCAACGTGTCCAAGCCCGAAGGTCAGGAACTGATCCGCAAGCTGGCCGCCGAGAGCGATGTTTTCATCGAGAACTACAAGGTCGGCGACATGGCCCGCTACGGACTGTCCTACGAGGATCTCCGGAAGATCAATCCGCGCCTGATCTACTGCTCGATCACCGGCTTCGGCCAGGATGGGCCGATGGCCAGCATGGCCGGTTACGACTTCATCGTGCAGGCCCAGGGCGGCTTGATGAGCATCACCGGCGAACGCGACGACCTGCCGGGCGGCGGCCCGCAAAAAGTGGGCGTGGCCTTCGCCGATATCGCGACCGGGCTGTATTCGACCATCGGCATCCTGTCGGCGCTGATCCAGCGCGCCGCGTCGGGCGTCGGCCAGTACATCGACATGGCACTGCTGGATGTGCAGGTCGCCACGATCGCGAACATGAATCTGAACTACCTGGTGTCGGGCAGGGTGCCCAAGCGTCAGGGCAACGCGCACGCGAACATCGTGCCGTACCAGGTATTCAAGGCCAAGGACGGCGAGCTGGTGCTGGCCGTCGGCAACGACAGCCAGTTCGCCAAGTTCTGCGAACTGGCCGGAGTGGATTTCGCCGCCGACGAGCGCTTCGCCACCAATGCCAACCGCGTGCGCAACCGCGAGATCATCGTGCCGATGCTGCGGGAAGTCTTCCTGCAGAAGACGGTCAACGAATGGGTGGGCCTGCTCGAGGTGCAGGGCATCCCGGTCGGGCCGATCAACGATATCGGCCAGGCGTTCGAATATCCGCAGGTCAAGCACCGCAGGATGCGGGTGGACCTGCCGCACCCGCTGGGCGGGACGGTGCCGCAGGTGGCCAATCCGATCCGCTTCTCCGGTACGCCGATCACTTACGAGAATCCGCCGCCGTTGCTGGGCCAGCACACGCTGGACGTGCTCACGGGCCTGTTGCGGATGTCCGAGACGGAGGTCGCGGCGTTGAAGGAAAAGAAGATCCTGTAACGGATGTCGCTGCCGCGCCGGGGAAGCGGACGTGGCGGCACATGAGCATCGGCACCGGATGCCGGACCTGTGGGTGAATTCCGGTGGTGACCGCAACGACGCATATGTCGCTGCGGTCTCGCCGAATGGTTGTCCTTATTGCAGTTGTCCTTTTCATGATGGCCTCGGGCAGAGGCGGGGAGAGAGTTGTCGATGTCTAGCAAGACCAATACGCGCAGGCTGCTGCCTGCGGTGATGTTGTCCGTGGGCATGGCCGCGCCGGGCATGGCAATGGCGCAGAGCGATCGCGAACAGGCGCTGGAAGCGCGGATGGCGCAGATGGAAGAACATATCCAGCAACTGGTTTCGCAGCAGCGCGAGCTGCGTTCGGAGCTGGAACAGGCCCGGTCCGACGCCGCCCAGGCACAGCAGCAGCAGGCTGCCGCGCCGGCTGTCGCTGCCGCGCCCGCCGGCAAGCCGGCGATCCAGAACGTCTCCATCGTTCCTGCCGCAGGCCCCGGCACCACGTTCAAGTTCGGCGGCTACATCAAGGCCGATTTCATCGCTACCCGCGCCGCCGATGGCCAGTTCGCCGACAGCGCTTCCGGCCGTTATCTGTACATGCCGGGACAGACGCCAGTGGGCGGCCGCTCGTCCAGCACCGATTTCGACGCGCACGCCAAGTTCTCGCGCTTCAATCTCGGCGTGGACAGCGTGACCGAGAACGGCGATAAGCTGGGCGGCTTCTTCGAGATGGACTTCTTCGGTTCGTCGGCCAGCAACTACCAGACCGCGACCAACTCCTACGGCCTGCGTCTGCGTCACGCCTACATGTACTGGAACAACTGGCTGGCCGGCCAGACCTGGAGCAATTTCGTCGATACCAGCGTGCTGCCGGAATCGGCCGACTTCATCGGTGTCACCGACGGCGTGCTGATGGTGCGCCAGGCGCAGATCCGCTACACCAACGGACCTTTCAGCGTGGCGCTGGAAAATCCCGAAACCACTTACCTCGCCCACGACACCGCGACCCGTGTCAATTCCGATCGCGGCTGGATGCCGGACCTGACCGCGCGCTACTCGTGGAAGGGCAGCTGGGGCCAGTTCAGCACCTCGGCGCTGGTACGCCAGTTGCGCGTCGACAACGGCGTCACCAAGGACAACGACTGGGGCGGCGGCCTGGCCGTCACCGGCAAGTGGAACCTGGGCGAAAACGACGATCTCCGTTATCAACTCAGCGCCGGTCGCGGCATCGCCCGCTACATTGGCCTGGGCATCCAGAGCGATGCGATGATGGACGCCAATGGCGAGCTGGATGCGATCGATTCGCTGGCGGGCTACGTCGGTTGGCAGCATCGCTTCAATTCCAAGCTGCGCACCAATCTGATCTACGCGCGCAGCGATTACGACATCGACGATGTCAGGCTGAACCCGTTCCGCAGCGACATCACCAGGAACGTGCAGAGCGTGCGCGCGAACCTGATGTATTCGCCGATGCCACGCATCAACCTGGGCGCCGAGCTGATGTATGGCCGCCGCGAGGTCGAGGATGGACAGAAGGGCGATATCACCCGTCTGCAGTTCAGCACCAAGTACGTGTTCTGATCCGGCGGCGGCGGGGTGTCCGGCATCCCGCCGCCGTGTTTTCCGCATCGGCCGGCGGCGCGGTTGCGCGCGCATGTCCGGGCAGCGGAATTCCCCCGGCAGAGCGCCGTCATGAACCGGTTCCTATAGGCCTGGAATCGATATTTGGCGCGGGGTATCAACCGTGTGAATCTATTATCGAAGCGATATGCATTCGACTTTAGTTGTATGCGATTGACACATGAAGACGGCTCATGACAGCATTGATATTTCAGGGGAAGTTCAGCTTTGTTTTCGAAAGCGGTGCCGATCCGGGAGTTGGGAACGCGAGGTTCCATCCGGCCGCGGATGGGGTTGCGCGTTCCGGCCACTGCTGTTCGCTGGAATTTTTGAGACACTTGGCACCGGCATGCCGCGCTGCGGCATCGATGCGGTCGAAGGATATGGTGTCCGTGGAGGTCGTCGCCATCGGGCGACGGACGCGATGGCGTTGACGGGGCTGGATGGCCGCCGGGGGCCGCTCACTCTTTATCTTCTGGAAAACCTATGATTCGCGATCAAGAGAATCTCGACGTCCTGCTCAGCACGATTTCCAATTTCGTAAGCAAGCGCCTCGTTCCCGCTGAGAACAGCGTATCGGAAACCGACGAGATTCCTGCGGACATCGTGGCCGAGATGAAAGAGCTGGGACTGTTCGGCCTGACCATTCCGGAAGAATATGGCGGCCTCGGTCTGACCATGGAAGAGGAAGTGCTGGTCGCGTTCGAGCTGGCCAGGACTTCTCCGGCGTTTCGCTCGCTGATCGGGACCAACAATGGCATCGGCTCGCTCGGCATCATCGTTGACGGCACCCAGGAGCAGAAGCAGCACTATCTGCCGAAGCTGGCTTCCGGCGAGCTGATCGCCTCGTTCGCGCTGACCGAGCCGGGTTCGGGTTCCGATGCCGCTTCGCTGCGCACCACGGCGGTACGCGATGGCGACTTCTACGTGCTCAACGGCACCAAGCGTTTCATCACCAATGCGCCCGAAGCCGGCATATTCACGGTGATGGCGCGCACCAATCCGGAGATCAAGGGTTCCGGCGGAATCTCCGCATTCATCGTCGAACGCGACACTCCCGGCTTGTCGGTCGGCAAGGCCGACCACAAGATGGGCCAGCGCGGCGCGCATACCGCCGACGTGATCTTCGAAGACTGCCGCGTTCCGGCCGTCAATCTGATCGGCGGCAAGGAAGGCGTCGGTTTCAAGACCGCCATGAAGACGCTGGACAAGGGCCGCCTGCACATTTCCGCGATCTGCACCGGCGTGTCCGAGCGCATGCTTGGCGACGCGCTGAACTATGCGATGGACCGCCGCCAGTTCGGCCAGCCCATCGCCGAATTCCAGCTGATCCAGGCCATGCTGGCCGACAGCCAGATGGAACTGTATGCGGCGCGCAACATGATTATCGATGCGGCACGCCGGCGCGACAACAAGGAGGACGTTTCGATGGAGGCTTCCTGCTGCAAGCTGTTCGCATCGGAGATGTGCGGGCGCATCGCCGACCGCGGCGTGCAGATCATGGGCGGCGCGGGCTATGTCTCCGAATACGCGATGGAACGCTTCTACCGTGACGTGCGTCTGTTCCGGATCTATGAAGGCACTTCGCAGATCCAGCAGATCGTCATTGCGCGCAACATGATCAGGAAAGCGCAGAAGTAAGACGCGTGGAGTGTGGCCGGCGCGTTGTCGCATCGGCCCGCATTCCGTCCATCCCTCATTCGTAAAACGGTAATCCCATGCCTGCGAAACATGCAGCTCCCGAAAACAGCAAGATATGGATTTTCGTCTTCATCTTCGGCTTCTTCGTGCTGTTGATGGATGGCGCGGACCTGATGTTCCTGTCCTACAGCCTGGAAGCCATCGTCCGCGAGTTCAGCTCCGACATCCTGTGCCAGGCGCAGGCGGTCTGCGGCTTCAGCGAAGAAGACGCCAAGCAGATCATCCAGAAGCGCAAGGGCATGCTCGGCACCTACACGCTGATCGGCATGGCCATCGGCGGCATCTACGGCGGCTGGGCGGCGGACCGTTTCGGCCGGGTCAAGACCGTGGTGTTCTGCGTGCTGGTGTTCTCGGTCGGCACCGGCCTGCTGGGCGTGACCAAGAGCTACAACCAGTTCGCGCTGTTCCGCCTGGTCGCCGCCCTCGGACTGGGTGCGGCCTACGTGACCTGCAACACCCTGATGGCCGAATACGTGCCGACCAAGTACCGCACCACGGTGCTGGGCACGTTGCAGGCCGGCTGGTCGGTGGGCTATCTGGTCGCCACGCTGCTGGCGCGCTGGATCATCCCCGAGTACGGCTGGCGGCCGCTGTTCTACGTCGGCTTCATCCCGGTCGCGATCGCGCTGATCATGCAGTTCATCGTGCCCGAGCCGAAGGCTTGGATCGAGGCCAACGCGCGCCGGTTGCAGGAAAAAGCCAGTGCCGCGACGCAACAGGTCAAGAAGGCCGGTCGGAGCGCGTATGCGGCGATCTTCAAGGACCCGGAAGCGCGCAGGATGTTCCTGCTGTGGTCGGCGACCGCCGGCCTGCTGCAGTTCGGCTACTACGGCATCGGCAACTGGATGCCCAACTACCTGCAGACCGAGTTGAAATTCGAATTCAAGACGATGACCACGTTCATGGTCGGCAGCTATACGGCGATGATCCTGGGCAAGATCCTGGCCGGCTGGGCCGCCGACCTGATCGGCCGTCGCGCGGTCTATGCCATCGGCGGCATCGGCGCGGCGGTCATGCTGCCGATCATCGTGATATTCGCCTCGAAGGACAACATCATCGTGCTGATGACGATCTTCGGCTTCATCTACGGCATCCCCTATGGCGTGAACGCCACCTACATGACCGAGAGCTTCTCGACCAAGATCCGTGGCACGGCGGTGGGAGGCGCGTACAACGTGGGCCGCGTGATGGCGGCGCTGGCGCCGATCACCATCGGCTACCTGGCGGCGCATTACTCCATCGGTGCCGGATTCCTGGTGGTGGGCGTGGCTTACTTCCTGTGCGGTCTGTTGCCCGCATTGTTCATCAGGGAAAAGCTTTACGATCCCCAATCGGCAAAGTGAGACGGACGGAACCACCAAGGTTCCGCGGTCAACACAAGCCTTAGCTTGAGGCAGGCATCGACCGATGCCTGCCTCTTTTTTCGCGTACGCACCGCCATAGCCTTATGATCGTTCTTCTGTTTTTCATTACAGCGGGTACACGTCATGTCCGAAGTCGTCAGCTATCGCCGCCAGGATCAGGTGGGCGTCATCACCATCGATTACCCACCGGTCAACGCATTGGGTCAGGCGGTCAGGCAGGGTCTGCTGGATGCGCTGCGGCAAGGGCTGGACGATGACGCGGCAGAGGTGCTGCTGCTGGTCTGCAACGGCCGGACGTTCGTGGCGGGCGCGGATATACGCGAGTTCGGCAAGACACCGCAGGCGCCGATATTGCCCGAGGTCATCGCTGCCTACGAGAACAGCCCCAAACCGATCATCGCTTCATTGCACGGTACTACGCTCGGCGGCGGCCTGGAACTGGCGATGAGCTGCCATTACCGGGTGGCGTTACCGGGCGCACAGGTCGGTTTGCCCGAGGTCAAACTGGGCCTGTTGCCGGGCGCGGGCGGCACGCAGCGCCTGCCGCGCCTGGTCGGTGCGCGCAAGGCATTGGAAATGATCACCACCGGCCAGTTCGTCAAGGCCGATGACGCGCTGGATGTCGGCATCATCGATGCGATCGGCACCGCGGCCGACAGCCTGGGCAACGGTCTGACGCATGCGGCCAAGGCGATCGCGGAGAGCTGGCCGGTGCGCAAGGTCAGCGAACGTCGGAACAAACTGGAAGCCGATCGCGGCAGCGTGGTGTTCGACGAATTCCGTACGCAGCTGAAAAAGACCTCGCCCAATCTGTTTTCGCCGTTCAAATGCGTGGACGCGGTCGAGGCCGCGTTCGAACTGCCGCTGGAACGGGGCTTGCAGCGCGAGCGCGAACTGTTCATGGAATGCATGCAGTCGCCGCAGCGCGCCGGTCTGGTCCATGTCTTCTTCTCCGAACGCGAAGCCTCGAAGGTGCCGGGTCTGAGCGCCGATACGCCGGTGCGCGAGATCAACAAGGTCGCGGTGATCGGCGCCGGCACGATGGGCCAGGGAATCGCGATGGCATTGGCGGAGGCGGGCTACCCGGTGATCCTGCTGGAAACCGGCGACGATCGCCTGGAGCACGGCATGGACACCATCTCCAGGCTGTACCAGGCACAGGTGCGGGAGGGTCGCGTGACTGCGGATGTGGTGGCCAGGCGCATGGCGCTGATCACGCTGACGCTGGGATACGATCAGGTGGCCGATTGCGATCTGGTGATCGAGGCCGTGTTCGAAAACCTGGATGCGAAGAAGGCGGTGTTCGCGCACCTGGACAAAGTCTGCAAGCCCACGGCGATCCTTGCGACCAACACATCGACCTTGAACATCGATCAGATCGCGTCGGCGACGCGTCGTCCGGAGAATGTCATCGGCCTGCATTTCTTCAGCCCGGCCAACATCATGCGCCTGCTCGAGGTGGTACGCGGGGCCAAGACCAGCGATACGGTCAAGGCCACGGCGATGGCGGTGGGCAAGAAGTTGAAGAAGGTCGCGGTCATGGTTGGCAACGGCTACGGCTTCGTCGGCAACCGCATGCTGATGGCCCGCGACATCGAAGCAATCGCGCTGGTCAACGAAGGCGCGTCGCCGAGCCAGGTGGACAAGGCGTTGACCGATTTCGGCTTCCCGATGGGACACTTCGCAATGGTCGATATGTCGGGGCTGGACATTCTGGTGGCCGCGCGCAACGTGTTGCGAGGGACCGGCGCCACGGTGCCGCCAAACTGGACCGACGAGCTGGTCAGGCTTGGCTGGCTGGGGCAGAAGACCGGGCGCGGCGTGTATCGCTATGCGGAGGGCGATCGCAAGCCGCAGGACAATCCGGGCACGGATCTGCTGATCGCCGACATCCGCAAACTGGCAGGTACGACGCCGCGCGCGGTTTCCGGACAGGAGATTCTCGAACGCTGTATGTACGCGATGGTCAACGAAGGCGCGAAGATTCTCGGCGAAGGCATCGCCGCGCGTGCGCTGGAGATCGACACCATCTGGACCTGCGGCTACGGCTTCCCGGCCTACCGTGGCGGTCCGATGTTCTGGGCCGGACAGCAGGGGTTGGCCAAGGTGTTGGAAGGCGTCGAGAAATACGCGAAGCAGACCGGCGCCGAGCATTGGCGGGTGGCGCCCCTGTTGAAGAAGCTGGTCGAGGAAGGCAAGACGTTCGATTGAACGCACCGGTTCTCGAAACCACGAACATTGCCGGTCAAGGAGTTTCGATGTGGCCTTCTTCGCAGGCGCGGCGGCGACTGCCACACGCGCTTCCTCCCGGCGGCTGATGGACCGGGCTGGTATGACTCTCGTGGGGGCAGGTCATCCGATAGACAAAAACGCCGCCCGGAAAGAGCGGCGTTTCCGTCCGGACATCGACGCCCGGGTTTGCTTGCCTACAGCGCGCGGCCGACGATCAGCGGATCGACCGCCATGTTCGGGTCGTTGCTGCGCCCGTCGTAAGGCAGCTTGCTCAGCAGATAGCGCATTGCGTTCAGACGCGCGCGCTTCTTGCAGTCGGACTTGATTACGACCCACGGCGCATCGGCGGTGTCGGTATGCGCGAACATCGCTTCCTTGGCGCGGGTGTAGTCTTCCCACTTGTCCAGCGAGGCCAGGTCGACAGGGCTGAGCTTCCACTGCTTGAGCGGATGCACCTTGCGCTGTTCGAAGCGACGCCGCTGCTCCCGGCGGCTGACCGAGAACCAGAACTTGATCAGGTGGATGCCGCTGTTGACCCAATGCCGCTCTATGTCGGGCACTTCGCGCAGGAATTCCATGTATTCGGCCTGGGTGCAGAATCCCATGACGTGCTCGACGCCGGCGCGGTTGTACCAGGAGCGATCGAACAGCACGATCTCGCCGGCGGTCGGCAGATGCTGCACATAGCGCTGGAAATACCACTGTCCGCGCTCGATGTCCGAAGGTTTCTCCAGCGCCACGGTACGTGCGCCGCGAGGATTCATGTGCTCCATCATGCGTTTGATGGTGCCGCCCTTGCCGGCCGCGTCGCGACCCTCGAACACGATCACCACCCGCTGTCCTGAGGCCTTGACCCAGGCCTGCAGCTTCAGCAGCTCGACCTGCAGATGGTATTTGCGCTTTTCGTAGTTCTTGCGCGACATGCGGTTGCGATAGGGATAGGCCCCTTCGCGCCAGTCATCGACCAGTTCCTCGTCCGGGTCCTTCGATTTGGAGCCGGGCTTGGCCGACATTTCGATCAAGTTCTTGCGCAGCGACTGCGCATCATCCGGAGAAAGTTCCTCGATGATCGACTGCAGTGCGCGAGTGACCTGGGCTGGCGCGCTGCCGTCTTTTCCGGCCGTCGTGGCGACATCGGTCAGTACCGCCAGCTTCGTGCCGCGGGCCGCCTCGATCTTGCTTTTCACTTCGTCCCGGGCCAGCGCGTCGCCTTCCAGGACCGGTGCCTGTATCGGTGCGATCGCCTGGGCCTTCTTGCTCACGCGCTTCGTGGCCGGGCGTGGCTTGGCGCGCTTGCCGGGAGTTCTAGGGGGTCTCTTCGTAGTGGAACTGGCCATGCATCACCTCGATTGGGATGGAATATCGGCAAGGACGCGAGTACATCCCGGTCTGGGGCGAACACACTCCTGATGGATCGATATTAACACTATATTTATGGCCCAAAGTGGCGGATTCGCGCTGGGCAAGAGCGGCCCTGCCCGCGTAATTCAAGCGTGAAAACCGCTGTTGCCGACATGCGGGAAAGAGTGGAAATCGGGTTTCGCTTTCGCGCGGATATTCACCGTCGCACGGATCGTTGGCGGCGGTGGACGCGATGCCGGAATCAGATGTCGTCGGCGCGGAATGCATCCTTGATCCAATGGATATCAGGCCGTTCGGGCGGACCGCTGGCCGCGACCACATCGAAGCGGCAGGGCCGGTGCGCGTGCGCGGGATGCGCCGCCAGGAAAAGATGCGCCGCGCGGACTAGCCGGCGGCGCTTGCGCAGATCGACGGATGCGGCGCCTCCGCCGAAATGATTCGAACTCCGGTACCGGACCTCGACGAAAACAAGGCTGTCGCCGTCGCGCATCACGATATCCAGTTCGCCCTGGCGGAATCCGGCGTTGGTCGTGACCGGGATCAGTCCGGATTTCTGCAGTGCCAGACGCGCCGCCTTTTCGGCGAGCGCGCCGCGGCGATGTCGCTCGTCAGCCGCCATCGTAGATCGGCGTCGGAATGCCGCTGTTGAAAGTGGCCCACGACGGAGTCCTGACGATGTTGCCGAAACCGTCCAGGTGCAGAATGCCGGTCGCGCCTTGCAGGCTGTTGTTGGCGCTGTTGGCCAGACGTTCCAGGTAGGCGGTGATCTGCCACGCATCGTGGCCGAATGCGAACAGCCGCGCCGCCGCGCCGCGCGCGGTCGGCAGCATGTCTGCGGTGGCACTGGCCGATGGCAGGCTGCTGGTGCCGCGCGTGGTCCAGGTCTCGGTGGGATAGACGATGCCGTCCAGTGCCGCGTCCTCGTCCGCGCGGCCGGTTCCGGAAGCCAGCTGCGAAGTTCCCACGCGCGTGACGCCCGCCAGACCCGATAGAGCCAGCTGCGGTGCCAGCAGTCGCGCTTGCGGGCCGCGAACCGCCAGAAATACTGCGTCGGCGCCCGCACCCGCCGCGCTGGTCAGCCGCGCGGAGACATCGCCCGGCGCGTCGCCGAGTTCGAGAGTGGCCGCGATCTGGCCGCCGCGTTCGGTGAACCGTGCCGTGAACGCCTGGGTCGAACGCTTCGCGTTGTCGTCGCTGCCGGCGATTATCACGACGTTGCGGCGCTCGCGGCCAAGCAGATATTCGGCGGCGGCGATGCCGTCGTCTTCCGGGGCCAGGGCGAAACCGGCATTGCCCGGCGGCGGCGGGACTTCACCGCGATTCAGCGCCAGGACCGGCGTGGACAGCGTCGGCTGGTTGAACAGAGCCGTCACCTCGTCGCGGCCCAGCGGACCGACCACGAAGTCGGCGCCGCTTTCGACGGCCTGGTTGTAGGCATGCAGCGCGCCATCGGCAGTGCCGGTGGTGTCGTAGAACTGCATTTCCGGACGTTGCCGCGCTTCGGCGTAGTAGCCGGCCAGCAGGCCATCGCGAACCGGCGCGGCGGCCTGGGCGAGGCTGCCGGACAGTGGCAGCAGCACCGCCAGCTTGACCGGGGGACGGTAGCCATCGCGGTCCGCCGGCGGACGTCCGCCCGTATCGAAGCGCCATTGTTCGCCGCGATCGAACTGGCGCGGCAGCGCCAATCCACGCCGCAGCAGGGTGCGGCCAACGAAGTTGTAGAGAGGGTCCCCCATCGGCAATGCGGCCGCCTGTTGGGTCAGGGTGGTGTCGTCCAGCGAAGAAAGCAGGCGTTCGATGGCATTGCGGTTGTCGCGCAGGGCCTGGCCACCGAGATCGGTGTCGGCGCGGGCGCGTTCGCCGGCGGCGGCGAACGCGTTGCCCGAGACTTCCAGCGCCTGGGCGCGGGCCAGGTGCCAGCGGGTGAGCAGTCCGGATGGAATGGTTTCGCCGCCGTCAACCAGCGCGGCCAGCGCAGCGGCCGGGCGGCCGTCGGTCAGCGCCCACTCCGCGCTCATCAGGGCAAAGCGCGACTGGCTCGGGCCGGTCAGGCGGCGTGGATCGACTTGGGCCGCCAGCGCGCGCGCGCGCGCATCGTCTCCGGCTTCGCGCCAGGCGAACGCGGCATCGGCCTGCAGCGGCATGCGGCGACCGGCGGTTTTGGCCAGCGCCGCCTGATTTTCCAGCATGGCGGCGGCCTGTTCCGGTTGCCCCTGCTCCAGCAGTGCGATGGCGGAAGCCTGTTCGGTGCTCATCGGACTGGTTCTGACCAGGCTGCCGGGACCGCAACCCGTGGCCAGCAGGATGATCAGGCAGGGGGCCAGCCAACGGGTGGTTCGGTTCCTTGTCGTTCGCTCGTTCATCGCGTATCCGCCGGGCGCTTGCGCGCCTTGTCAGGAGAAAGGGCTACGATTCTACCTTCCACCCGGGAACAGCGCAGATGCAATCTCACGGAATTCTTCATGTTGTCGCCACGCCGATCGGCAATCTGGGCGATTTGTCGTTCAGGGCGCGGGAAATCCTGCGTCAAGTGGATGCCATTTGCGCGGAGGATACCCGGCACAGCGGACAGATGCTGGCGCAACTGGGAATAGATCGGCCGCTGATCGCATTGCATGAACACAACGAGCAGGCCCTGGCCGAGCGCTTGGTGGGGCGGTTGCGGGAGGGCCAGTCGATGGCGCTGGTCAGCGATGCGGGTACGCCGTTGATCAGCGATCCCGGCTTCCGACTGGTGTGCGCGGCGCGCGCGGCCGGCATCAGGGTCAGCCCGGTGCCGGGGCCCTGTGCCGCGATCGCGGCATTGAGCGTGGCCGGCCTGCCCAGCGACCGGTTCGTTTTTGAAGGCTTCCTGCCGGCCAGGGCGAGTGCGCGCAAGGAACGGTTGACACGGCTCGCCACGGAGTCCCGCACGCTGGTTTTCTACGAGGCCTCGCACCGGATCGTCGAGACCCTGGCCGATATGTGCGTTGTGCTGGGCGAGGAGCGCCTTGCCGCTGTCGCACGCGAACTGACCAAACTGTTCGAGACCGTGCTGGATGGCCGGCTGTCGGCGCTGCGGGCGCGGGTGGAAGCCGATCCCGACCAGCGCAAAGGCGAGTTCGTGGTGATCGTGCAGGGCGTGCAGGACGATGCCGATGCCAGGCTGATCGAGGGGCGGCGCCTGTTCGCCAGATTGAACGCGCATCTGCCGCCCTCGACCGCCGCCAAGCTCGCGGCGGAACTCAGCGGCGCGCCGCGCAAGGCGCTGTACGCGACGGGTTCCGACGCATCCTGATCGACGCGATATCGCCGGGCGGGAATGTTCGTGGTTTCGAGAAGGGGAATGGCATGGCTGCCGCTCGAATGCCGGCGCAGGGTCTTCTGGAAAGGCGAAGAAAAGCCGTTGCTGTGGTAAAGACTCGCGCCCGGTCCGCAGCGGCGGTTTCCGTGCCGCTTGCGGTTACACTATGCATCGGCGGAGTCGGGTGGACAGTCGCGTCATTCGCAAGAATGCCGAGGAAAGTCCGGGCTCCACAGGGCACGGTGCCAGGTAACGCCTGGGCGGCGCGAGCCGACGGAAAGTGCAACAGAAAGCAAACCGCCGAACGGCCTTTCGGGGCGCGTGGCAAGGGTGAAATGGGGCGGTAAGAGCGCACCGCGAGTCCGGCAACGGACCGGTATGGCAAACCCCACCGGGAGCAAGACCGAATAGGGACCTCATGACGCGGCCCGCGTCGGGTCCGGGTAGGTCGCTCGAACGCAATGGCGACATTGCGCCTAGAAGAATGACTGTCCACGACAGAACCCGGCTTACAGCCCGACTCCGCCACTTTGACATCTGCGCGATCCGCTTTGCGGACGGTGGTATCGGTTAGCGGCATGGGGGCAGGTCATGATGGAATGCATGGATTGCCCCCATATTTGCCCCCACGCGTGCCCGGATTGCAAGGGCTTCCACTAGACATCATCAGACAGCAAAAAGGCCAAATCCCTTGATTTCATTGGGAATACTGGCCTTTTTGGGATGCTGTGGAACTTGAATGTGGTGGGCCCAGCAGGACTTGAACCTGCAACCAACGGATTATGAGTCCGCTGCTCTAACCGATTGAGCTATAGGCCCTTTTTGCTTTTTTGATGGGGGCGGAAGGGTGGCTGTCCCGCTCAGTTCTGCCTCGCCGATCTGGTCTCGATCAGTGGATTATGAGTCGAGCGCTCTAACCAACTGAGCTAGGCGCGCGAAACCTTTGCAGCTTACACCACCGCTTACCCGAAGATAACTGCTTCCGTGTAAACGACTGTTTTTACTCAAGATCCTTGCCTGGAACACCGTGTGAACCCGTCGCTCCAATCACTGAGCGATAGGCCCTGCAAGAGTTTCAAGCGATTTTCTTCGGATGCCAGTGCAATTTGGGTGTAACCCTGCGGCCGGTCGGCCTGCTTTGGAGAACATCCATTGTTCTGACCCAGCCGAATCTGCTCACGTTAGACGGCTGAAGCCAAGCCGACCGATATCCGATCCGATCCTTGTGCCGTGTGCTGGAGGTATCCGTCTCCGGTTTTCATCACTACTTGCACCGCCAGGATCGTCCGGATGCCGATGCGGCCTTGCGCGTGGAGTTGCGTCGCCTGCATGCCGATAGCCGCGGCAGCTACGGTCGTCCCCGTCTGGTTCGGGCACTGCGTGCACGGACTCATCCCATTGGCCATAAGCGCGTGGCCAGGTTGATGCGTGAAGAAGGCTTGCGGGGTAAAACCAAAGGGCGTTTCAAGCCGTGCATCCCCAAGAGCCGGCATTCGCAACTCGTCGCTGAAAACCGGCTCGAT